>JAJFHT010000353.1 GCA_021775495.1 Hyphomicrobiales bacterium | reverse complement strand
AGAGACCTTTGCCTTGTCGTGGCCATAGGGCAGCAGGTGATCGCTCGAAATGCCCAGCTTCGCACCGATCTCCTGGATCGGAAGCTTGATCGCACCACGCGCAATCTCAATGTCGGATTTTACTTCGCCCATCTCGGGGATCTCCACTACAGAGCGGAAACCGAACCCGGCGCCGCATCGATTGATTTGGCGGCACCAAATCAATCTCAGCAGGCATTCGCAGTCTCAAAACAGCCGCGAAATGGATGAAATGCGACAGGCTTGACTACCCGCGGCGCTGATCCGGGTGCAGGCTCTTTCCCAGAATATGATCTGCCGTACCGATCACGTCCGAACTGGACCCGACGATCAGCGGGTTGGGATGACCGACGATATGAAGGTCCTTTCCCGGATAGGGCAGCACGGACAGGAAATGCCTCATGCAGTTCAGCCGGGCACGTTTCTTGTCGTCCGACTTTATCACCGTCCATGGCGCGTCGGCGGTGTCAGTGTAGAAGAACATGGCTTCCTTGGCTTCGGTATAATCGTCCCACTTGTTCAGCGATTGACGATCGATCGGCGACAGTTTCCATTTCTTCAGCGGCTCTTTCTCTCGCGACTCGAAACGTCGCAATTGTTCGGTTCGAGTGACCGAAAACCAGTACTTGAACAGCCGAACACCGTTTCGCACCATCATCCTTTCGATATCAGGCGCCTCACGCATGAACTCCAGATATTCATTCGGCGAACAGAAACCCATAACCCGTTCGACACCGGCACGATTGTACCAGGAGCGATCGAACAGCACGATTTCACCTCCGGCCGGCAACTGGCTGATATAGCGCTGGAAAAACCACTGCGTCCGTTCGCGATCTGTCGGTTTGTCGAGCGCGACCACCCTCGCCCCGCGCGGATTGAGGTGCTCCATGAACCGTTTGATGGTTCCGCCCTTGCCGGCGGCATCCCGGCCTTCAAACAGCAACACGATCTTCTGATCGGTTGCCCTGACCCATTCCTGGACTTTCAGCAATTCGACCTGAAGCTGTGCTTTTTGTTTTTCATAGGATTTGCGGCTGATCTTGCGTTTGTACGGATATTCGCCGTTCTCGAAAAATCGGCGAACCGCCTCCGGATCATGGCGCAGTTCGGCAATCTTGTGGGCCGCGTTTTCCAGTGCCACGTCCGGAACTGTTTCTTGGGCCGGAACGACATCCGTGCGAACTGCCGCCGCACAACCGTTACTGCGCTGGGTTTTCTTCTGGGTTGCCGGAACCGATTCCTTCCGGGCTACAGGCACCGGTGTTTTTTCGGGCGCCGGCATCGATTCACTGGTCTGTTTTTTCCCAGCGGCAACATTATCCACTTGAGCCATGGTGTCTCCTCATCTCGGGCAAGTTCTTAAGCGATGAGACAAGCACAAAATGACGGCTCGGGCGTTGATTCAAATCAAGCGTTTATCGATTGATAAATCGCTGTTTACCGATCCAGGACCGAGCGGATTTCGACCAGGTTCGAGCGCACCCTCAGAATATAAAAACCCATCGTGGTCAGGTGGGTCGGCATGATCGATCCGTCCTCCACGCCATTCGATATAATGATCGGTTCAAGGTTGAGCGCCGAAACCAACTGGCTCTCCATATTGGCCCAAAGGTCTGTCAGCGCGCGTTTCTCGATGATGTCGCGAAAATCGGATCGGGCCGCGTTGATCATGCCGTAATAGGCATAGAGCATGCCCTTCGATTCCATGAAGATGTTATCGGCGCGCGTGTCGAACCAGCCGCCATTGTATCGCTCTGCCCGGTCCTTGATGACCGCCGACATCGAACCGATGTCCTTGGCAATACGGTCGATGAACTGCATCAAATTATCGGCCCTGGCATCAAATGTCGCCGAACAATCCTCCAGGCGGCCATTGTATGCCTGGTAGCTTTTCATCGCCTGATTGTAACTGCCCCAGGATGTCTGTTTGAAACCGAAGGGATTGAAACCGAAATACCAGTTGAATTCGTCGATCTGCACATTGCCGCGGGCATCCTGCAGGTCGTCGTCGATTGCCGACGTTCCGCGGATGCGGCCAAGCACATCGGCCAGTTCGACGGAGGTACGGGTTACCGCGCGGTGCACGCCACGCTGGAAGGATGCCTTGTTGTCCATCCACGGGGTCGCGTCCCATGCAATTCCGAACAGACCGAGCTTGTAGGGAAGTGAGGCCGAAATCCAGGCATTCTGATTGACGTTGAAATCGATCAGTTCAATCTGCGCATCGACAATCGACGACCGACCACAGGTGCGCGTCGTGTCGGTGCCCCCTTCGATCGCCGACTGTTCACCGGCGGCTACCAGCCGCTCATCCAGTTTCAGCCGATCAGGGTAGTTGATATCGAAATTTCGGATCCAACTGACGTTCCAGATGAAATTGCCATAGGGAATGAGAATGCACAGAATGATGAAGCCGAAAATGACTTTCAGGATAACGTGCGTGCGCCGGTACCAGCGCCCGAAGGCAGCAAACGGCCAGAGCAGCAGGGCGACCAGCCAGCCGATCCCCCGGCCGATCCAGGCAAAGACACTTGTGAAAAATCGGACGATCGGATCGAGCATCGAAATGTTCCTTGCGGTGCGGTGACTGGAAACCTTGGTCTGCGCGTTTAGTCGGTCAATCCATAGAGACGCTCACGCAACGCTTCCTTGTCGTTCAGATATGTGTTTTTGAGCGTCTCGACAACATGCGCCCGCCACGCTTCGCCATATTGGGCGTAATCACGGTAAAATCCCTGTTTGTTGAAAACATAGCGCGAAACGAAATCGGAAGGCACGAAGTCCGAGATCAGCCGGTTGGTCAGCCATGCATCGCGATGATCGGGTTTGGCCCGGATAACGAGAAACCGCCGCAATGCCGTCATTTCACCCGGGTCGAGACGGCCGAGTTGCGCAACATCCCGTTTGGCGCCGTTAAGGAACGGGAACGTACCGTCATCGTTGATCTCGCTGGCATGACGATGCATCCAGGTCTGCAACCAGACCTTGTCGATCGCATTGAGATCGCGTTCCGGTTCGATCCGGTTGATAAGCGATCGGATCGCCATTTCCGCCCGATGCTCAATATAGCCGGATGTCTCAAGCCACGAAGCCCGCGGCAGATCAATGCGACCGGTCGAGGCCAGAAAATCGAACACCGCCTCGGAATCATGCAGCGACAGATAACTCACCTGCCACGGGCGTGACCGCCGGAACCCGGGTGCCTTCGGATCGCTGATCACCGTCGTCATGCGCTCATCGAGGAATACGTAAAGCCCGCCGAAATGGCTGGTCCAAAACGCATTGTGCCGGAACAGAACCTGATCCGGGACCAGGGCATTTTCCCTTATATCGCCTGTGACCTTTGCAAGCTCGACCATGTGATTGAGCATGGTTTTGTCGCGCCACGCATCGGGATCATTTTCCAGTCGGTCGATCAAAACCCGCAATTCCGATGCCTTGCCCAGGATATTTTCAGCCGATAGCACCCGGAACTCGACCTGGTTGATCGACAGGAGATCCTCGATATCACTCACTTCGGAAACGGAATCTTCGATCTCGCCATAGATCACGTCCTTGATGGTCAGGGCGTTGATGGCGCGGGCATTGTTCGACAGGAATTCGTACATCAGTTGCGATGTGTTGGAGAATGCCGTGTGCACCACCGGGAGATCGGCCTGAGCCGGCGTCAGGATGATGAAGCGGCGATTGATCGCATTGGGGTCGAGATAGTGATCATCCCCACATTCCTTGGCGATCTGCGGCGAGAAACCCGTGCGGTCGATATCGAATCGGTCAAGCTTCGTCGGCGCGAGCCCGAATGCCTGAAGCGCCTTGTTGTAGCGCTCGACCAGGTGCGGTTCCTCGACCGTCAGCAGGCGGCCATAAATCAGCTCATTCTCGTATAGGCGCTCCATGTCAGGCGTTCCAGGCGCCTTTTTTCTTCAGCGCCTCGATCTCGCGGATGGCGCGTTCCTTCAGCCGCGTCGAACGGATCATCTGACTGACATCTGCCTCATCGGCACGATCGGAATAGCGGAATTCCGAATCGGCATAACGGTTGATTTCCTGCATCACCATCGCCATTGTGAACGGCTGCCGAAGCTCCTCGATCATTGCCGTTTTTTCTTCATAGGCCTTGTGCATGAAAGTTTCCGGCGTCTCGAACCACTCATCGGGCAGATCGATATCCATAGCGCGCATCTTGATCGCATCGGTGACATTCTTGATGGCGCGTCCGGTAAAGCGCGGCTCGGCTTCCTTGATCATGTGCAGGTAAATACCGATATCTGCCATGGATTTCGGCTCGCCGTGATTTTCAAGATAGCGGTCGTGAATATTGACCAGCCCCTCCTCGCCGGGCTTGGAGTGTTTTTCATAGGCCGTCGCAACCGCCTGTTTGATTTGCTGCGCCTCGAACAGCTTGTGGTCGCCGAGCGGAATGGAATGATTGTCCCCCGCCAGAAGGACAAAAATATCGACATAATCATCACGCGATTGCGGACCATCCACCAGCCAGCGGGCGCCCGCCCGTTGGCGCAGCGCATCATCGACATTCTCCGGATAGTTCGAGAACATGCCGAATGAGCAATTGCCCCGCACCACCGTCGACGCGCCGGCAAAACTCTCCATCAGCACACCGGTTACCTCCTGCTGGCCGGCAGAAGCCTTGTCATCGGATCGTTTCGCCGCCACCTGATCGATGTCATCGACGGTGCCGAATCCGATGGCGCGCGGATTCAGGACATTGTTGACGAACTGCTTGCAATTCTGGCCCGACTTGCCCTGGTAGGAAGAGATCTGATCGACCCCGAAATTCTCGTAGTGAAACGGATATCCTGCAATCTGGCAGTAATCGTTGATCAGCCCGGCCGTCATCTGGATCAGCAATGTCTTGCCGGTCCCCGGCGCACCGTCGCCGATGAATGTGAACAGAAAGCCACCCAATTCCACAAACGGATTGAGTTGTTTGTCGAAATCGTAAGCCATCAGCATCTTGGCGAATTTCATTGCCTGGTATTTGGCGATGTGATTGCCGATGATCTCATTCGGTTTCTTGAACGCCATGATCAGCGGTTTGCGCTTCTGGCCCGGAGCAACATCGAAACCGTCAAGAATGAAATCGTCGCTTTCGACCCGCAAATGCGAATCCTCGAATGCCCCCAGCCCTTCAAACCGGCCTTTTCGCTGCAACAGCCCTTCAATGGCCACTCGGCACAATGCGCGGGCATGGGCGATCATCGTCATCGGGTCTTTCGATGACGACACCGCCGCATCGAGACCTGCGATCATCGATTTCAGCGCATCCTGGGCCGTGTCGAACAGGAAATCCGGTTCCGCGGTGTCATTCACCGGCTCGACATCGCTTTCCAGAAGCTGCAGCAGATATGCCGCGAAAGTGAAGGCTGCAACATAGGCGGAAGCCGAAAGCAGACTTTTGTAGTGGCTCGCTTCGTCCCCTGCGAGCGGTGACCTCGTATTCTTCGCCTTGAGACTCTCCAACTCGGTCGATTCGGCAAAAGTATCGGAGACCGCCAAGGCTACGGCAATGCCGCGCCGGGCGCGAAACAGCAGGCTGTGTTGCGGGATCGACAGCATCTGATCATCGGGCCGCACCGCGGCGATGCTCTTTGCCAGTTCGACCTCGCGCGTCCGGCGAACCGATCCGGTTGAAACGGTCGAGACAAACCGCCGGCCGGTACCCGCCAGCGCAGCCGATCCAAGCCCGCCGCCATCTTCCATCACGACGATCCTGGTCACCATGCTGTGCGCGGTGGCGCGGTGTTTTTCGATGTCCTTTTCGTTGATCGCCGTCAACCCGGTGTCCATTGTCTACTGCCTTCAATCAAACATCACTGATGACCTGGCCGTTCGACAGGATGTGAACGGAAAAATCATCGAAGATTTCCTCGGTTTTGCCGGCTGCATAAAGCGCCTGATAGGCTTCATGTGGTATCAGCGCGTGCTTTTCATAAGCGCTGACACCCTGTCGCGCGGCTTCCAGATTGTCAGTGTTGACGTAAAATTCCTGGCGCGCCGGTTCCGACGACCACAATCCGCGCCGCTCCGGCCGCTCGGTCTTTGAATAGATTTCTTGCACCGTCCAAGTCAGAAGCCAGGCATTCTCCGGCCGCCGGACCTTTGCAAGAATGTCCGTCACCGTACTGTTGTGCTCAGTGATCCCGGCGCTGTAAAACGGCCCCAATATGACCCGCCGCAACTGTTTCGGGTGCAGGGTTTCGAAATCCTTGTCCAGATTGTCTGCGATAGTTGCCGGGGACAGCGAATAGGCCGCGTTCTTTTCGGCAAAGTCATCAAAGCTGTGCGCAAGTTCAGGATTGAGCAGTCCTTCGACCGGCAGATCGATGCCGGCTTCGGGGTTCAGCCGGGCATCACCGGTCACCAGTGCGGACACCATGTCTTTCGATGAATCTTCCAGCGTCGCCATATAGATCATCGGCAGATTTTCACTGCCGTCAAACGCCCCCCAATGTACAACATAATAGGGCCTCCGGGTTTTCGGATTGACGGAAACCTTCACTGTGCGCGGCAGGATATGCGGAGAGAAGATCCGGCCATCCTTTACATCCTCCAGGTAAAGCCGTTCAGCCATCGCCTGGCGAAGGTCTTTCGGAAACGCCTTGTGGCGCAGAATGAAATCGGCCATCTCGGCGCGAAGTTCGGCCGGTTCGGGGATCGCATCCAGCCGTTGTGTCGCCTGCCTGCGGTCATTCTCCAGTTCAAGCACATTCTGGAAGATCGGAAACCCGCTGCCGGCGCGCGAAATGCGGAACCGCTCCATGAAACCCAGGCGATTTCGCCAGCAGGAAAAGGAGCTTTCCAGCCGTGCAATGTATTCGACGGCTACCTGGGCCACCAGACCATGTTTGTAAAACGGCGAGCGGTCGTCCCGTAAAAACACATCGAGGCCATCAAGGGCTGCCGAAATGGCGCTGAAATAGCGTTCGGCGGTTTCCTGGCTCGAGCTCATCTGGAATACGACCTGAAGCGACTCATTTCATCACAATCGTCGTGCCGCCCGTCAGGTCCGCACATAATCAGCTGTGTTGTGTTTCTTCATGACGTCCTCGAACCGCCGAGCGAACGCGTCATCAGCCAGTTTCTTGCGTCTTTGGATATCCTGCGTGGCGCGCATGTTGCCTTCATGCATCTCGAGAAGATCACCGATGTGTTTCTGAGCAGCCGCGCCGACGCCTGCCATGGTTTCCTCGGCGGCGGTATCGACCCGGCTGCCGAGCGTGTTGATCTTGTGCGCGACGTCCTGCTGTGCCGCAGTTTTCAATGAATCCTCGAGCGCCTTGTAAAGTACGATGCGCTGCTCAGTGTCGATCGTCAGCTTGTTGATCAGGGTGTTTTGCGCGGCAATCTGATTGTTGAGCGAATCGACGAAGGTCTGGAACATCGAGGTATAACGCTCCAGCGTCTGGCTTTCCGCCAGCAATTCCTGTTCCTTGGCTTGTGCCTCGTTGTATTCGGTAGCGAGTTTGGAGCGTTTGCCTTCCAGCGTCGTTCGCTGTTTCTGGTTGGTCGACGCGGCCATCTGGTTTTCCAGATCAAGCAGCAACGGATTGAGTTCTTCGATCCGTTTTTGCGTCGCCTCCAGATTTTCCATCGTTGTCTTGCGCCGTTCGATGACTTTCACAAGACTGGCTTCCGATGTCGAATAACGCTCGTCCAGAATCTCCTTTTGCCCTTTGAGAATGCCGACGATTGTATCGGACTTGGACAGCAATTCCTGCAGGTTTCCCGCGAGCGACATGTTGCGCACACGATCGGAGCGCATCCGCTGCATGTTCTGCTTGGAAAATATTCCGATGAATTTTTCCCAAGCCGAGTAACTCTTCATGCTCTCAAATTCGGAGCCAAACACGTTGGTCGCATCTTCCAGCCCGATGATCAGGTCGGCAATGTTCGATTCCATCACCTTCTGCTGGTTTATGACATCCTGGATTCGTGCGTTTTCGATATCGAAGTCCGCATCCCCGATCTCTTTGTCCGCCTTGGCAAAATCCTCCAGAACAACGCCGGATTGTTCAATTTTCGATTTCATGTCCTCGACGACTTGTCGCGTTTTTTCAATCTCGGCATCAAAGTTCTGCAAGCTTGCCATGTCTGACCCCTTTGGGCTTTTGCTCGAATGGATGGAAGCGGAATATAGTCATCGCGCGGCTCGAATGAAAGGCATCTCTGGTGGTCGCAATTCAGGCGTGTATCGCCGCATATGACGGTTTTTCAGGTAATGCTATTCATGAAATGATCGGTAGCGCCGTGCTGCGCGGCTTGAAAGCCGGGCTGATTTCGTGTTTGGCTCCGAAAATCGTTTCGGTGGCCTGCATGAGAAACAGCAGATCAGCGCACAGACTTGTAAATGGGAGATACAAAATGAAATTGTTTAATTCTTTGATGCTCGCGGTGGCGATAACCGGCATGTCTGCCGGATCGGTGCTGGCCGCCGAGCCGGAAAGCTGCGCTGAAGTGCGTTTCTCGGACGTTGGATGGACCGATATAACGGCCACGACCGCCGCCACCACGGAAATTCTGAAAGCGCTTGGATACAAAACCGACATCAAGGTGCTGTCGGTACCGGTGACTTATGCGTCGATGAAGAAGAAAGACATCGACGTGTTTCTCGGCAACTGGATGCCGTCGATGGAAGGTGATGTACGGCCCTATCTTGATGACAAATCGGTGGATTCGGTTCGTGCGAATCTGAAAGGCGCCAAATACACCCTGGCCGTCCCGAAATATCTGCACGACAAGGGCCTTAAGGATTTTGCCGATATCGCCAAATTCAAGGACGAACTCGACGGCAAGATCTACGGAATCGAGCCGGGCAATGACGGCAACCGTCTGATTCTCGACATGATCGAGAAAGACGCTTTCGGCCTGAAGGGGTTCGAGGTGGCTGAATCCTCCGAACAGGGTATGCTGGCGCAGGTCGCCAAGCTGAACAAGAAGCAGGGCGCGATCGTCTTCCTCGGCTGGGCACCCCATCCGATGAATGCAAATTTCGAACTGGCATATCTTTCCGGTGGCGACGAATTCTTTGGTCCGGACTTCGGCGGAGCAACCGTCTTCACAAATGCCCGCGCCGGATACACAGCCGAGTGCTCGAATGTCGGCGCACTACTCAACAACCTCGAGTTCTCACTGGCCATGGAAAACGAGATCATGGGCGCCATCCTTGATGACGGCGAAGATCCGGCCGATGCGGCGAATGCCTGGCTGAAAGCCAATCCGGGTTCACTCGATGGCTGGCTGACCGGCGTCACAACCCGCGACGGCGGTGACGCCATGGCGGCGGTGAAGGGTGCTCTGGGGCTCTGACCTGCCTATATCGGCCGGCCCGGTTCGCGGCCCGGCCGATTTCGATTCATGACATTGACAACGGCATTGCGGGGGCACGGTGGACTGGCTGACAGAAACCAAAATTCCGGTCGGTAAAACCGCCAAGAAACTCGTCGATTGGCTGACCGACAATTTGGGCTGGTTCTTCGACGGGCTTGCAGCCGTCATGCAGACCATGATCGACGGATTTCTGGCGGTGCTCAATGCGCCGCATCCGTTGATTGTCATCGTCATTTTCTGCGGTCTGGCCTATCTGTTGCGGCGCTCGATCACAGTGGTGGTCCTTACCGGCGCCGGCTTGCTCTTCATCGTCAATCAGGGCTACTGGGAAGAGACGATGGAGACCATGACACTGGTGCTTTCAGCCTGCATCGTCTGCATGGCCATCGGTGTGCCGATCGGCATCGCCGCGGCACATCGCCCGCGGCTGTTTACAGTGCTGCGGCCCATACTCGACTTGATGCAAACCTTGCCGACCTTTGTCTATCTGATCCCGGCCATTGTCTTTTTTGGCATCGGTATGGTGCCGGGACTGATCGCAACAGCAATCTTTGTCGTTCCCGCGCCGATCCGGCTGACCCATCTCGGCATTTCATCCACGCCGCAACAATTGATCGAGGCCGGCGAGGCTTTTGGCGCCTCCCGCAGGCAATTGCTTTGGAAGATCGAGTTACCCTACGCGATGCCGCAGATCATGGCCGGGCTTACCCAGACCATCATGTTGTCGCTTTCAATGGTGGTGATCGCCGCTCTGGTCGGAGCCGACGGGCTTGGCGTTCCGGTGGTCCGAGCCCTGAATTCGGTCAACACGGCGCTCGGTTTCGAGGCGGGTCTGGTCATCGTCGTCGTGGCAATCATCCTTGACCGCATGTTCCGATCCGAAGGTGAGGACAGCCGGTGAGTTCCATTATTGAAATCGACAATTGTTCGATCATTTTCGGCGCACGGCCAAATGAAGCACTGGCGCTTGCCGATGACGGCCTCGACCGGTCGGAAATTCAGTCCAAAACCGGCAAGGTTCTCGGTGTCCACAATTGCTCACTTGAAGTCACCGAAGGCGAAATCGTCGTGCTCATGGGCCTGTCTGGTTCGGGCAAATCCACCTTGCTGCGTGCCATTAACCGGCTGAACCCGATCACCCGTGGGCATGTCCGCATCAATATCGGAGATGAATCGCTCGATGTCGGCGCCGTAAATAAAAAAACTTTGCGGTCGGCGCGTGCCCGCCTGGTCTCCATGGTGTTCCAGCAGTTTGCGCTGCTGCCTTGGCGCAGCGTGGCGGACAATGTCGGTCTTGGGCTGGAACTTGCCGGTCTCGAAAAGAGCGAACGCGCCGTACGCGTTGCCGAGCAACTCGAACTGGTCGGTCTTTCGGATTGGGCGGATCGCCAGGTCGATGAGCTGTCCGGCGGCATGCAGCAAAGGGTCGGGCTGGCGCGGGCCTTTGCGACGGGCGCACCGATCCTGTTGATGGACGAGCCGTTTTCAGCGCTCGACCCGCTGATCCGTTCGCGGCTGCAGGACGAACTGCTCGATCTGCAGCAGCGGTTGAAAAAAACCATCATCTTTGTCAGTCACGATCTCGACGAAGCCATGAAGATCGGTAATCGCATAGCCATCATGGAAGGCGGCCGTATCATCCAGTGCGGTACCGCGCAGGACATTTTGATGCGGCCGGCCGACGCTTATGTCGCCGATTTCGTCACCCACATGAATCCATTGGGTGTGCTGACGGCAGCCGATGTCATGCGGCCCGGCAAACCGGGTTCGGATTCTAGGCGCATGGCCGGAACGACCAATCCAGAAACGCCGGTGTCGGACATTATCCGGGCACTCGCCCAGGGCGGTGGCACCGTCGGCATTGTTGAAAACGGCCAGATTACCGGCCAGGTCAATGCCGACGATATTGTCACCGCGATCGCCCGCTATCAAACCACCACTACTGACAGCGCAGAGAGCAGTTCACCGCTCTGAATTGCCGCATCAATCCGGACAATTCCGATGGATCTATGTAAACAGTCGATCGTTGCCGCGATCATTATCCTTTGCGGCACAATTGTGCAGGCGACTGCACAAGGCGTGATGGTGCTGACCAACGCACGGATCTACACGGTGGATCAAAATCGATCCTGGTCGGAAGCAATGGCGATCGACTCCGATGGGGTCATCAGCGCGGTTGGCAGCCAAGCCGATATTCTCAAGCAATTCGGCGACGCGGTCAAAATTGATCTCGGCGGTCGCTTGATTCTGCCCGGATTCCAGGATGCGCATCTGCACGCCGTTGAAGCGGGTATATCGGCCGGTTTTTGTGACATGCCGCAGTTTGGCAGTGAAGCGGATTTTTCTACCACGCTGGAGGACTGCCGTCAGACCCGGCAGGAAAACGGATGGATAATGGGAGCCGGGGTCAACATGAGCGGATTGCTGGAATCCGTCGCCGATCCTTTGGCATTGATCGATGCCGCGATCCCGGACCATCCGGCCATAATCATTGACGACATCGGTCATGGAGCCTGGGCCAATTCACCGGCGCTGGCGGCGGCCGGTTTTGACAAACTGACAAGCGATCCCGGCGGCGGAATGTTGATCCGCCTTGACGGCGGCGACCTGTCGGGAGTGGTTCTGGAAAGCCTCAGTCAGACTTTGCTTGATATTGCGCAACCGCCGACTGAAAGCAGCATCGCATTGGCGGTCGGCAGCCTCGCGGCCGCCATGGACACACTTGCGGAAAATGGCATTACGGCCGTCAGTGACGCCGGTGGGTACTGGCCGCGCGGCCACCAGAAAGTCTGGGGCATCGCTGAGAAAAAGAATTTGCTCAGCGCCCGGGCCAGCAATGCACTCTATGTCTACCCGGATCGCCCGGCCGACAGCCAGATCGCCGAACTGAAGCGCCGGTTTGACGACGATCCTGAAAATCTGGTGCGTTTCAATCAGGTAAAGATCTATGTTGACGGCATCCTGACCCAGGCCACCGGCGCTTTGTATCAGCCCTATGAAGAAAAACTGGCGCTGGGTGACCGCGATCGCATGGGATTTGAGTACTTTCCGCGAAAAACACTGTTTCGATACGCCCGCGAGCTCTCTGCCGCCGGGTTTCAGTTGCATTTTCACGCCACCGGCGACCGCGGTGTCGGGCTTGCACTTGATGCCATCGCGCAGGCGGATCCGGCATCGGGCCCGCACCGCATCACGCATCTGTATATGATAGCTCCGCGCGACCTGCCGCGGTTTGCGGAACTGGGTGTGGTTGCCGATTTCCAGATCGCCCCAAGCTCCGTCGATCCTGAGTATCTGGACTATGTCGCGGATTTCATCGGTGACCGCGCAAACGCGCTGCTTCCACTTCGATCGATGATCGAAACCGGAGCCCTGACAATACTCAGCAGCGACTGGGATGCCGACGAAATCTCACCCCTGATCAAGCTGCAAACCGTATTGACCCGCCGGGTTGAAGCGGCACCCGATCTGGCCACGGCGGTAGAAATGATGACGATCAATCCGGCCCGGCTGCTCAAGCATGCCGATCGAACCGGCTCGATCGAACCCGGAAAATTTGCCGACCTCGTGGTTCTTGATCGCGATATTTTCAAGATCGCACCGAAGGAAATCGCCTCGGCGAAGGTCGTCGTGACATTGTTGCAAGGTGACCCCGTCTACGATCCCGCCGGGCTCTTCGCACGATAATTCGGTTACCGTCGGGCCACGGATTTCTTGTGTGAATGACTGGTGATCTGGTCCGCGGGCACGGGATGCCCGAGATAATATCCCTGGCCGTTGGTACACCCGGTGATCTGGAGCAGAGACACTTGCTCCGCCGTCTCAACTCCCTCCGCTGTTGTCTCGATACCGAGGCTTTTGGCCAGATTCGCCACCGCGATAACGATGGCTGCGCATTGGGAATCATGTTCGAATTCGGCCACAATCGACCTGTCGATTTTCAACCTGTCAAACGGAAAACGACGCAGATTATTCAGCGATGAATTGCCGGTTCCGAAATTGTCGAGCGCTATGGCGACGCCAAGCGTTTTCAGCTTGTGCAGATCATCCAGCCCGGCCTCATCTCCGTCAACAAAGATGTCTTCGGTTACATCCAGTTCAAGTCTCGATGGATGCAGGTCCCAGTGACTCAATGCGCGTTCGACCTCATCGACAAGCAGGCCGTTGCCAAGTTGGCGCGGAGATATGTTCAGACAGATCCGCGTTTGATCGGACCATTTGACGGCTTCTTCCAACGCGGTGTTCAAAGCCCAGTTTCCGATCTCCCGGATCAGTCCGGTCTCTTCGGCAATGGGAATGAACTCCAATGGCGGCACCATTGCCCGTTGCGGCCGCGCCCATCTGATCAGGGCTTCGTAACCGATAAGCCGGTGATCCTTGAGCGCCTTCATCGGTTGGAAATGAAGCTCGAACTCGCGATTCCGCGTTGCATCCCGAAGCGCGACTTCCCAGCGATTTCTTTGCGATATCTCGTTGCGGATTTGCCCATCGACGAAGCGATAACCCCCGCGGCCACTTTGTTTGACTTTGTAGAGAGCGCTGTCCGCATGGGCCAGCACAGTCTCGACGTCACAGTTCTCGCTCGAAATGAGGGAGACACCCACGCTGGCGCCGATTTCAATCTTGTTCCTGCCAATGCTGAAGGGACTTGCCAGGGATTCGATTATCCGCGCGGCAACCGCGCTCAGTTCCTGCTGTGAATTATCGCATGACCGGCAAACGACGGCGAATTCATCTCCACCCAGTCTGGCAACGAGATCCGATGATTTGACTATCGAGCGAAGCCGGCCGGCAACGGCTTTCAACAGTTGATCTCCAACTGCATGTCCGAAAGTGTCGTTGACCGGTTTGAACCGGTCGAGATCGATAAGCATCAGCGCGCTTTGCTTTTCGCCATTCCTTGCCTCCTCCACCGCCTTTTCAAATTCGATGTTGAAAAGCGAGCGATTGACAAGGCCGGTCAGAGTGTCGTGTTGGGCCGCGTGCAATACCCGTGCCGACGCCTCTACCTGTGCTGTTATGTCGTCATGGGTACCGACCCAGCCACCTCCCGGCATCGGAGCCTGCGTCACCGATATGACCCGGCCGCATCTGGTCCGATACTGGGCTGAAACCGTCTCCCCGGCATTTAGCCGTTCCCGAAGGTCATTTATCATCGCGGCCGGATCTCCATCGAACTCGCCGCGTGCCTTTTCCGCCTCGATCAGTTCATGAAAACTGACGCCTTCGTAGATCTCACCGTCAGGCTTGTTGAAGATATCGATGTAATTCTGGTTCCACAGCAACAGTTTGGCGTCACCATCGAAGACGCTCACACCTTGCTTCATATTGGCAAGTGTGACTTCAAGTTCCTCTGACTGTTCATTGGCCAGCCGTTCGCTTTCGACAAGCTTGCATTCAAGCTGCTTGCGCTGCGTTATATCCTGAATTGCACCGATAATTCGGCGGACCTGACCATTCTCGCGTACCGGCTCACCGACAACGCGTATCCAGATTTCGCGTCCCTTGGAAGTAATGAAGGGCAACTCCAGATCCCATCCCTGTCCCGTAGCAATTCCAGTATCAAAGGCTTTTCTGATGATTGGCTGTGCTTCGGGAGCGTAACTGTCGATGGCTTCACCAAAGACCGGTTCGTAGTCATCCGGAAGGTCGTGAATCCGCTTAGTCTGCGCGGACCAATAGTTTTGCCGGTCGATAAGATCCACTTCCCATCCACCGACGCCGGAAACCTTCGCAACCTGCTCAAGCAGGTCGGCGTGGCGTCGGAACCGTTGTTCCTGCAGGACAGCATTTCTTGTCGTCGATTCGGACTTCCGGGCACTCTCATGGGCTCGGATCAGACCCTCCACGGCAGTCCCGAGCCGCCGAAGCTGCTTGAGCTGCGCATTCGTTGGCAGGCGTGGTTTCGTGTCGATGACACAGAGTGTCCCCAAACGGTGTTCGCCGTCGATGGAAAGCGGACAACCGGCATAGAACCGAATATGCGGCTCACCTGTGACCAGAGCGTTGTTCTTGAAACGGGAATCCTTGGTTGCATCGGGAACGATCATAAGATCGTCGGTGAGAATGGCGTGTGCGCAGAAAGCCACATCACGTGAGGTTTCCTCGGCATCAAGACCGCATTTTGCCTTGAACCATTGGATATCTTCTTCGACCAGCGAAACCAGTGAAATCGGGCACTCGAATATTTCCGCCGCGGCTTCGACGATTGCATCGAAACCGGGAGTTGCCGGGGTGTGAACAAGTTCCAGATCGCGCAACGCCGCAAGGCGGCTGGTCTCATTGTCCGGAAGAGAAGCGATCACCGATTTGAACCTCTGACGCAAGACCTCCATTCAATCCGAATTCAATTGAGAAACAGTAAAATCCTCCCCGAAAAGCTGCCCCTTCCACGTTATTTTTTACAGAGATAATCGATTTGGATCGCCGGCAGTTACAACGGCGATTGCGCTATGCGCTTGCGCTCACCACGGCCCGTGGAAATCACCGGCCTCATCGGTTCGGCGGAACCCGTGAGCGCCGAAGAAATCCCGCTGCGCCTGAATGAGGTTGGCCGTTCCACGGTAGCGGCGGAAATCGTCCAGATAGGCAAGAGCGGCTGACAGCGCCGGCACCGGAATTCCGGCAAAGACGGCATTGCCCACAACCTTTCGAAGCGACTGGTGGCTGTCACGCAGCATGTCGGTGAACACGGGAGCCAGCATCAGGTTCCTGTCACGTTCGGCGCCATCGAAAGCCGAAGCGATCTCGTCAAGGAACGCCGAGCGGATGATACATCCGGCGCGCCAGATCTTTGCCACCGATTGCAGCGGCAGGTTCCAGCCATGTTCCTGGCTAGCAGCCTCCAGCACGGCAAACCCCTGAGCATAGGCCGCAATCTTGCCGGCCAGAAGCGCGGCTTCCAATTCACCCACAGAGACGGATTCCGCCTCCACGATGGATGAGGAGGTCAGTCTGCCAAAAACGCCCGATGCCGTGACCCGTTCCTCCAGGCGCGACGACATGCTGCGGGCAGCGACTGCGGCTTCCATCACCGATGCGGGAACGCCGAGTTTCTGCGCCTCTATCACCGACCAGCGCCCGGTTCCCTTCTGTCCCGCGCTGTCGAGAATAATATCGACCAGCGGCATTCCGGATTTCGGATCGGTGGTGGCCAATGTCTTGCCGGTGATCTCGATAAGGTAGGAATTGAGCCGGCCTTCGTTCCATTTTTCAAAAACATCCGATGTTCTGGGAGCATCCCATCCGAATCCATCACGGAAAATGCCGTAGATCTCGGCAATCATCTGCATATCGGCATATTCGATGCCGTTGTGGATCGTTTTGACGAAATGCCCGGCTCCGTCGGGGCCCATATAGTCACAGCACGGCTCACCCTTGTAGTCGGCGGCAATCTTCTGCAGCGGCGCCTTGAGTATGCGCCAGCTTTCCTTAGATCCGCCAACCATGATCGAGGGTCCGTGGCGGGCCCCCTCCTCACCGCCTGAAACGCCCATGCCGACAAAGTGGAGGCCGGTTCCATCGAGACCTTGCGTACGTTGCACCGTATCGAGGAAATTGGCATTTCCGGCATCGATGACCGTGTCGCCCGGCTCCAGAAATGGGCGGAAAACCTCAATCGTCTGATCGACCGGCGTTCCGGCCTGCACCATGATGATGACCGAGCGCGGACGCTTGAGAGACCGTACGAATTGTTCCGGATCGGCACTAGCGACAATCCGGTCTTTCAGCGAACCGGCCTCATCGACAAACTGTGATATCCGCCCGGAGGAGCGGTTCGAGACCGCAACCATATGCTGCTTTTCGGCAAAATTGAGCGCCAGATTGGCTCCCATCACGGCCAGTCCATAGACCCCGATATCGGCTGAACCATCAGTCATCTGCACTCCTCATAATGCGCTCGACGCGCCATTGATGTGTTTATCCAAGTCAGGAAATTCCCAGTTCCTGCAATTCGGTCTTTTTGCGCCGCGCCAGCCGGCGTTCCCGCAACCAGATGAACAATCCGGATGTTACGACCACCGCCGCGCCGGTGACGGTCCAGCGGTCCGGCAGATGATCGAACACCAGATAACTCCAGATCGTCAGATACAGAATGAACGAATAACCGTACGGTGTCAGCGCACTGGCCGTGGCATATCCATGCGCTTGCGTGAGCAACTGGTGGCCGAGCCAGCCGAGCAGGCCCATCAAGATCATCAAAACCCAGCCGAGTGCACCGGCTGGATTCTGCCATTCGGCAATTGCGAATGGGGCAAGTAGGATTGTCCCTACAAATCCCGAATAAAATTGCATCGTGTCGATCGCCACCACCCCGGACAGTTTGCGGGTCAGGATGGAGTAGAATGCAAAACAGAACGCCGCGCTCAGAGACAGCATGGCAGCCCAGTGAAAGCTGTCGTCAAACGGCCGAATCGCAATGAGAATTCCGACGAAACCCAGCATGATCGCGCCCCAGCGCCACAGTCCGACGCGTTCGCCGAGCAGCGGCCAGGACAGCGTGCAGACCAGGATCGGGGCAGAAAACAGAATGGTTGACGTCAGTGTCAGCGGGATATAGCGCACGGCGAAGAAGTTCAGAACCGTCGATCCCATCAGAAGGGCACCGCGCAGAACCACCAGTCCGAATTTGTCGCTGCCAAAGCTGCTTAAGCTTAAATCCGATTTTCCAAGCAGAATCAAAGAGATAGCAAAATGACCAATGTAGCGCATGAAGGCGAGTTGCAGCGATGGCAGCCCGGCCAACACCAGCCATTTCGCACTTGTATCAATGCCGGAAAAACACAGATAAGCCAGCAACATCAGCACGATACCGGCCATTGGCCGGTCCTGATTTGCTGTGGCGGTCAGGACTGCCATCAAAGGCTATCCGTTGCCCTGCGTCCTGCCCGACATCTGCGCGCAAAAGAAGTCGACCATCTGCGATACCAT
Source organism: Hyphomicrobiales bacterium (assembly GCA_021775495.1). Taxonomy (GTDB): domain Bacteria; phylum Pseudomonadota; class Alphaproteobacteria; order Rhizobiales; family Rhizobiaceae; genus JAJFHT01. Next base: position 7,445 of record JAJFHT010000353.1, on the reverse strand, counting down.
CTGATCGCCACATCCTGCATCGGTGGCCATCTTCAGCGCATTTGCGGGTGCCGGAGACATGATCGATTGCGCACCGGCTGACCGTACCATTTCGCCATAATATCCGACATCCTTGTTGGCATTCTTGATGGCAAAGGCCAGCGCATCGGGCTTTCCCTCCAGCGCATAGGCGGCAACAAAATCCATCATGCCCGAATGCAGCGGTCCGGCCGCCATGACATCGAAAAGCTTTTTCCTTTCCACACCGGCCAGATCGGCCATAGCGAAAGCTTCGCACATCGCCGTGGCGGTGGTCATTCCAAAAAAATTATTGATCAGCTTGATGGTATGGCCGGATCCAAGTGCACCGAGATGAAAAACATTTTCGCCCACATCCTCAAGCACCGGCTTCACCTTTTCATAGGCACCCGTATCGCCGGCGCACATGATATTGAGTTTGCCCTCAAGCGCATGCGAGGGCGTCCGCCCGAGCGGCGCATCAAGGTAGTTGGCATCCTTTGCAGCAACATGCTCTCCCAGCATTCTGGTCGAATCAGGCAGGGAAGTTCCGAAATCGATTGCAACCGCCCCCTCCCGCAAGCCAGAAATCACTCCGTCATCACCCATCATCCTGGCTTCGACCGATTGCGAGGTATCCATGCACAGCATCACGACGTCACTGCGTTCGGCCAGCGCGCGAGCAGTATCAACTTCAACCGCTCCCCGTGAAACGGCCCTGTCGACGTTTTCGCGAGACCGGTTTGCAATCACAGTGAGCGGATAACCACAATCCAGCAACCGGCTGCACATCGCCGATCCCATCAGGCCGAGGCCGATAAATCCTATTGCCGGTTTTGTCATGAATGGCTCCTTGTAGCGGATCAGCTGTTTGTGTTGAACGCGCGATGCTTTAGCCGCGATTGAATCTCGTAGATCGAGCGATTCTCTTCCGGTTGCGGCTGTGGAATTCGGACCGGCACATCGGCAAGCCTCGGTTGCAGGGTCGGTGTCCCGCACAACATGCGTTGATTGTAGTCGTCGACGCTGTCGAACCGGGTCATCGAACCCATTATCGGGAACGCGTCGGCCGCCATCATCTCGTAAAAAAGAATGCGCCTGTCATGCTTCGATGTGTTGAGTGCCGAACCGTGAACGATGCGGCCATGATGGATCGAGATGGAGCCCGCCGGTCCGGTCAGTTCGACTGCATCGGCAATGTCATATCCGCAGGCCGCCAGATCCATCGCTCCGGCAAAAACCCCGTCAACATGGTGGTCGTGGATGGTTCCCCTGTGGCTTCCTGGAAACACCATCAGTGGTCCGTTTTCGCTCCGCATTTCGTCGATGATTACGCCTATCGCCAGCACGTCATCATTGCTGTGCGGATAAAAGGCGAAATCCTGGTGCCATTCTATAGCGGCGCCGAAATTGGCCGATTTCATGTTGAGCTTGGTGGTGTGCAATCTGAGATCAGGTCCGATCAGATCCCGCGCCGGTGCCAGAATGTGGTCTGAATACATAAGCTTACGCACAACATCGCTGATGCTGTGCGGCAGCTTGATGCGACGGATCCTGGGATTGCCCGGCGTGTGGCTGATTTCGAGGTCGAGCCGGTCGTTCGACTGTGTCAGGCCTTGGGCCTCCAGTTCAAATCGGGCGATCTCGCTGCGGATTGCCTCGATCACATTTGTTGGCACTCGGTTTTCGAGCACTAGGTAGCCGTTTTCCCGGTAAAAACCGACCTGATCTGTATTGAGGGTTTCCAGCTGTCTCATCCGCCCGCCACAGTCAGGCGCAATGGGGAGCGCTGGAGTCCCAGCGATGAATATCGATATGCGGTTTGGCTGCAAGACGGGTTCGTGTCTGCTCCCACATCCCGCGCCACAACCGCCAGTTGGTCAACTCGGCCTCCGGTTGCGCTCGGCTCCGCGCGATGAACGAGGGGAAATGATCACGTCCCGTCGACTCACCGGTTCGGTTGTAGCGAAGGTCAAATGACCAGCGGAACCGATCGGTCTGGTTCGTCAGGGACGCGTGCGGAAGCAACGGGTCGAGAATAACAACCGCACCGCTGTGGACCGGAAGCGGTAGGGCCTGGTTTTCATCAATAAAACCGTCGGCAATCGCTGTTTGCATCTTGGGGCAATGCGGTTTCAGTCCGTCACGGTGTCCACGCGGAATCACCTGAAGACACCCGTTTTCGACGGTAGCGTCAGAAATCGCACACCATACCGTGATCATCCGCGTATCGTCGGCATCGGCATGGCCGACACCCCGGTCCTGATGCCAGTCGGTTGACGTGATATGTGCACGCACTTCATTGGTGTGCAGGTCGCTAGACGGCGGTTTGATCCGGACATGCTGGATCGGGTTCGAGGTGATTTCGGGACCGATCAGATCCTCGACCAGGTCGAGAAGCCGGGGCGCGGTGATCAGATCAAACACCGCCGGACCGAAATGCATTGGGGTATCGGCCTGGATGCGGTCCCCGGGAAGAGAGATGTCCATCGGCTGAAACCAGTCGCATCCCTGGCGATAGGCAGTCAGCAGCAAGTCCTCGAAACCGGCCCGTTCGGGCGCGTCCAATACCCAGCCTTCCGATCGCCAGCGCTCGCACAGCCCCTTGAGCAGGTTGGCGTATTCACGTCGGACCGGATCAATGACGGAGACTTGCTCAAGAACATTTTCGACCACCAGGTATCCGTTCTGCTCGAAAAACTGCAACTGCTCTGATGTCAGCATGAAAAGTCTCCCTTCCGATTGCCGTTCACGTGTCGGCCCGCCGCGCTTCGAGCGCCTTCCAGTCAAATTTTACTCCGTGACCCGGCCGCTCCGGTGCGATGGCATTTCCATCTTCTATGACCAGTGGCTGCTCGACATAGTCTTCCAGGCCGAACCCATGTGCTTCCAGGTAGGAGCGGTTCGGAACCGCAGCCAGCAATTGCACCGTTATGTCATGCGCACCAAGCGACGTGATCGGCAGGTTGAAACTCTCGGCCAGGTGGGCAATCTTCATGAATGGCGTCACCCCACCGCAATTGGTCACGTCCGGTTCGGGAAAAGCGATACGGCCCACCGTGATGGCGTGGCGAAACTCCCAGATCGTCCGCATATTTTCACCCGTTGCGATTGGCACTCCACCCTCCGATGCAACGCGTGCATGCCCTTCCAGATCATCCGGTATAATCGGCTCTTCGAGCCATAGCGGATTGAAAGGCGCAAACGCCCGGGCAGCACCAATGGCCTCCGCAACGCTCCATTTCATGTTGGCATCAACCATCAACGGAAAGGCATCGCCAAAATGCCCCCGCATGGCGGCGAGTTTGTCGACATCTTCCGACAGCCGATCGCGGCCGACCTTCATCTTCAACGCGTGAAAACCCCGATCGACATTGCGCTCCGATTGGGCGATCAATTCCGAAGCCGAGAGATGCAGATCAATCCCACCGGCGTAACAGGGGACCACCGGATCAAAACCACCAAGCAGTTTCCACAGCGGCAGTCCGGCCTTTTTTGCCTTCAGATCCCATAGCGCCGTATCAAATGCCGACAACGCGAGCACCGTCGGGCCACCGCGCCCGCCATAATGGGTGATCCACCAGATCCTGTTCCACAGCCACTCGATGCAGTCGGCATCTTCGCCGACTGCGATATCCTTGATCTCGCGGGAGGCGACATCGAAAACAGCACCGCCATTCCGGCCGCCGGTAAAGGTGTAGCCCACACCCGACGCGCCATCACTGTCAGCGATCTCAACAGTGATCACCTCAAAGGCGTGGTGAGCGCCATGCATGGCGTCAACGAGAACCTCTTTCAACGGCAGGCGATAGAAACCGGTTTTGATGCTTTCGATGATTGCCATGGGTTTTGACGCACCGGCGGGACTATGACCTGAAGAACATGGTCAGTTCGGGGAAAAACAGGATCAGCATCAGCACGAAGATCTGGATACAGATGAACGGCAGAAACCCGCGAAAAATATCCGGCAGCGAAATCTGCGGCGGTGCGACGGATTTGAGATAGAACGCAGCCGGTCCGAATGGCGGCGACAGGAATGACACCTGCATGTTGACGCAGAACAGAATGCCGAACCACACCGATACAAAGCGCGGATCGGCGGCCAACGGTCCCAACAGACCCAATTCGGCGACCGGTAATTTGAGCACGATCGGCAGAAAAACCGGCATGACCAGCAGGACAATCCCGACCCAGTCCATGAAAGCACCGAGAAACAGGAAAACCACCATCATAACCAGCAGGATGCCAAGGGTTGGAAGTTCCGCTCCGACGATCAGATTGGCGACGTAGGTCGGTCCGCCGGCGATCGTATAGGCCCCGGCCAAAGCCGTCGCACCAAACGTCACCCAGATGATGGTGCCGGTGGATTTGAAGGTACGCATCAGCGCTTCGCGCACCAGCAGGAAAGAAAACTCGCCACGGATGATGATCAGTATCATGACCGCGACAGTGCCCATGCCGGCCGCTTCGGTGATCCCGGTCACACCGCCATAGATCGAACCCAACACCACGAACACAACAAGCAGCGGTGCGATCAGGCCTTTGCTCATACCCCAGGTCTGCCCGGCAATGACCTTGCCGAACACTAGCGTCGGACCGAAAAGCCCGGCGCCAAAAATCGCCGCATATCGGAGAACCTGTGATCCGGAATAGGGCTGATAATCATCCGGTTTGAGAAGACCGAGCATATTCTGCAGTTCGATCGTTGCGGCGTGCACCAGCGCACCGCCACCCCAGATGGCCAGCAGCCAGCCGACAAATGTGACAAAACACTTGGTTTTTTCGGTTGGTGAGAGGTCGCCCTCGCGCGGTTCAGGCAACGGCGCTTGCTCCGGATTCAGGCGGGTGCGGATCAGGATATAGAGGATGTAGCAGCCCGCAAGGATGAACCCCGGCAGGAAGGCTGCCTTGAACAGCGCATGAATCGACGTCTCGGTAATCAGGCCGTAAAAAATCAGCACGATCGAAGGCGGTATCATGGTTCCAAGCGAACCTGACGCGCAGATCGTTCCGACCGCAAGGTTCTGATCATATCCGAGGCGCAGCATCTGCGGCAGCGCAATAAGGCCGAGCAGGACGACTTCGCCGCCGATAATGCCGGACATCGCCGCCATCACGATCGCCATCAACGCCGTGACGATGGCAATGCCACCACGGGTCCGCGACAGCCACATATTGAGGCTAGAATACATGTCCCGGGCAATGCCCGATCGTTCCAGCAGCGTTGCCATAAGGATGAACAGCGGTACGGAAATCAGGACATATTCGGTGGTCACCCCGTAGAGCCTCTGGGCGAGGATGTTGAGCGGTCCCGTCCCAAAGGTCGAAAAAAGCAAGTCTGGTCCGAATTTGAGCACCAGAACCACAACGGCGAGAAATCCCGATGCAAAACCCAGGGGCATGCCGATCGCCAGAAGCGCCAGCATGCCAATCAGCAAAATCAGTGATATTGACCCGATATCCATACCGATGAATCCCGCCCGTCAGCTTTTGTTTTCTGGCGCTGTTTCAGGCTGTTCGCCTTTCAGCAATTCGTCGGTCGGAAGATCGAGATCATCCGCCGGGTCGTGGCTTTCCGGAGCCCTGTTCCAATCGTAGATCAGGTTGGAAACAGCCTGGATCGCTACAACGATCAAGGTAATCAGAATCAGCGGTTTAATCGTCGCCGGAATAGGTGGATCCCATGCCGTACCAAATCGTTCCCAGCGCATGAACTTCGCCATCGCTTCGCCATATCCACCCCAGATGGTGGCAAATACGAAAATCAGAATGCATAGGACCGAAAGCAGGTCGAACAGTTTCTGCCACCAACGCGGCACCATGTCGTAGATGATGAAAATACGGATGTGGCTGCGCTGTTGCATCGCATAGAGGCCGGCGGTCATGTAGATCGCCCCTGCCACCCAGAGCGACATCTCGTTCACCCAGAGCGTCGGTTTAACGAACAGGTACCGCATCACGACTTCGTAGAACATGATTGCCACGACAAAAGCCGGTGCCCACATCGCGATGCGGCTAAAACCCCAGGTGATCAGATCAACGATACCTGTGCGTTCGTGCTCAACCACGGTTCCCTCCCAAGTCCCGAAACTCACAAACAACGACAGGCCCCGAAGGGCCTGCCTGAGTTATCGTCTTATTCAGCAATCAAGCCAAGCTGTTTGAGATAGGCGCGATGGCTCTTGACCAGGGCATCTGCCTCCGGTGTCTTTGCCGCCCAGCCGTCCCAGGCCTTCTGTGCGGCAGCACGGAAAGAGGCCCGGTCTTCGCTCGACCAGTTGTAGATAGTGACACCCTTGGCCGGAAGCGAAGCAACCGCTTCGGCATTCTTGACCTCGAAGGTCAGTGCCGTCTGCAGGGCCAGCTTCTGCATCGCCGTATCCATGATGCGGCGATGATGTTCCGGCATTGCGTCCCATTTGGCTTTGTTACAGGCCAGATGATCCGATGGCATAGAATGGAAGCCGGGATAGTTGGTGTGTTTGCCGAGGTCGTAGAGACCAAGCCCGACATTGTTGGCAATACCCGACGCATCGGCGCCGTCAATGATGCCGGTCTCAAGCGCGGTGAAGATCTCGGTGAAATCCATGACGATGGGCTTTGCCCCGAGATTGGCGAAAATCTCGGTTTCCAGGCCGGGTGGCGAACGGAATTTCCAGTCCTTAAGGTCGGCAGGTCCGGCAATTGGTTTGGTCGAGGTCAGCGATTCCTGGCCGTAGACCCACCAGCCGACAAGCTTCATGCCATATTTGCCGTAAAGGTTGTCCGCAGCGGCAAATCCATCACCGTGATAGAGCCATGATAGCTGCTGGTAAGGCGTATCGTATCCGCCCATGATGTCGCCGACAAACTGGAAGGCAGGATTTTTACCGGTCTGGTATCCGCCACCGGTCATGTCGCAGTCGAGAATGCCGGTTGCCGCCGCATCGAAGGTTTCGACCGATTTGACGACCGAAGATGCATAGAACATCTCGATCTCGATTTCGCCATTGGACATGACTTGAACGTCATCAATGAAGTCTGCGGCCAATTTGCCCGACACCGTCTCCGGCGCGTAATGGGTCTGGATACGCAGTTTTGTTGTTTCTGCGAGTGCCACACCGGTCAACAGACCGGTCACGGCAAGCGCCGCAAGTGTCGATTTAACTATGCTCATTTGAATACTTCCTCCCTGGTGAAATGGTGCCGGCTGATGGACCGGCGGGTCGTCAGGTCACCTGTTCCTCCACAGGCACGTTAACGATAACAATGGACCTCGGGACCGGCAAGACAAAAACTCAGTAAAAACAAAAAATTTCGAGAAAACTTGAGAATTTTGAAATTTTTTCTAAACTGATGCATCAACCGTGGCAGGGCAGTCAACAACAGGATGGCATTGATGGAGGTCGATCAAAGCGGAACGCCGCTGACGATTTATTCGTCCCTGCGCACGCGACTGATTGCCGGTG
>JAJFHT010000352.1 GCA_021775495.1 Hyphomicrobiales bacterium | reverse complement strand
GCGCCCTTTTGAATCTTCTGCGTGCTGGTCACCGGGATTTCATCGACGAAACTGACCCAGGCCGGCAGCTTGTATCTGATCAGTTTCTCCTGAACCGATTCACAAATCGAGATCGCCATGCCGTCGCTCGCAATCGTGCCCGGCATCAGAACGATGCAGGCCATGATTTCCTCGTCGTGCAGTTCGTCTTCGACAGCAATCACCGCGACGCTTTTGACTGAGGGATTTTCAATCAGCGCTTCTTCGACCTCCGCCGCCGCAATGTTCTCTCCGCTCCGGCGGATGATGTTTTTCTTGCGGTCAACGAAATACAACATTCCATCCTGCCGCTGCATGACGATATCGCCGGTGTGAAACCAACCATTTCTCCAGGCTTTCTCGGTCTCTTCCGGCTGTTTCAGATAGCCTGAAAAGAAGCCGTGCCGTGGGTTCGGTCCCTGGCAACGCACGAGAAGTTCCCCGGGGGTCCCCGGTGGCAGCGGGTCGTCATTGTCGTCGGCAATTCGGACGTCCAGCGGCGGGCGGGCCCGACCGAAGGAACGGCCATCGGGGTCTCTCGGTTCAGTGCTGTTCTGGATCGCACGGGATGTTTCGGTCATCCCCCAGGCTTCAATTAAGGGGAATCCGAAACGTGTCTCAAACGCCTCACGTACAACCGGATCCACACCCGCGCCCTGTCCGAATTTCACGTTATGCAGATTTTCATTTGGTGATTTTTCCGACTTCACCAACAGTGGTGGGATAATTCCCATATAGTGGACACAGGTGGCGCGGGTTGAAACGATATCCGACCACCATGTCGACGCATGGAACCGGTCTTGCAGCACAATACAGTTCCGAAGCCGCGTCATTGTGTTGAGAGTGTAGACCGAAACGTTCATGTGAAAAGTCGGCAACGGAATGTACAGGCGATCCTTTCCTGTCTCGAAATTGATCAGTCCGCCTGCAGTGCCATAACTTTCACCCGCAGCAAGGCATGAAGTGTTGGAAATCATGCAGCCTTTCGGGCGGCCGGTGGTTCCCGAGGTGTAGATAATCAGTGCTTCGCGGTCGCCTCGCGATTGAGGTGCATCGGAAGGCAATCGGCACGGCGGCGGCAGATTGACGGGTTCGTCGTGAACATCGATGATCGGAACCGGAACTTCCATATTCGAACAGACCTGCCGCAGATCGCCCACTCTCGATCCGGCCGCCACGACCAGCGCACAGTCCGCAAACTCGATACCGTAGTGCAGCTCGTGATTGAGATAGGCCGGGTTGAGCGGCACGGCGCTTGCGCCGATCTTGTTCAGCGCCATGAGATGCCAGAAATGGTCGGGCCGGTTGCCAAACAGCAACGCCACCCGAAAACCCGGACCGTAACCCGCAGCTTCATATTCTCCGGCCAGCATGTCGATGATTTCGAGGCTTTCGCCGTACAAGTACTCTCGGCCTTCAGGCAAGTAGCCTCTGCTGTCAGATGCCGGATAACACAGAAATGGAAGCTGCGGCGATGCCTTGGCCGCGGCGCAGAATTGCTCATAAACTGTGTTCACTATCTCCATCGTTTCACCACTCTGTGTCTGCGAGCCAGGCCCGTTTCATAGAGTGACCGACATGCCGGCATCGACAGCCAGCACGTGGCCATTGACATAGCTTGCCGCGTCCGAAGCGAGAAAGACGGCGACATTGGCAATTTCGTCGGGTCTGGCCCACCGGCGTGCGGGAATGCGGTCCCGGACAAAAGCCTGTACGGATTTTTCCTTGGCCAGGGTCTGATTGAATTCGGTGGCAACGAAGCCGGGCGCAATCACGTTGGCGGTTGTCCCCAGATGGCCGAATTCGAAGGCGAGCGATCGGGCGAGGCTTTCCATCGCCGCCTTGGAAGAAGCATATACAGGATCGCCACGAAATGGCCGCGTAGCAGCCGTAGATGAGACGAAGATAATCCGGCCGCATTCGGGATGAGTCATATTTGCGGTGGCCAGCCTGGAGAGCTGGTATGCAGAAACGGTGTTGGTTTCCAGGACGTGGCGAAAGTCCTGTGGTTCAATCTCGGCAAGAGCGCGACGATCGCGCGCGCCGACACAGCACACCAATATGTCAAACCGGCCCGTCTGTTCGACTACATTGCCGATTGCCTGTTCGGCTTCATCATAATTGGTAACGTCAAATGGGGCTTCGATAGCACCTTTCAGTTCGGCGGCGACTTCCGACACGCGGTCGCTGTTGCGGCCGTTGATGGCAACACGCGCACCGGCTTCGGTAAAAACTTCGGCAATAGCCCGGCCGATGCCTGCAGTACTGCCGGTCACCAGGGCCGCTCTCTGGGCCAGGGAAAAAGCTTGACCTTTTGGCAATGGCAACTCGTTTCTTGTTCCGTTTCAGGTTTGGTCGCACAAAGCCGGAGCCTGTTCGATTAACTGGAACGCTCAGAAGACGTTCGGAATGACGCGCTGTCCATCATAGCCGGCTTTTGCCTTGCGCTGGATGAGTTTCCACGTCTCGTTGTAGTAGTCTGCACGCTCGACAATTTCCCGCAGGTGGGCACATTGTTCATGCGGCATCGTCGGCGTGTGAGGGGGAAGCGTCACATCCATTCGGGCCGTATAGTCAAACACGACATGTCGAGCCACGGCTTCACCTAGGCTGCTTCCCACCGTAATCGCACCATGCCAGGGAATGACAATGGCGATGTCATCTTCACCAACGGCCTTTCCGATCGATTCAAAGTCATCATTCGGGCTGAGGGTGGTCCGCTCGTGAAACACTGCCGATACATTGGCGAATATCCTCGGCGGACGGGCGAATGCAGCCTGCGCTGTAATCCAGAAGCCGTGTGAATGCACAACCGACTGAACATCCGGGCGTTTCTTGTAGATGGCTGGATGAAAATCGATGCCGATGCTCGGCGCCCGGTTCGAATTGACCGGGTTACCGTCAAAATCGATCAGAATGATATCCTCAAGCTGCATCTCTTCGAAAGTGCGCTCAAAAACATGCATGTAGAAATAGGGTTCGTCCGGATATCGCACGGATACATGACCTCCGAGGCCCGATCCCAGACCGTAAGCGGCCAAGCCCCTGCAACCCTGCAACACCTGTTCTCGAAGTTTTTCATTTTCCTTGACCAAGGCACTGCCTCCCGTTGCTTGCTGGCGGAGATATAATCGCAATTTTCTCGACACAGACGTGGCTGATGCCTTGGGTTGTCAGTCAAATCATTCAGCGAGACACCACTCGCGGCGTTGGTAACGAGCCTTTGTGTTTGTCGCCGTTTGCCAACGCATAAGAGACTCACTTCCTGCGCGAACTGCCAGATCTCCGTCTCGAAAGTAGCCAAACATAGTGATCAGCGCCGCCCGCAGTCAACAGATTTGTCACCTCCATTTGTTTCTCTAGAAAATTATTATTTTTTATGGACAAAACATGGATCGACCGATAATCTCGCTGCCCATCAAACGAGATAAAATAACGGGAGGTGTGTCTCATGTGGAATGTGAAGTCAGCATTTGTTGCAACGGCATTCGGGATAGCCACTGTGCTCGCCCCTTTGTCGGCACAAGCAGAAGAAGTGCGCATCGTGATGGGCGCTTCGGGCGATGGTCCCCTGCAACAGGGCCAGCGACTGTTCGCCAAGAAAATCGAAGAGGGAACCGGCGGCGCATACACAGGCAAAGTGTTCGCAGGCACGCTGTTGAGTTATGCCGAAACCACGGAAGGCCTGACCAACGGCACCGCCCATATCGGCTACATGGTTCCAGCTTATGTCCGCGGTGAATTCCCGCTGACGAACTACGCCATCGACATCGTTGCCACTGTCACCGAGCCTGTGGTCGTTGGCGGGGCGATGACCGAGTTCATGTACTCCTGCCAGCCTTGCCTTGAAGAGTTCAAACGCAGAAATCAGGCATTCACCGGCTTTGCGGTGGTCGGGTCATACGTCCTGATGTCCAACAAGACACTGAATGATGTCAGCGACCTGAAAGGCATGAAAATCCGCGGCTTCAGCGCCTTCAATAAGCTGGTTGGTCAATGGGATGCCAATGCCATCTCGGTCAATGTCGGCGAAGTGTACGAAGCCCTGTCGAGCGGCCGGCTCGAGGGGAACATCCATCTCTGGGACATTATCAAGACCTACTCGCTTGGTGACCATGTGAAGTATGTCTTCGATGCGCCGATCGGGATTTATGGCGGAAACTCGATGTTCAACATCAATCTGGATTTCTGGAAATCCCTTTCAGCCGAGCACAAGAAAGTGTTCATGAATTCCGCCAATGAAGCCCTCGCCTATGCGACGGTCAAATATGCAGCCAACGACCGCAAACTCGCTGCCAGCGCTGCCGAGTTGAAGGTCGAGGAACTCAAGACTCCGGATACAATCCGCCAGTCGATTGACAATTTCCGCGAGGGCAACATCAAGGAAGTCATTGAAGCCGCTGCAGCAGACGATACCATTCCGAATTCAAAAGAGCTCGGGGACCGCCTTCTTGCCCTGCTCGACAAGTGGCGCGGACTTGTCAAAGGCATCGATCAGACCGATGTTGACGCCGTCGCGAAGCTTTATCAGGAACAGATCTATAATGGTGTCGATCTGGCAACGCTGGAGTAGTCGGAAGTCCGGCAGTCCAGCACTATGAACAGTGTGGGAACTCTGCTGTCCAGACTGGTGGCCGCCACAACGATTGTTGGGGCGGCCGCTGTCGTTTTGATGATTGTTCACATCACGGCAGACGTGTTTCTGATCAATCTGTTTCTGTCTTCGATGCCGGCCACGGGCGCCATTGTGGCGAACTACTACATGGCCGCAATCGCCTTTCTGCCCGTTGCGCTGGCCGAAAAGCTTGACCAGCACATTGCTGTCGATGTGGTTTTCAACACCCTGCCCCCGAGCGTTCAGAAATGGGCGATCCAGGCCGTTCGTCTCGTCGTTGCGGTTGCCACTGGCGCAGCCGCCTACGGCTTCTTCCTCGATGCTGTCCACAAGTTCCAGAACAATTCCTATGTTCTTGAACTGGATGTGCGCGTTCCCGATTGGCCCGGCTATTTCATGCTGCCAATCGGTTTCGGCTTGTGGTCTCTGATCAACATATACAAAATCGTTGCCAGCCTGACCGGGTACGACGATGTCCTCGGCGGGAAGACTGGTTCGGAATTCGGATGAATTGATGTCGGAAGCGCTGATTCATGGCATTTGAAACGATCGGCCTCCTGAGTATTGCCGTTCTCGTCCTGCTTCTGCTCCTGCGCGTTCCGATTGCGATCGCTCTGGGGATGGTTTCGTTCGGTGGAATATGGGTCATGTTCGGCATCAGGCCGGCCTGGGGAATTCTGTCAGCCGTCACCTACAAATTTGCTGCCACCTGGACACTGTCGGCCATTCCGATGTTTCTGATGATGGGTTACGTCTGTTTCCATGCCGGCCTGACGAAAGGTGTTTTCGAAGCCTGCCGAATCTGGCTGGCACGATTGCCGGGCGGTGTTGCAGTAGCGTCGGTTTTTGCCAGTGCAGGATTTGCGTCGGTGACGGGCTCCAGCATTGCCTGCGCGGCCGCGATGGGCCGCATAGCGATTCCGGAAATGCTACGGTTCAACTATGCTCCGAGCCTGGCAACCGGTTCTGTCGCTGCGGCCGGAACACTCGGCGCGCTCATCCCGCCCAGCATTCTGTTGATACTGTTCGGAATTTTCGCCGAGGTGAATATCGGCAAACTGTTTCTCGGCGGCGTCGGAATCGGGTTGCTGACGGCGATCGCCTATGCCGCATTGATCATTATCCGGGTAAAATTGAATCCCGACCTCGCCCAGCCGGTCACCGAAACACATTCGTTTCGCGAAAAGCTCGCGGTTCTGCGCCCCACCTGGCCGCTGGGAACGATCGTCATCATCATTCTGGGCGGCATGTTCGCTGGTTATTTCACGGCGACCGAGGCGGGCGCTATCGGCGCTGCGGCCTCGATCCTGGTTGCCTTGTTCAACAGGTCTCTGACGTGGAAGGTTCTCTACGACTCGACAACCGAAACGCTGATGACGACGGGCACCCTGTTCATCATCGCCATCGGAGCGAACCTGCTGACGCGGCTCCTGTCCCTGACCGGAACGGGTGATATGTTCACCTCGGCAATCATCGGATTTCAGGCCGAGCCGCTGTTCCTGTTGATCGGCATGGCGGTCGTTTACCTGATTCTCGGAATGTTCCTGGAGCCGATCGGCGCCATGCTCCTGACCCTGCCGGTGTTTCTGCCGATATTGGATGAGGCCGGAATTGGACTGGTATTCTTCGGCGTCTTCCTGGCCAAGCTTCTCGAGATCGGCATGATTACACCGCCGATCGGGATCAATGTGTTCGTGATCAAGGGCGTTGTCGGGAATCTGGTGAGCCTGACGGAAATATTCCGCGGAATCCTGTGGTTCTTGTTTGCCGATCTGATTGTCATCACACTTGTCCTTGCCTTTCCAGAAATCATCACATTCCTGCCGGAAACGCTTTTGGACTAGGTTACCGGCTCTCGTTTGCCAGGGAGGTTGTTGTGCCAATTCACTCATACCGGACTGCACTGGTTACCGGTGCCTCCAGCGGCATCGGTGCGGCCTGTGTCCGGATGCTTCACAAAAACGATGTCCATGTCATTGCATTGGACAGGCAAGCCGAGCAGCTTGCAGGGCTCTCGAAGGAGACCGGTTGTGAAGTAGTCGCGATGGATATCCGCCAGACCGACAAAATCTACGACGTCTTGTCGGACCGTGAGATAGACGTGCTGATCAACAATGCAGGATTGGCCCACGGGCTGGCGGAGGGTTTTTTGAACACACCGCCCGAGCAGGTCGACGAAATGATAAACGTGAACGTCACCGCCGCTATCCACGTGTTGCGCGCAGTCCTGCCATCGATGATCA
>JAJFHT010000351.1 GCA_021775495.1 Hyphomicrobiales bacterium | reverse complement strand
AATGTCTACCAAATGTGATTCACCAAAATGGGCGCGCATCCTTTGCGCGGCTCTTGTTATCGGCGCATCAGGTTTTTCGGCAATCGGCGAAGCGAAAGCCGCCGTGGTCGACGTCAAGGAAATCGTTATTACAAGTGCCTATGCCGGCATGGGAACCCTGACGGGCATATCACTGCCTGGGTTCCTGCAGGTGTCTGAAGTTGTGGCTCTCAACGGGTCCAGCATCGACCAGGCTCTGGCCGCGACGGCGAGCGCGACAGCAGTGAGTTCGTATCTCGGCACTTCGCCGGGCAAGGCTATTGACGGCATAGGACCTGCGGCATTCCCGAGCATTTATCATTCTGGTGAGCGGGGCGTCGGAGAAGCTCTGACGATTACGTTCACAACGCCGTTTGAACTGGCGGTTTTGAACATTTTTGGCAGATCGGGCACGACTGCTCCCATTTCAAACCGCGATGTCTATGACGTGGAAATATTCAACTCGCTTGGAGCGAGCATATTTACAGCGTTCGATCAGAGTGCAGCGAACGGCGAGCACCTCGCCAGTATCGATCTCAGCCCGGTAACACCTGTGCCCGTGCCGGCTGCTCTGCCTCTTATGGCCGGAGGCCTGAGCCTTATGGGACTGATTGGCTGGCGCAGGAAGCGTAAGATCGCGTCCGGTGGGATGCGCCGATCAGGGTTCCCGCCAAGCCCGGGCGAAGCTGTCGGTTAGCGGTTCCATCAGATAGGCGAGAGGGGTGCGCTCGCCGGTCTTGATGTATACTTGGGCCGGCATGCCGGGAAGCAGTTTGCCGTCGCCAAGTTTCTCCATTGCCTCACCGGAGAGTGAGACATGGGCGCTGAAATAGGATGTCCGCAATCGCGTATCTTCCAGCGCGTCCGCTGAAACATAGGTGACCTGGCCCAGCAGCCGCGTCAGCTCACGCCTTGAAAGACCCGAGAAGACTGTCTCGGCGTCGAGGCCGATGGCAAGGTTGTCGACATCTTCCGGGCGTATCTGGGCTTCAATCACCAGATTGTCTTCGGCCGGTACGATCTCAAGAAGCGTGTCGCCTGGCTGAACCACGCCGCCCACGGTATGCACCGCAAGCCCGACGACAGTACCGTTTTCGGTCGCGCGGATGACAGTCTGGTCCAGCGTATGGCGGGCGTCGAGAAGCTTCTGGCCATGGGAGTACAAATTTGCTTCCATCGTGCCGATCTCGTCGCTGACTTCCTTTTCGAAGGTCGTGCGCTGCTGCAGCAACTGCAGTCTTGCTGCTGCAATCTGTGCTTGTGCCGCCGCAATCTGTGCCTCGTAATCACCCATCTGGCCCCTCAGCCGCGCCGCCTCACGCTCCAGTGCCAGGACACGTGATTTGGGAACGAGTTTCTTCTTCAGCAGCTGTTTCATGTCCCTGAGTTCACGCTCGATCAGGTCGATCTGACTGGCTTCGGCGGCTGTCTGCGCAGCCAGGCCCACAGTCTGTTCGCCAAGCTGCCGTATCTGCTCGCGCGTCACTTCGACCTGTCCGCTCAGAGCTTTGCGCCGCGCCTCGAAAAGCCGGATCTGCCCGCGCATAATGCTGGCGACGCTTGGGTCATCCGACCGAGCCTCCAGCTCTTGCGGAAACGTCACCTGATCCTTCGCGTCAAACTCGGCACGCAGCCGGGCGACCGAGGCCGCGGCGAGATCATTATTGCCCTGCAGCATATCGAGTGTGGCGCGGGCCCTGGTCGCATCAAGCCGGATCAGCTCATCACCGACCTTTACCTGCTGTCCATCCTTCACGTCGATGGTCAGGACGGTGCCACCTGCTTCCGACTGCACTTTCTTGCGGCTGGACAGGACCTTGACCGTGCCGGTCGCGACAACTGCGCTGGAGATGCTGGCCGTCGCGGCCCAGGCCATGAATGTTCCAAGACCAAGCAGGATGACGGCCATGCCGAAAGCAATGGCCGGGCGGGTGGCGCTTGGTGGGGCGCCTGAAGGGGTGGCAGGTCCGCGTTCGGCCATGTCAGGCGCTCCTTGTGTCCGGGCGAGCAAGCTGACGCTCATCTCCGGCAGCCTGCGGTGGAAAAGTTTCCCGCGGCGGGACTGGCTGGGGAATGCCCCGGGCCAGCTGCTGCAGCACCTGGTCGCGTTCGCCGAACTGATCGACCTTGCCGTCGCGCAGGACAAGTATCTTGTCGACGCCCTCAAGCACGGAGGCGCGGTGGGCGATCACCACCAATGTCACGCCGCGGCGTTTCAGGTTTTGCAGAGCCTCAAGCAGCGCTGCCTCGCCCTGACCATCAAGGTTGGAATTGGGTTCGTCGAGAACGACCAGCGACGGATTGCCGTAGATGGCGCGCGCCAGGCCAATACGCTGGCGCTGCCCGCCCGATAACGTAACGCCGCCCCGCCCCACACGGGTTGCGTAGCCGTCGGGCATGCGCAGGATCATGTCATGAACGCCGGCGTCCTTGGCGGCAGCAATAATCGTCTCCGCATCGACTGCGTCAAACCGGGCAATGTTTTCCGCGACTGTGCCGTCGAACAACTCGATGTTCTGGGAAAGATAGCCAATATGAGGCCCCAGCTCCGCCCGGTCCCAATCGGCAACACTGGCCCCGTCGAGGCGGGCGCAGCCATCGGTTGGCGCCCATACGCCGATCATCAGCTTGGCCAGCGTCGATTTGCCCGAGGCGCTGGGGCCGACGATGCCGAGCGCCTCACCGGCGCCGAGCCTGAAGGACACGCCGTCAATGACCGGCTTTTCCAGCCCTGGCGGAGAGCCCACCAGCTGTTCGACCGAGATCCGGCCTTCAGGCCGAGGTAGCTCAAGCGCCGAAACCTTCTGAGGTGAAGACGCAAGCAGGTTGCGGATACGCGTATAGGAGGCACGGGCAAGAACAAAGCCGCGCCAGTTGCCAATGGCGCCCTCGACCGGCGCCAGGGCTCTGCCCATCATGATCGAGGCGGCGATCATCGCGCCCCCGGAAATCTTCTGATCCAGAACAAGATAAGCGCCGACGCCGAGGATCGCGATCTGCAGCATCGGGCGGATGAATTTGGTGATTGCGGTCAGCATACCCGCGCGGTCGCTGGCATGCGATTGCAGCGACAGGCCGCTGCGATAGCGCAGCTGCCAGCGTTTACGCAGGCCCGCCATCATGCCCATGGCCTCGACCGTGTCGGCATTGACGCTGGCATTGGCGGCGAATTCCGCGGCGGCGGCCATATGCACCCCTGCCTCGGCCAATGGGCGGCGGGTGACGAATTCACTGGCCAGCGCAACCACGAAAAGCAGCGCCGCTCCGGTCAGCGCAACGAGGAAAAGCCAGGGATGCAGCAGTAGGATCACGGCCAGAAACAACGGCGTAAACGGCGCATCAAAAAAGAAAAACAGCCCCGCCCCGGTCAGGAAACCGCGCAGCGTATCGAGATCGCGCAACGACGCGTTGTTGACATTTCGAGGCGAGGCGCCGCGTTCGGCCAGGCGGGCAAACAGCTGCGCGCTGAACATTTCATCGATGCGGCCGCCGAGCCGCACGAGAACACGCGACCGCGTGCCCTCCAGAAGCGCGCTGATGAGTATGAGCCCGCCTGCGGCCAGGGTCAGATAGATCAGCGTCGGCATGCTGCCGGACGTCAGCACCCGGTCATAGACTTGCATCATGTAGATCGGGCCGACCAGCATCAGCACATTGATGACGAAGCTGAAGAAGGCGACAATCAGCAGGACCTGTTTGACCTCGCCTATGGACTCGGAAAAAGGTTTCGCGGTGTCTGGCGAGGCTTGTTTCGGGCCTTCATTGTCAGCGGCTGGTTCCGTCGGAGCACTGCCGGACTTCAGGCGTCGTCTGATGTCGTGCCACGCCTGCTGCTGCGGTGTTTCTTGATCGGTGGATTGTTCTGATTGAGAAGATTCGGAGTTGGAGGCTTGCAGATCTTTCCTGATGTCATGCCACGAGCGAGATGTTTGCATCGGTCAGTTCTTCCATGCTGACCCCGACAAGGCGGACATAATCGGATGAAGTCCAAGAGAAGTCAGTTTCGGCTTCGTCAAGGTTCAGGATCAAATCGCCACGCACGTCGAAGGCCCGTTCAATCATGTCGGCAATGGTCAGATTGCCCAACCCCTGCAGGATGATGATATCCTCCAAAGGGTTAAGATCGAACAAACGGTCCTGGCCACTGTTGGGACCAAAGATGAATTTGTCCTGGCCGGGGGCTGAACAGATCGTCCTCACCCCAATATGATGGGTGGCGGTTACGGCCAATACGGATCGTGTAGCCGCACATTATCAACTTCGCGCCGCGAAAAGGGCCGGCGATCGCCCCTTCTCCGGTCTAGAAGTCATCCCACGAGCGAGATGTTTGCATCGGTCAGTTCTTCTGCACTGATACCGACGAGTCGAATGTAGTCGGATGAACCCCAGGAGAAGGAGGAATCTGGATCATCAAGGCTTAGGATCAGATCGCCGTGCGCGTCGAATCCCCGATCTATCAGCTCGGCAACAGTTATATTGCCTAAGCCCTGTAGGATTATAGTATCTTCCAAAACGTTAAAATCGAGCAAGCCGTCCTGTCCGCTGTTCGGTCCAAAGACAAACTGGTCCAAGCCTGAGCCGCCGGTCAGCCCATCATTGCCTTCTCCCCCTGCGAGGATGTCATTTCCGGCCCCTCCGAACAGGTGATCGCGACCGATACCGCCGAACAACTGATCGTCTCCATCACCGCCATCCAGCATGTTATAGTTCGCATCGCCTGCAATAA
>JAJFHT010000036.1 GCA_021775495.1 Hyphomicrobiales bacterium | reverse complement strand
GGTTTTCCCGGGCTTGGCTATGATCGCCCGCGGCGGCGAGCTCATACCACATGAAAGCCAGAACGGGGTTGCGGTCGGTGCCCGTGCCGGTTTCATGCGATCGGCCCAGGCGAAACTGGGCATCGCGGTCGGCCTGGTTGGCCGCCATGAGATACCATTTGACCGATTCAACGGGGTCCTGGCGGATTTGCAGATAACCGGTTCGGTACATACCACCGAGAAGATTCTGGGCGGTAACATTGCCTTGCCCACCGGCCTGACGCAACAGCTTCAGACTGGTGTCGAGATCGCCCTGATCAAGTGCTTCGATGGCGTCTTCGTAGGGTCCGGCGATTGCCACTCCGGCCAGGACAAGGCCTGATACCATCCCAAGAACAATGCGTTTCATGATACGCCTGCCTCCGCTGTTATGGTAACCGAAGTGTGACCCGACGCGATGTTTCGGTCAAAACACGGCAACCACACAAATGCGTTATTCCCGCTGTGAACCGGGTATCAGGCTCTGGTTTCGATGTTATTGCGCCGCTTGCAAAAAGACATTTCCCGGTTGGCTCGATTTGAGTTGCCCTCTGGCCGCCTTTCCGCAATGAAACAGCGTGTCGAGGATGCTGACGCCGTGCTCGAACACATCCGCGTCCTGCGGATACTCCGGATAGCCTGAATAATCTGCATATCGGATATCGATTCCGGCATCTGCGAAAGCCTGCTGTTGGATATAATTGCGGCCGGACGGTCCCGAAACATAAGTCGTTGCACCCCGCGCCTGGCAGATTTCAACCAGTCGCCCGGTCGCCGAGGTCGCTGAACGTGGCACATCGCCGGAACGTGAAAACCTGGGCGACAACTGCAGGAACCGGCAAATTTCCGTGAAAAAAAATTCGTTGATGTCGGTCAGCCGTTCCAGTTGCGCGGCGCGCTCATATGCCTCGGCCAGATGCCCGGCATATTCGGTGAAATACGGCGCCCCGCCGTAGGCCTGCTTCAATCTTCTCCAGTGCCGACCTGCCCACAGCGGATCGGCGACATTAATTTCGTTGATGGGGGTGTTCAGGCGTCTCTTGACGACCGGCACGGTGAGCCAGCGTGGTTTACCGGCGACGATGATACGGTTGCGGTTGCGCCAATCGCGCGAGGTGTATTGAACCTCGTCGAAAATCACGAATTCGTCGACCGATCCGATTAAGTCGAAATAGCCTTTCCAAGGGATGTAGTTGGACTGCGATATTGCGATGGTCTTGCCCATGGTCGGCTCTTAGCCTTTTGCCACATGCCTTACGGCATCAACGACTCGAGACTGATCATCCTCGGACAGACCGAGGTGCAGCGGCAGTCGCACAATGCGACCGGCAATGTCTTCTGTAACCGGCAATGATCCAGCGGTACGTCCGAATCTGCGCCCGGCCGGCGCGGAGTGCAACGGGACATAATGCGAAACGGCATTGACATCGCGCTGATCCAGCCGGTTCAGCCATTCGGTGCGTTTGCCGGATGAAGGAGCCAGCAGATAGAAAATATGGCCATTGTGCCGGCAATGATCCGGTGGGTGAGGCAGATGCAGTTTTTCCGCATTTTCAAGCGGCTGCAACTCGCGGGCGTAGTTGTGCCATAGGGCAAGCCGTCGATCGGTGGCATCCCGGCTGTGTTCCAACTGGGCATATAAGAATGCTGCCGTGATTTCGCTGGGTGGAAAGGATGACCCGAGATCGACCCAATTGTAGAAATCAACCTTGCCACGATTGAATTCGAGCCGGTTGGTGCCGTGTTCCCAGATGATTTCGGCGCGTGACATCAGTTCGGCATTGTTGATTATCAATGCCCCGCCTTCACCGGAAATGATGTTTTTCGATTCGTGGAAACTGAACGCGGCAACATCGCCCAGACTGCCGAGCGGATGTTGCCCATAGCAGGCATGGAGGGCGTGCGCGGCATCCTCGATCACCAGTAATCCGTGTCGGCGAGCGATCGCGCTGATCTGGTCCATCTCGCAGGCGACACCGCCATAATGGACGACAATGATGGCTTTTGTCCGTGGCGTGATGGCCGCTTCGATCAGTTGCTCATCGATGTTGAGCGTGTCCGGGCTGATATCGACAAACACTGGCGTCCCCCCACGCAACACGATCGCATTGGCGGTGCTGGGAAAGGTAAAGGATGGCAGGATGACCTCGTCGCCGCTTTCGATCGATGCAAGAATCGTCGACATTTCGAGCGCGCTGGAGCAGGAGGTTGTCAGCAGCGTGGGCGAGCCACTCATCAGCCGGCTGAGGAATTCCTGACACAGTGCGGTGAATTTGCCGTTTCCGGAAATCACTTTTTGCTCGAGCGCATCGTTGATGTATTCAAGTTCGCGCCCGAGCAATGTCGGAACATTGAAGGAAATTCTCATCAGGTGGCTTGTCCCCCAGGGCCGCCGGCCATTTCAAATTGCTCCGCAACGGGTGAAATGTCTCACGTTCCTCTCTATAGACATGAACAGTTGCGGGGTCTAACGCGAGAAACCACAAATGGGCGTTACCAGAAACCCAAGAGAAGCCTTGCTGCTCTGGGTCATCGGGTTTGCGGTTGTCGTGATCTATATCAGCCCCTGGCTGGTTTATGGTCAGGACTCCTACGTCCGGATTCACGACGGTCTCGATTCGAACATCATCTGGCATACGCTCACCGCCCGGGAAAAAATCTGGTTTGCACCCAATGGCGCGCTCGTGGCTCCGGTGTTTGTCGGCGGCGCGCCGCGGGTATCATTGCCGTCGGAATTGAAAGTCATTACCGCGCTGTTCGCTGTACTGGAGCCGTTTTGGGCCTATGTCGCTCATCAATTCATTATCCGGCTGACAGCTTTTCTCGGGATTGCGTTTCTGGCTCTTGAATTCACTCCGGGCGAAATGCGCAACAGGTTATGGATTGCGGCGGGAACCGGAACTGCATATGCCATCGTTCCGTTCTGGGCGTGGTCCGGGGTCGCAGCGGCCACCGCCTGTGTTGTGCTGGCCTGTTGGCGCCTTGCCGCCGGAAAGGGAATTGGCCTCCCGCTGCTGCTTATGGCCGCCTATCCGTTTGTTTCCAGCCTGATTCTTGGTGGCATGTTCGTTGTCGGTTTTGTCTGGCTGTTCTTCGCCTGGTCGGTTTGGGCCAGACACAGGCCCGGAGCAGTATTCATCTGCGCCCTGGTGCTGACCGCAGCGCAGATCATGGTTGAATACAGACTGTTTCTGTTTCTGTTCGATCCGGATTTCATACCTCATCGCGTCGAGTTCGTGTTCGGACACACAAACCTGGTGCAAGCCGTACGCGCCTTTGTGGATGAGTTCATGTACGGCGCTTCGGGTCTGAAAAGCCTTCAGTCACCGGTGGTCGTTGCATCGTTGGCGATGACATTCGCACTTGTTGTCCTTGGCAGCGGCGCCCGCCTCGCCGCACCGCGCAATTTGCCGGCGCGCCGATATGCACTGACGGGCAATGAACTTCGGCTGACGGTGCAACTGATCGTCGTTATTGCAGCCATTGCTGTGTTTTCTGCTGTTTTCGCATTCTGGGAATGGTCGGGCTCGCAATTCATCCGGGCGTATTTTCCGCTGTTGAACCGGGTGAATATGTCAAGAACCATCTATCTCAATCCCTTCGCCTGGAGCCTGGCGTTCGGTCTTTGTCTGACGCTCCTCACCGGACGGCTTTCCTGGAAGCCTGGGCTGGCGGTGATCGGTACACTTGTCGGTTTGCAGGTGATCGTAGCCGCGCGGCATCACGAGTTTGCCGTTGAACGGGACCACAGCGGAATCACGTTCTCGCAGTTTTTTGCTGAGCCATTGTTTGAACGCATTGCAACCGAGCTGGACATCGACCGGAAGAATGTGGTCGTGGCCAGCATTGGAATGCACCCGTCGATCGCGCAATATAACGGCTTCAAAACAGCCGATGCCTACCTTCCGCTCTACCCCATCACCTACAAGCACCGGTTTCGCCATATGATGGTGCATGAGTTCAGCCGCAATCCAGAGGTGCTTTCCTATTTCGATGGCTGGGGATCGCGGGTCTACATGTTCCCATCGGAAATCATTTGCCCGCGGATGGACACAAGCTGCACCGGTGAAAAGCAACACGCGGTGACGCGTCTTGAGGTCTCCCGTGAGACAATGAAAAATTTCGGTGTCGATTACCTTTTTTCCATCGCCACAATCGGCAATGCCAAAGAAATCGGACTTGTCGAGCGTGGCACGTTTCGCGACCCGGCCTCGGCCTGGGCCGTCACCGTCTATCAGCTTGGCGCCGGCGGGCCGTGATCCGTTTCAATTGATCCCTGCCGAGCGCGGTGATAACGGATTGGCTCGATTGCTCGAAGAGTCGAATGTCATGGGCACAGATAAACAATCGGTAGCTGTCTTTGGCGGCAAAGGCGGTGGTACGTTGGCTGCCGACACATTATTGAGGATATCTGCCGCGGGAAAACCGTTCACTTTTGCCGGGTACCTCAATGACCGCATGGCGATTGGCGCCGAGATGATTGGCGGCAAGGTCCTCGGCGGCTTCGAGGACTGGCCCGGATTGCCGGAGACGACGACATTCGTCGCCCAATTGCACAAGGTCAAACATATTCAGGACATATCCGCGCGCATCCGGGGATTGAAAATACCCAACCGGCGCTGGAGCATCCTGATCGACCCGACCGCCAGTGTCTCCGAAGCAGTGACATTCGGCCATGGGACGGTTGTTTATGCGTTCGCCTCGGTTGCTCCTGACGCCGAGATCGGAAAACACGCGGCCATTCGGCAGAATGCTGTCGTCAGCCATGATGTCCGATTGGGTGATTTCGTCTATGTCGGTCCCAACACCGTCCTGACCGGCTACTCCAGAATTTGCGATGGCGCCCATATTGCCCCGGGCAGTGTCGTCCTCAATGGCTGCGAAGTCGGTGCCTATTCGGTGGTCGGTGCAGGTTCTGTGGTGACGAAGGATGTCGCGGAGTTCGCGATCGTGGCTGGGAATCCGGCTCGCCAGATCGGAGAAGTCACCGGGAAACCGCAATGAGCGAAGAACTGCAAATCGATGACCGCGTGTTGTCCGAGCGCGGATTCGTGGTGTTGCGGGACCTGGTTGACCGTACACTTATTGACGAAGCCGAGCGTGTTCTGGAGGTCTTTTGCGAGCGGCAACTTGCCGAACGCGGGATCAAACGGCGGCATCAGGATCCGCTCGTCGATATCATGACATCCGACGAAGATTATCGGGCGTTTCTGTTTCCGTTGCTGCGAAATTTTTTCTTTGTTCAGGAAATCTCATCCAATATCGGCGGCCGGCTGAAGAATGACGGATTTCTTGACAGGCAGGGTTTCAGGGCACCCTTGATCTGGCCCTATGTCCGGTTCGACTTGCCGGATGAGACCACTTACACATTTGATTTTCATCAGGATCTCAATTCGACCATCAGTAAACGCGCATTCCGGCTGTGGCTGCCGCTGCGCGATGCCGATCAGGTTCACGGTTCGATTGAACTGCTTCCCGGTAGCCACAAATCGGGCTGGCTGCCCGGCAGGGATGACGGGATGGTGGCCGATGCCGCCCTTGCCACCATGGATCTCGATGCAAAATCGGAATGCATCGCCATGCCGGCAGGCGGCGGCGTGCTGTTCGACCCGCTGGTTGTTCACAGATCGGTTCTCAACCGATCGGACCGGGTGAAGATCGTCGTCATGGTGCAGATTCAGGATGCCGGAGAACTGATCGCACCAGATGCCAAGTGATCGATCAGGAACGGCGACGTCGTTCTCTCCAGACACTCAGTGCAAAAAGAGCAGATAGATCGAAAACGCCAAATGTGGCGGCTGTGGCGGCTCCCCACCCCAGGCTCGGCTGGCGGCCGAACTGCAATACACACCAGAACATCAGACCAGCTGAGACAAATGTTATAGCGGCTGTCCTTGCTGGACTGAAATATCGTGCACGCGAGAAAAACAATGCCGTCAGGCTCGCGAATGTGTAACGGCTTTTTTCCCGCTCGGAGCGCTGCAGTTCGAGAGGAACCGTGATGACGCGGTCGGCGCGTTGCACGAGGTGGACAAGCCACGGACCTCCTGCACCGGCAAATGTTGATAGTTCCGGTGCGAGTTGCCGGGAAAAGCAGCAGAAGCTGGTCATTCGCAAGGGCAAAGGCTTTTGCAGAAACAGATTCGAGATGACGTTTGACGCCCTGCCAAGCAGCGACCGCCACAATTCGCGCCGACGGCGTTTTGGAGTGACGATCGCCAGTGTGTTGCCACCGGCCCGGACCTGCGTTTCCATCAATATTGGGATATGTTTTGGCGGATGCTGGAGATCGTCGTCCATGATGATGATCCGGTTCCCCGATGCCAGGGAGGTTCCGGTCGCCAGCGCGGCGGCCTGACCACGATTGGATTCAAGCCGATGAACGCGGACATTGGGGTATTCCTGCGAAAACACCTGCAGCATCGACGCGCTGGCATCAGTACTGGCATCATCAACAAGAACGATCTCATGCGTGATGGGAAGGTCTTCGCAGACTTCCTTCAGCTGCGCACAGAGCGAGCCGAGCGTCACTTCGGCGTTATAAACCGGAATGACGATGCTCAACTTCACTGGCGAGGTTTCCATGATTCCGGCAATCATACCAAGATACGCTCTGGTGACCTATTTGCATGTGCAGTGCTGGCCGCCGAGTTAACAGCACTCCATTCCATCGAACCGATGCCAATAGACAGTGGGAGAATTCGGCGCAAGCCGAAAATGCCGGTCTGGGCGCCGAGCCTGCTTTCGCAGCAGGCGAATTATGTCAGTTATTTCAATTGGTTGTTGGCCGCAATGCTTCCAGCTGCCGCGTGCTGACATCGAGGATGAATGCCTCTACATCGACCGGAATCTGCAGCGCGTCGACCTTCTCGTCGATGAGCAGGAACGAGAGACCGTGAACGAAGGTCCACAGGGTAAAGCCAATACGCCGAACCTCTTCATCATCATTATCTCTGCCGAAATAAAGCGCTATCTGGTGCAGCAGAACGCTGAAACTGCCGGTCCCCTGGGCGATCATGTCCGGATTGTCCCTGTGGTGCCTGGTCAGACCAAACATCAGGCGAAAGACGCTTGGTTCGCGCTGGGCGAATTCGACGTAAACCAATCCGATTGCGGCAATGGCCTCGGATGTGCCCTGCGGCAGGCCTGCGATGGCAGTCAGCATCTGTTCGCGCATGCGCCGCATGCCGTCCATGGCAACGGCAATCAGCATGTCCTGCTTGTCGCTGAAATGGCGATAAGGCGCGGCGGTGCTGACGCCAGCCGCGCGGCAAGCCTCTGAGACCGAAAACGCATCGGGACCCTTCTCTTCAACCAGGCGACGTGTCGCGTTTATGAGCTGCGTGCGCAGGTCACCATGGTGGTAGGCCTCTTTCTTGTGAACGCCGGATTTCGCGGTGATTGCAGTGATCCTTTCGAATTATTTCGCCGTACATCTTGTAAAAGTTAGACACGCTTACATATGTTAACGACGCTAACATATTGCAAGTCGGATACCAATACCATGGCCCAAGCACCACGATCCACACAACCCGGCCCGTCGCTTTCGCACCGCTTCGCACGCCTGCTGGCAACAGTTGCCACCGCGGCGCTGGCTGTTGGTCTTGTTGCCGGAGGTGCCAATATATTGTCGAGCCGAGCGGCCAGCGTGCAGATCGAGCACGCCGCGTCGCCGGTGATCGTAAGTCGGCGCCAGGTCCGAATGGAAACCGGGTTCAGCATTCCGCATTCCTTTGTCGGTCAGGTTGAAGCCATGCAGACAACCGGCGTGGCGTTCGAGTTCGGCGGAACCGTCAGCGCGGTGCTGGTGGATGAAGGCAGCAAAGTGAAAAAAGGCGAGGTGCTGGCGCGGCTTGATACGCGCCAATTGAAGAACCAGAGGACAACGCGGCTGGCAGCCCGGCGGGCGCTGGAAGCGCAGGTTCAGCTTTCACAACTGACGCTCGAGCGGCAGCAGGCGTTGCAGAAAAAGGGATTTGCCGCGACGCAGGTCTATGATCAGGTCAGGCTGGGCCTGGCGGAACTGGAAGCCCGCATCGCCGAAACCGATGCGGCCATCGCCGGTATCGATATCCAGCTCGACAAATCAATCCTTTACGCGCCGTTTGATGGCCAGGTCGGCGACCGGTCTGCCGATGACGGGTCCTCCGTCAACGGCGGCCAGCCTATCGTCACACTGTTGCAGCGAGCTGTTCCTCAAATGCGTGTCGGATTGGCGCCGTCTGTCGCGAATACGCTGATGCCCGGTCAATCGGTGAAGGTGGAAGTCGCCGGCCGGTCCTACGCAGCGACACTGCTGAAATTACGGCCCGATCTGGATCCGGCAACCCGGACACGCACGGCACTGTTCGCGATCACGGTCGACGAAGGCGAGTTAGCGCTGATTTATGGCCAGACCGGCAAGGTACGGCTTGAAAGCCACGTCAGTCAGGAAGGCGCATGGGTGCCAGTCGCTTCGCTGCGAGAAGGTGCACGGGGCCTGTGGACGATCCTGACGCTTGGCCAAGTCAATCAGAGCGGTGAAGCGATCGTCGAAATCGAAGCCGTCGAAGTGCTTTATGCCGACGAGGACCGGGCCTTTGTGCGCGGAACCTTTCAACCGGGAACAGGGATGATCGAAGCAGGCCCACATCGGGTCACGCCCGGGCAAATCGTACAGGTTCTGGAAAAAAGCTGATCTGATAATTCAATCAGACAGGAATGATGGAGCGATGTCGTGTCACATGTAAGCAATGCAAGAAAAATCGCACTTGGCTTTTTGACGAAGTTCTCGCGCCACAGGGCGCCGACAGTGGCAAACCGGCTTTCGGGCCGCCCCTCGTCACCGGCCGCGCTTTTGCGGGTGGACCGCCGTTCCGATGCGGATGCTGAACTGATCCGGTTCGGTTACGAGAGATCATAAACAATGGAAACACTGACATTTCGGCAGCCGCGGCTCGTCGCCCTGGCGCTGCTGGTGCTAATCTCGGCTGGACTGTCTTCGCTGCTGTCGATCGGCCGGCAGGAAGACCCGACAATTACCAACCTGTTCGCCACGGTGACGACAGTGTTTCCAGGTGCCGATCCTGCTCGGGTTGAGGCGTTGGTGACGGCCGAAATCGAGGCAGAGCTGCGGACGATTTCCGAGGTGGAAACAATCGAGTCGACTTCGGCGACCGGTGTTTCCATCGTCAGCGTCGAATTGCTCGAGACATTGCCGGATTCGCGCATCGAACAGGTCTGGTCGGAGGTGCGCGACGCGCTTGATGATGCGGCGCGGGCCTTTCCGTCCGGCGTGCTGGAGCCTGAATTTGACAGTGACGGTGCCGGAGCGTTTGCGGCAATCGTTGCGGTCACCGCCAAACATGCTGGCGTGCCGATGACCATCGCCGGGCGTTATTCGGAAGATCTGGCAGATGCGCTGCGCGATATTTCCGGAACCAAACTTGTCGAGATCTATGGCGCACCGGAGGAGGAGGTGCTGGTCACCGTCGATCCCGTGAGCACGGCGTCTCTCGGACTTTCGGCCGACCAGATTTCCGCGGCGATCCGGGCCGCCGATGCAAAGGTTCGGGCCGGCCGCCTGCGCGGCTCCAACAGCGATTTCCTGATCAGCGTCGAAGGCGAAATCACCGCGCTCGATAGGTTGCGCCGGGTTGTCGTTCGCGAAGATGCGGCTGGCCGTGCAACACTTTTGGGCGATATCGCGACGGTTACGCGCGGCGCGCGGTCACCGCGTAGCGAGTATGCGCTGAATGATGGCAAAGCATCGATCCTGGTTGCCGCAAGAGTGCAGGACGGTCTTCAGGTCGACGTCTGGATGGACCATGTGCGGCGGGCGTTGAAGGAAAATGCACAATCGCTGCCGGCGTCGATTTCCGCCGATCTGGTATTCGACCAGAGCGGTTATACGGCCGACCGGCTGGCCGAGGTCGGTTTCAACATGGCAATCGGCGTCGCGTTGGTGGTGATCGTGCTGTTCGTCACGCTGGGCGCGCGGGCGGCGCTGATCGTCGCCCTTGTCCTGCCGATCGTCAGCCTGGCGACCCTGGCGACATTGAACGCGATCGGGCTCGCCATTCATCAAATGTCGGTTACCGGCCTGATCGTGGCTCTGGGCCTGCTCGTCGATGCGGCGATCGTTATGACCGACGAAGTCGGCAAGCGCATTCGGGATGGGCTGGAACGTGTCATTGCCGTTCGACAATCCGTTCGCCGCCTATTTGCGCCGCTGCTGGCCTCGACGCTGACCACGGCGCTTTCGTTCACGCCGATGATTCTGCTGCCCGGACCGGCAGGTGATTTTGTCGGTTCTATCGCCATTGCGGTGGTCACCATGCTGATCTGGTCGTTCATTCTCGCGGTCACGATCACCCCGGCCATTGCCGGCTGGACGCTGAAGGACGGCTCGGGCCGCACATTTCTTGCCAATGGCATTCGTGGGGGTGCGGTCGGGCGGTTGTTTCAGGGTTCCCTGCGCTGGGCCATGAACAATCCGGCCAAATCGGTGATGCTGGCCCTGGTGCTGCCGGTGCTGGGCTTTGTCAGCTTTCCCACCCTGACGGCACAGTTCTTCCCGGGTGTTGAACGCGATCAGTTCCATATCGAGGTGGAACTTGGAGACGGTACGGCATTGGCCGAGACGCGCCGCGTCGTTGTTCAGATCGATCAGGTGCTGCGGGAACAACAGGATATAAGGAATGTGTCCTGGGTGATGGGGCGTTCGGCTCCGGCGTTTTATTACAATATTGTTGGAAATCGCGAAAACGCGCCGGGTTTTGCCCATGCGCTGATCACATCGGCTTCACCGGATGCGACCAGCAGGCTGGTATCGGAGTTGCAGGGAGATCTCGGCAGGGCGTTTCCCAATGCCCGCATACTGGTTCGCGGTCTTGTTCAGGGGCCGCCGGTCGACGCGCCAGTCGAGCTGCGCTTTGTCGGCCAGGATATGGAAACGCTGCGGCGCCTCGGTGATGAATCGCGCCGAATCGTTGCCGAACTCGATATGGTGACGGTGGTCCGCACTTCCATCAATGGCGGTGCGCCGAAGGTCAACCTGGATGTCGACGAGGCCAAGGCGCGGTTGCTTGGTCTTGATCTTGGCGGCATTGCGCGGCAGTTGGAGGCCAGCCTGGAAGGTGTCACCGGCGGGTCGCTGCTGGAGGGGACCGAGCAATTGCCGGTTCGGGTTCGGATCGGGGACGCCGTTCGCGGCAATCTCGCCGCGATCGCCGACCTGACGATATTGCCGCCTGGCGCGGCAGCGATATCGGCACGTGGCGATTTTCCGGGCGTGCCTCTGTCGGCACTGGCACAATTGCGGTTGGAGCCGAGTGAAAGCGTGATCTCGCGGCGCAATACCGAGCGGGCCAATACGGTCCAGGCGTTCCTTGTTCCAGGTGTCCTGCCGGAAGAGGCGTTGAAGGCGGTTCAGGCGGAACTGGATGCGCAGGGATTTACAGTGCCGGCCGGATACCGGCTTGAATTTGGCGGCGATTCGGATGCCCGCAGCAATACGCTGAACAATCTGCTGGCCTCGCTTGGAATTATCATCACCCTGTCGATTGCCACCATCGTGCTGACCTTCAATTCATTCCGGCTTTCGCTGGTGTCTTTTATCGTGGCGGGGCTGTCGGCCGGTCTCAGCATGCTGTCGCTGGCGGTGTTTCAATATCCGTTCGGAATCAATGCGGTGATCGGTGTCATCGGTTCGATCGGTGTTTCAATCAATGCGGCGATCATCATTCTGACCGGGTTGCAGCAGGATGAAGGGTCGTTGCGCGGCGACCGGGAGAGTATGGTTCAGGTGGTGATGGACTCCAGCCGCCACATCGTTTCAACGACGGTGACCACCTTTGGTGGCTTCCTGCCACTGATCCTGGAGGGGGGTGGGTTTTGGCCGCCATTTGCGATGTCGATTGCCGGCGGCGTTTTGCTGTCTACCGTTGTGTCGTTCTATTTCACCCCGCCAATGTTTGCGCTGGTCTACCGGCGCCAGCCGGTGGCGCCGAAGCGGGAGATGCAGGGGAGTACCAACGACAACAATGCAGATCTGTGTCCGCTGGCGGCCGAGTAGTCGCCGCGGGGATCAGCCGGCCTCAGCCGGGACACAGATGATGTGTGCATCGGCGGATCGCCAGCGCAGATCACGCAGTTCGCGGTAGTCTTCGGAATTGTACCAGGCGAGTGCTTTTTCCTTGTCTGGAAATTCGACAACGACAACACGCTCATAGGCTGCCTCGCCTTCGAGTGCTTCAATGTCGCCGGTGCGGACAAGATACTTGCCGCCGTAGGCGTAAACGCTTTCCGGCGCGTCGGCCATGTAATCCCTCATGGCGTTGCTGTCGGATATGGAAACACGCGATATGATGTAGGAAGTCATGCAGTTTCTCCGAAAGGTTGTAATATGGCTATACATTATCGATTGTCACATGATTCGACAATCCGGTGTGCGATAGTCACGATAATTCCGATGCCCAGGCCGGAAACTGCATTCGTGGAGCCGGCCAATATCGAACTTAGATGCCTTCGGAGGATGTTGAATGGCCCGCGGTTTGTATGTTTCACGATTTTGGCCATAGCTGCGGGTTTCGGTTGGATGGCCGGCGTTACCGGTGCGGCTGCCGATCCCGGGTGCCTGCTGATTGTTGAATCCGAAAAAGGAATCATGGCGGAACAGAGCGGTGATTTGTGCGGCAAACGGTTCACTCCGGCCTCGTCTTTCAAGATTGCCTTGGCCCTGATGGGCTATGATTCGGGAATTCTGCTTGATGCCGCAAATCCCAGGCGACCTTACAAGGCCGAGTACAAAGCCCGGCGCCGGGCTGTGAAACGGGATACGACGCCTGAGTCCTGGCTTGCCAACTCGGTGGTCTGGTACTCACAGGTTCTGACCCGGGAGTTCGGGTTTGACAGATTTCAGGCCTACCTCGATGCATTCGATTATGGCGATCGGGACCTGTCACCGATCGAAGGGCGTGATGACCCGCTTGTTTCCGCCTGGTTGAGCACTTCCCTGAAAATTTCGCCGCAAGAGCAGGTGGTGTTTTTACGCCGCCTTTTGAGCGGCAAACTCCCGGTCTCGAATGATGCGCGGGACAAGACGATGGCGATCATGCCGCGCGGGGACGGCGGTGACAGACTTGCGATATTCGGTAAGACCGGTACGGGTCTTCAGGCGAATGCCGATGGCAGCCTGAATTTCGACCGCCAGATTGGCTGGTATGTCGGTTGGGCGGAGCGAAAGGGCAAACGTTTTGTCTTTGCCAATCTTCTGGTGGAGGAAAAAAAAGCATAAAGGCGCAGCCGGCTTTCGCGCGCGGGATGCCGCGGTGGCTGAGCTGAAGCGGCTTCTGGGATCGCGATAAAGCGGCAGGCCGGGCAGATGCCACAATGGCAGTCACCGGAAGATCGCACGTTCTATCTCAACTTCGTTGGTGATGAAGCCGGCGACGGTCTGAATCCGACGCAGTGGCCGCATTGATTCATGATAGACGAGCCAGTAGGCCCGGTGGATTTTCGGAAGCGCGGTCACCGGCACCAGATCGTCATGACCACGGGCAATGAAACTGTGCAGGATGCCGACGCCGGCGCCCGATCGGACGGCCTCAACCTGGCCAAGCGCTGACGATACGGAAAACCGAGCCTGCCAGTCCGGATCGATTTCGGGCGCATAGGCAAGCGACGGGTTGATCACCAGATCCTCGACATAGCCGACGAGACGGTGGTCCTTCAGTGATTCACGCGAGGTCGGAAGCCCGTACTCCAGGATATAGTCCTTCGAGGCATAGAGACCCAGCGTGTAATCGACCAGCTTGCCGGCGACCAGCCGCCCCTCGGACGGTCGTTCGACGGTGATCGCAATGTCGGCTTCGCGGCGCGACAGCGAGAAGGATCGGGGAACCGGAACCAGCTGGATGGTGAGGTCCGGGTTGGCCGCCGTAAGCCTGCCGAGCCGCGGTGCGAGGAAGGCCACGCCAAATCCGTCCGGAGCGCCGATGCGCACGGTGCCGGAAACATGGTCATCGGAATCCGGGATTGCCGCGCGGGCCGCAATGTAACCTTCCTCCATCTGTTCGGCGGCGGCGACAAAAGCTTCGCCGGCGGCGGTCAACTCGGCCCCGGTCGTGGTTCGGTCGAAAAGCCGGGTTTTCAGCGCCGTCTCCAGGGCGGTGATGCGCCGTGATACCGTTGCATGGTTGAGGCCAAGCCGGCGTGCCGCGCCGAGGAACTGGCCGCTGCGGGTGACTGCCAGAAATATCCGCACATCGTCCCAATTCATGGCCTTGCTCCAAGCCGCCCGAAGCGTTGCATCATTTAATATTCTGACTTCTCATTATGTCTATTTTCGCACAACAGATGCGCCTTTGCACGCGTTGCATTGCGACCGCGAAGAGGTGACACTGCGGCAATGGTTTATCAGGGAGAAAATTGATGCGTGAGATCGGACATTTTGTCGGCGGAAAACATGTGGCCGGCAGCAGCGGGCGCAGTGCCGACGTGTTTCAGCCGATGGACGGGACCATCCAGGCAAAGGTCGCGCTGGCCAGTGCCGCTGAAGTGCGGCAGGCGGTAGAAAATGCCAAGGCAGCACAGCTCGAATGGGGCGCTACAAATCCGCAGCGCCGGGTTCGCGTGCTGATGAAATTCCTGCAACTGGTGCAGCGGGACTACGAGGAATTGGCCGAGTTGCTGGCGCGGGAAAACGGCAAGACCATTCCCGACGCGCGCGGCGACATCCAACGCGGGCTTGAGGTCGTCGAAGTCTGCATCGGTGCGCCGCATATGATGAAGGGTGAATATACCGAAGGTGCCGGACCGGGGATCGACGTCTATTCGATGCGCCAGCCGCTCGGCGTGGTTGCCGGCATCACCCCGTTCAACTTTCCGGCGATGATCCCATTGTGGAAGATCGCCCCGGCGATCGCCTGCGGCAATGCTTTCATTTTGAAACCCTCCGAGCGCGATCCGGGCGTGCCGATGCGCATAGCCGAACTGTTCCTCGAAGCCGGCCTGCCGGAAGGCGTTCTCAACGTGGTCAATGGCGACAAGGAGGCCGTCGACGCGATTCTTGACGATCCCGATATCCAGGCAATCGGATTTGTCGGATCGACGCCGATCGCCGAGTACATTTACACGCGCGGCTGTGCCAACGGAAAACGGGTGCAATGTTTCGGCGGCGCCAAGAACCATATGATCATCATGCCCGATGCAGATATGGATCAGACCGTCGACGCGCTGATCGGCGCTGGTTACGGTTCGGCGGGAGAACGCTGCATGGCGGTATCTGTCGCGGTTCCGGTCGGACAGGAAACCGCCGATCGTCTGGTCGAGAAACTGATTCCGCGTGTTGAGGCGTTGAAAGTCGGGCCGTCAACAGATGAGGGTGCCGACTACGGACCGTTGGTGACCAAGGCGCATCTCGACAAGGTCAGGGGATATGTCGATCTGGGTGTAGAGGAAGGCGCAAAACTGGCCGTCGATGGCCGTGATTTCAGCCTGCAGGGTTATGAAAACGGCTATTATATGGGCGGCTGTTTGTTCGACAATGTCACGCCGGATATGCGGATCTACAAGGAAGAAATTTTCGGTCCTGTCCTTTCGGTCGTGCGGACAGACACCTATGCCGAAGCCCTGAAACTTCCCAACGAGCACGAATATGGCAATGGCGTCGCCATTTTCACCCGGGACGGCGATGCGGCACGTGATTTCGCCGCGAAGGTTCAGGTCGGCATGGTCGGTGTGAATGTGCCGATACCGGTGCCGATCGCCTATTATACATTTGGCGGCTGGAAAGGCTCCTCCTTTGGCGATCTCAACCAGCACGGCACCGATGCGTTCCGTTTTTACACCAAAACCAAGACCATTACGTCGCGCTGGCCGTCCGGCATCAAGGATGGCGCGGAGTTCGTTATCCCGACAATGAACTGAAGAAAATAATTCAATATTTTCAGCGTTTTAACGGCTGGCAATCACATTGCCGGCCGTTTTTTTCACTGCGCTTTCACAAACTGTTCAGCCGGGTTCCCACTTGTGCGATCCGGCTTTAATTCCCATTTCAGGAGCATGGAACGAATGAGCGTTCCAGTACAGGGTTCCCGGAAATCCGGCTATCCGATCGGCCCCGGGATCAAAATGCAAAAGCGACCGGAACGCAGGGAAGGAGCGAGACGGTGAACGATTTGCAAGCCGCCCGAAGGACCACGGCAGGCTGAGTGCCGAGCACGCGCCTCCTGCCCGCCCGACGGCAAAGGAGATGCAAGATGGCACGCAAGACATTTCGCAGCTTAATCACCACAGCCCTTGCGGCGACTTTCCTGATTGCCGCCGGCACAACCGTCCAGGCACAGGCACGCGCATGTGCCACCCACGATGACATCACAACCCGACTTGGCAAGAGCTTTCAGGAAAAACAGAAGGCGTTCGGCCTGATTGGCAGCAAGGCGATTGTCGAACTGTTCGTTTCCGGCAAGGGAAGCTGGACGATCATCGTCACCGGAACCGACGGAAACACCTGTATCCTGGCCGCCGGTGAGGGTTGGGAGACTGTTCCCCTGCTGGCAGGATCGGAGGTTTGAAGAAAGACCTGCTTTTCGATCTGTGACTTACGGAGCCGCGGCCCTGCGAGCATAATCATACAGCAGATCAATCAGTTCCGCGGCCTTTGCTTCGGCGCCGACAGCATCCCCCTCGATGACGGCGCCGATCAGCGCGACATGATGTTCGGCTGCTTCAGCCAATCCGTCCTCACTTTGATAGCGAAACCAGAACCGGCGTGAATGGGTTTGCAACGGGCCGGCCAGGCGGGCGGCAAAAGCGTTGTCCGCGGCCAATGACAATCCGCTGTCGAAAGCCTTGTCGGCTTCCAGAAACTGCACGACATTGCCGGAGATCACCGCCTTTTGCATGGCCAGTGCGGCGTCGTGAAACAGATTCGCGATCTCGCGTGTGACATAGCGTGCGGCAGAGCGTGCAAGAACCATTTCCAGGCCACGCCGCGCGTCAAGCACCCGCAGCCAGTCGCCCGGATGAAGCGGAGCAACCAATACGCCCGCCCGTGGACGGACTTCCAGCAGCCCGTCCCAGGCCAGGTGCTGAATGGCCTCGCGAACCGGGGTTCGGCCGAGGCCGACGCGCTGCAACAGTAGTCCCTCGGTCCAGACCGAGCCCGGCGCCAGCTCAAGCGTGACGATGAGCTGTTCCAGAATACGGTAGGCACGGGCGGCTGCCGGCAATGTGTCTTCGAATGATGTTGTGTGCTGATTCATGACTGTCTTTTGATTGGATACCTGCTGCGATATCATAACGCCGCGCGCATTGACAATGGTCTCCGCGCATTGATATATCAGTGGTATATCAAAATGGAGTTATGTGATGTGGTCCGGCGTCTTTCCCGCAGTTACGACAAAATTCGACGACAATGACAGTCTTGATCATGCTGAAATGGAGCGCTGTTTTGCTTTGCAGATGGAGGCTGGCTGCGATGGCATCATCGTTTGCGGTTCGCTTGGCGAAGGGCCGATGCTGTCGAATGCGGAAAAGCTCGCCGTTCTGAAAACCGCACAAGGCGTCGCCAACGGCAAGCCTGTGCTGATGACGATCAACGAGGCGGCGACGCGGGACGCCTGCAGCCTGGCCAAGCAGGCAAATGCCGCCGGCGCCGACGGATTGATGGTGGTGCCGAGCGCCATCTATCATACCGACAGGGAAGAAACGATCGCCGCGCTGCGGACGGTCACTCAAGCCGGTGATCTGCCGGTGATGATCTATTCCAACCGGGTGGCATACCGGGTCGATGTCACGCCTGATATCATGGAGGAACTGGCGTCAGACGAGCGTTTCGTGGCGATCAAGGAGTCCAGCGACGACATCCGCCGTTCGACCGAAATCATCAACCGTCTCGGAGACCGTTATGATCTGTTCACCGGCGTCGACAATCTGGCGTTCGAGGCGCTGGCCGTCGGAGCGATTGGCTGGGTTGCCGGACTGGTCACGGCATTCCCGCGCGAGACCGTGGCGATATACCAGCTGATGAAAGCCGGTAGATCGCAGGAAGCCCTGAAGATATATCGCTGGTTCCGGCCGCTGCTCGATCTCGATGTGTCGACCTATCTGGTCCAGAACATCAAGCTCGCCGAAGTACACGCGATCGATACCAATGACCGGGTGCGTCTGCCACGCCTGCCGCTTTCGGGCGAACGCCGTGCCCGCGCAGAAAAGATCATCACTGACGCCCTTGCCATCCGTCCGGATCTGCCCGATTTTTGATCGCATCTTCGTCAGGATCAGGACAATATGGCGCGACATTCCTTTTTCTGCATAGACGGCCACACCTGCGGCAATCCGGTGCGGCTTGTCGCTGGTGGCGGTCCGCAGCTTGCCGGCAAGACGATGATGGAGAAACGGGCGCATTTCCTGGCTGAATTCGACTGGATACGGACCGGACTGATGTTCGAACCGCGCGGCCATGACGTCATGTCCGGCTCGATCCTATATCCGCCGACACGGGCCGATTGCGACATCGCGATCCTGTTCATCGAGACCTCTGGTTGCCTGCCGATGTGCGGCCACGGCACAATCGGCACGGTGACGATGGCGATCGAACACGGTCTGGTGCGCCCCAAAACGCCGGGCGTTTTGCGGTTGGACACACCGGCCGGCCTGGTGATCGCCGAATACCGTCAGGATGGCGACCATGTTGAAGAGGTGCGCATTACCAACGTCCCCTCTTTTCTCTACGCGGAGGGACTTGAGGTGGAATGTCCCGATCTCGGTCAGTTGCGGGTCGATGTCGCCTATGGCGGCAATTTCTACGCAATTATCGATCCGCAGGACGGGTTCACCGATATTGCCGACCACAGCGCGGGAGATCTGATCGCCTGGAGCCCTGTTGTGCGTCAGCGCCTGAATGAGGCCTACAGTTTCGTCCATCCTGAAAACCCGGATATCAATCGTCTCAGCCACGTGCTGTGGACCGGCAGGCCGGTCGACATGACCGCCAGCGCGCGAAATGCAGTGTTTTATGGCGACAAGGCCATCGACCGCTCGCCCTGCGGCACCGGGACATCGGCGCGCATGGCGCAGTGGGCGGCAAAGGGAAAACTCAAAACCGGCGATGCGTTTGTGCATGAATCGATCATCGGCTCGCTGTTTTCCGGCAGGGTTGAAGATGAAACCCGTGTCGGTGAACGGCCCGCCATCATTCCATCGATCGGTGGCTGGGCGCGGATGACCGGACTCAATACCATCTTCATCGACGACCGCGACCCGTTCGCGCATGGATTTTCGGTTGCGTGACGGCGCAGGAAGGCCGGCCATTCTGTCGCAAAATGAAGCAGAAAAGTTAACGTCGGGACGACCTGCCACGGACGTTTGCGGCTTCCGCCTCGGACGCTAGATCGGCTGACCATGGCCAACACAACATCTAGCGGTGAACAAAGCGGGAAATTGGCGAAAAAAGTGATTCGTCGCCGATTCGTTCCGGGTTTGGTCGAATCGTTAACAGAAAACCCGATTCCGGGCCTGCCATTGTGTCAGCTTCGATTAAAATTCGTGAACGAAATCTGAAACTTGGTCGCCAATTCGGCGTGCCCGGCCGATCCCGATCGCAACGGTTAACACAATCGGAAAAATTCGCACCAATTTCAAAACCATCGATTCATCATGTGGTGGCAATTGTTCTGTCTGCTCCAACATGTAGCGGTGAACAAAACGGGAATCAGCGATTCGTAGCTGATTCGTTCCAGACTCGTTCCACTCCTTAACAACGGCCTTGTTGTTGCCGGCAAATTCGGCCTTTATAAGGGCCTGCAATATCTCCGGCGGCACCCGGACTGTGCCGATCGCCAAATCGAATTTGGTGAGCCAAGATTTGGACGCATGACCATCCAAAACAGATCATTTGAACCCCTCATCCTGACCGGCCGTGGTGTCACCGCGATCCTTGGCCCAACCAATACCGGCAAGACGCATCTGGCGATCGAGCGGCTTGTCGCGCACGGTTCCGGCCTGATCGGATTGCCGCTGCGCCTGCTGGCGCGCGAGGTCTATGGCCGGATATGCGAGAAGGTGGGCGTCGCCAATGTCGCGCTGATCACAGGTGAGGAAAAAATATCTCCGCCCGGCGCCCGTTTCCAGGTCTGCACGGTTGAGGCTATGCCGCGTCAGACAGATGCCGCATTTGTCGCCATTGACGAGGTGCAGATTGCCGGCGATCTGGAACGCGGGCACATCTTTACCGATCGCATCCTCCATCTGCGCGGCCGTGAGGAAACATTGCTGCTGGGTGCCGCGACGATGCGTGGAATCCTGGAGAAACTGCTACCCGGCATATCGGTGATCACCCGGCCGCGCATGTCGCATCTTGCCTATGACGGCGCGCGC
This sequence comes from Hyphomicrobiales bacterium, assembly GCA_021775495.1. Classification (GTDB taxonomy): domain Bacteria; phylum Pseudomonadota; class Alphaproteobacteria; order Rhizobiales; family Rhizobiaceae; genus JAJFHT01. Next base: position 20,735 of record JAJFHT010000036.1, on the reverse strand, counting down.
AAGATTACCCGCCTTCCGCGCCGCTCGGCGGTGGTCGCATTTTCCGCCGACGAGGTCTATGCGATCGCCGAGCTGATCCGGCGCCAGCGGGGCGGGGCGGCGGTTGTCCTGGGCGCGCTCAGCCCGCGCACCCGCAATTCCCAGGTTGAACTCTACCAGTCCGGCGATGTCGACTACCTGATTGCCACCGATGCCATCGGTATGGGCCTCAATCTTGATGTCGATCATGTGGCGTTTGCGCAGCACCGCAAATATGACGGATTTCAGATGCGTGATCTGTCCGCTGCGGAACTGGGCCAGATTGCCGGTCGGGCCGGACGTCACACCCGTGACGGAACGTTCGGGGTTACCGGTCAGGTCGAACCCTTTCCGGATGCTTTGGTCGAAAACATAGAGGCGCATACATTCGAGCCAGTTCGTGTGCTGCAATGGCGAACAACCGATTTCGATTTTTCCAGCCTTGATGATCTTCGCGCGTCGATCGATACCGCAGCTCCGGTCGACGGGTTGACCAGGGCACTGCCTGCTGTCGATACCCAGGCACTCGATCATCTGATGCGCGATGATGAGGTCCGTTCCCTGGCAATGAACCGGGAACGAGTGGCACAGTTGTGGGATGTCTGCCAGTTGCCGGATTACCGCAAGATCGCTCCGGCCCAGCACGCCGATATCATCGGTGCGATCTTTAGTGATCTGGCGCGACACGGTCATGTCGACGCCGATTATATGGCCGAGCAGGTTCATCGCAGCGATCGTATCGATGGCGATATCGACACATTGTCCCACCGGATTGCGCAAATCCGCACCTGGACATTTGTGTCGCATCGGCCCGGATGGCTTGCCGATCCGACACACTGGCAGGAAAAGACGCGTCAAATCGAGGACAGCCTGTCGGATGCACTGCATGAACGGTTGACGAAACGCTTCGTAGACCGCAGGACATCCGTTCTCATGAAGAGGCTGCGGGAAAACAGCATGTCAGAAGCCGAAATCAGCGACACCGGCGACGTCCTGGTCGAAGGGCACCATGTCGGCCAATTGCAGGGGTTCCGCTTCACAGCCGATACGGCGGCGGAAGGTCCCGACGCCAAGGCGGTAAAGGCAGCGGCGCAAAAGGCGCTGGCTCGTGAATTCGAGACCCGTTCCGAACGGTTCTCAATTGCCGCAAACGGCGATCTGGCGCTTGGTTCGGATGGCTTACTGCGCTGGCTCGGCGGGCCGGTGGCAACGCTCTCGTCGGGTGAGGACTGGCTGGTCCCGCGGGTGATCCTGCTGGCCGACGAGCAGTTGACCGGACCGGCGCGGGACAAGGTTGCCGCGCGGGCGGAGCGCTTTGTCGCGCACCATCTGCAGACTGTGCTGAAACCGCTGTTCGATTTGAAAGCCGCCGAACAACTGTCGGGTATCGCCCGCGGTGTCGCGTTTCAACTGGTGGAACACTACGGCCTGTTGAACCGGCGCGACGTCGCCGAGGACGTGCGTTCGCTCGACCAGGATGCGCGCGGCGCCATGCGCCGGCTCGGCATCCGCTTCGGCTTCTACCACATCTTTGTTCCGATGCTGCTGAAACCGGCGCCGGCCGGACTGCTGACCCTGCTGTGGGCCTTGCAGAACGATGGCAAGGAAAAACCGGGTTACGGCGAAGTCGTCAATTCACTTGCTTCCGGGCGTACCTCGGTTGCGACCGACAGCACATTCGAGCGGGATTTTTATCGCCTCGCCGGATACCGGTTGCTCGGGCAGCGTGCGGTCCGGGTGGACATTCTGGAACGCCTTGCCGACTTGATCCGCCCGGCACTTGCCTGGAAGCCCGGCCAGGGCATCCGGCCGGATGGCGCATATGACGGCCGGAACTTCGTCGTGACGCCGGCGATGATGTCGATACTTGGTGCAACGGCCGAGGATATGGAGCAGATCCTTAAAAGCCTGGGCTATCGCAGCGAAGAAAAACCCGCTGCCGAGATACAATCCGAATTGGAAAAATCAGTGGTTCCGGATCAAAGCAGTGCAGCCGAAGCACCGGTTGATGAGGCATCTGATACCAGTGGCGCTGCCGAACCACAGTCGACATTGCCTGTGACAGAAGCACCGGAAGCCGAAGCCAAACCGGAAGCACCCGTTGCCCCTAAGGAAGCGGTTCAGGAGACAGAACCGGCGGAAGAACAGGCTGCGGCGGATGCGCCGGACGGTGAAGCCGCAGAGGCGGAAAAGACCATGCTGCTTTGGCGGCAGGCCGGGCCTGATTCGCGCGGACGCCAGCGCAAGGGTCCCCGGCCTGCAAACCGCGACGAAACATCGCATGGTTCGCGCAAACACGGTCCGAAAGACAAAAAAGGGCCACGCCGCCAGGCCGCCGCCAAGCATCAGCAAGGGCACAAAAAGCCAAGGCCGGAACGCAAGGAGCAGATTGATCCGAACTCGCCCTTCGCCAAGCTGGCCGCGCTGAAGGAACAAATGAAAAAATAGACGGAGAATGCCGCTTGCCGGCGAATTGGCGCAGTCATTGCACAGTCAGGGGGCGTCGGCTCAAATGACCGGTGTCGAACGCCAGCGTATCGACAAGTGGTTGTTCTTCGCGCGAGTGGTCAAATCGCGATCGCTTGCAGCCAAGCTGGCTCAGGCCGGCCGGGTGCGGATTAACCGGAAGAAAATCGATCAGGCCGCTTATGCCATAAAGGTCGATGACGTCATCACCATGACGCTGGAACGCCGGATTCTGATCTATCGTGTAGTTGAACTGGGGCAGCGGCGGGGACCGGCAGCCGACGCCCGGCAACTCTACGAAGATTTGACGCCGCCGCCCGATCCGGACACCACAAAAGCCCCCCTGCCATCGGTGCCACGCCGCGACCCTGGAACCGGCCGTCCCACCAAACGTGAACGCCGGCAGCTCACCAAAGCCAAGGAATCCGGGGCCTGAAGCAGCACATCCATCAGATATATAATCCGGTTTTGCCGTCAATCGCGGGACCAAATTCCGCATGGATGGATTTCGGCGAAAACCTATTTCAGATCGCCGCGGAACGGCGACAAGAGGGCTCTTGTCATGGCGCTTGAAAGCCGGTACGCACCATGCCGATATTTCGATTGGTAATCCCGCCCGGAGCGACCGCATGACCTATATCGTCAACGACAACTGCATTCGCTGCAAATATATGGACTGTATAGAAGTCTGCCCCGTCGACTGTTTCTACGAGGGCGAGAACATGCTGGTCATCCACCCGGACGAGTGCATCGACTGCGGCGTCTGCGAACCGGAATGTCCGGCCGAAGCGATCAAACCGGACACCGAACCGGGACTGGAGAAGTGGCTCCAGATCAACACGGAATATGCCGAGAAATGGCCGAATATCACCGCCAAGAAGGAACCGCCGGCCGATGGTGCGGATTTCGACGGTATGGAAGGCAAGTTCGAAAAGTTCTTTTCGGCCAATCCCGGCGAGGGCGATTGACCGGCAACGCCCTTCGGCGTTCGGATGCAGGGCCGCTGCTGTTAACTTAATCTGCACTCCGCGAGGCCGGGATGTCTTCGCGGTTGCAGCAAATTGTTGATTCTTGCCACTTTTTATGGTAGGAATGCTGACATATGTCGATGACAAAACATCCACACACTCGCCGCGAAAGCGTCAATCATCCTAAGGTGTGATCTAATTCCGGACCAGGGCTACTTGGATCAGGCGGATTGCGAACGCCGCCATTCCGTTTGACGCCTGCATTGCCGGACACTGGTGTTTTGTGAAATCGACTTCGTCTTGAGTGCCGGCAACGGCACTAATTCAACATCAGGCCTATGCCGGATGTCACAAGCAGGGAGTAACACGCGTATGGCAGCTCAGCAGAAAAAACCCTCGCAACGTCAGGGTTTTAAAATCGGAGAATACATCGTCTATCCGGCTCACGGTGTGGGTCAGATCGTGTCGATCGAAGATCAGGAAGTTGCCGGCCACAAGCTTGAGCTTTTTGTGATTGATTTCCAGAAAGACAAAATGCGGCTGAAGGTTCCGGTCGCCAAGGCGGCCTCCATAGGTATGCGCAAATTGTCCGAGACAGACTATGTCGAACGGGCATTGAAAGTTGTTCAGGGCCGTGCCCGTGTCAAACGGACGATGTGGTCGCGCCGGGCTCAGGAATATGATGCAAAGATCAACTCTGGCGATCTGATCTCGATCTCGGAGGTCGTCCGCGACCTCTATCGTGCCGAGAACCAGCCGGAGCAGTCCTATTCGGAACGTCAGCTCTATGAGGCGGCGCTTGACCGGATGGCACGTGAAATTGCCGCCGTTAACAAGGTGTCTGAAACCGAAGCGGTCAACATCATCGAGGTCAACCTCAACAAGGGTCCGCGCCGTGGCGCCAAGGCCGACAATGAGGAAGGCGGCGATCAGGAGCAGGCTGCTTAAGCGCCGATCCACGTTACGAAAATTGAAAAACCCGGTCCGTTGTGGCCGGGTTTTTTCTGTCTGAATCCGAATCGGCTCCATGGAGCCGGAATGGAGAGCTTGCCGGCGACTGCCGCCTATCGCATAGGGCGTTGATCGGAAGGAGAGGGCCGAATAATGGGCGTGCTTTTAACGGTGTTCCTGCCGCTTTCGCTGGCCATCATCATGTTTTCACTGGGATTGGGGCTGACCGTCGGTGATTTCAGACGGGTTTTGATTCAGCCTTTCGCTTTTGCTGTCGGCGCGCTCAATCAGGTGTTGTTACTACCGCTGATTGCTCTGGTGCTGGCGATCGTTTTTCAGCTGCCGCCCGAACTTGCCGTCGGAATGATGATCCTGTCTTTTTGTCCCGGCGGTGTCACCAGCAACATTCTGGCAAAATTCGCCCGTGGTGATGTCGCTTTGTCGGTGACATTGACCGGTGTCATAAGCCTGTTGAGCATCGTCACGGTCCCGCTGTTCGTGGTCTGGTCCGTCGGATATTTCATGGGGTCGAATGCACCTGAAGTGAATGTGACACGACTGGCTTTCTCAATGTTCCTGATTACAGCGGTTCCGGTGCTTTGCGGGGTCGCCGTGCGCCACTTCGCCGTAGGTTTTGCGACCCGGGTTGACCCGATCCTGTCTCGGGTCGCAAGCACATTGTTTGTCATCATCGTGGTTGGAGCACTGGCGGCGAATTGGAGCGTGTTTGTGGAAAATCTGCCGAAGCTCGGTCCGGCGGTGGTGGTCCTCAATATCGTTCTGCTGGGTCTGGGAGCTTTGGTCGCAGGCTTTTGTCGTCTCAACAGACGGGAAGTTAAAACCATTGCGATCGAAACAGGCATTCAAAACAGTACACTGGGAATCACCGTCGGATCGCTTATCGCAGAACAGGCGTCAGGATTGCCGCCTTTTTCACTGCCGGCGGGTGTCTACGGGATCACGATGTATTTCGTCACCATGCCCTTTATTTTTCTGGTTCGGCAGCGCTGAAACGGTCTCGATCCCACTATCAGAACCAGTTGGCCTGCATGTTCATCGCCGTATCGTCGACCCGCTCGGGAATTGCCCTGCGCGCCTCGGCGTGCGGCAATTCATGCGCATGGAAATAGCTGCAGGACTGCAGCTTGCCATCCAGGAATGCCGCATTGTCCAGCCTCGCCAGGCGTTCTTCGGCCAGCGCGAACAACAGGCTTGACTCCCAAAGTTATATTAATCAAATTGTAGATACTAATTTGAATTAGGGAAAATCCGAATGCTGTTCGGGGAACAAATCCATTGATGGCCAATCCCGACGACACAGTGGAAATTTGGAACGGAACTTCCGAACTGGCCGGGGGAAGCGAACCGACGGCGCCGCATTGGGATGAGACGTTGAAATCTCACGATGAAGACAACCGATGTCGTGCCCCGGTCGGAAGCCACGCTGATCTGTCGGTGACACACCAGGCCACAATCGGGAGACTTCCATGAAAACCAAACACCGACTGAAGATCGGATATGTCGGTGTTTCGATCCCGGCCTACTTTGCTGAAAAGTACAAGGTGCGGGAAAAGGCAATCGCCGGGCTCACGCAATACGGTGAAGAACTGGATTTTGACCTGGTTGCCATTGAGCAGCCGGTCCTTTCCAGCGAAGACGCGGCTGCTGCGGCCAACCGGTTGCAGCAGAGCGGGATCGATTTCCTGATGATACAGAACGCGGGCTGCAGCATGGGCGAACAGCTTTACCCGCTGCTCGATGCGGCACCCCGCATCGGCTTGTGGTCTGTTCCGGATCCGAGCCTTGAAGGGGAAGTGCAGCTGTCCTCCTTCGTTTCGATGAACCATTATGCCAGCGTCATCAAACGCCATTTTCGCGGCCGGGATATTCCCTTCAAGTGGTTTTACGGAGAGGCTGATTCCAAGCGCTTTCGAGATCGCTTCACGGTGACGGCACGGGCGTTGCGGGCTGACACAAACCTTGCACACACACGGATAGGCTGGATCGGCGGTATCTCTCCGGGATTCGTGGGAATGCTGCCCGACGAAGCCATGCTGCGCGAGCGTCTTGGCGTTTCAGTCGAGCCGCTTGACCTCAGCGATGTGGTGAAGCGCGCCGAGGCCATTGAACCGAACCGTGCGGCGGAATCCATACGCGAGATCAAGGGTGCGGCATCCAGCATTACCGTCAGTGACGATTCCGCATTCGATCGTGTCACACGCTTCTATCTGGCGCTTCACGACGTGTCGCAGGAAATGGAATTCGATGCGCTGGCCGTGCAGTGCTGGTCGACGATTCAGCAATTGTACAATATCGCGCCGTGCATGGCCTATAGCTGGCTGGGCAGCGAGCATGACATGCCGGTATCGTGCGAGGGGGATGTGCCCGGAGCGCTCAGCATGCATGTGCTGAACCTCTTGTCGGACCGCAAGGGATCATCGACGCTGCTGGATCTGGCCGCGCTCGACCCCGAACGGCAGGCCATACAGATGTGGCATTGCGGTGTCACACCGCGTCATTTCGCCAATGAGGACGGCATCAAATGGGTTGATCACGTCACGCTCGGCCGCAACGGGACCGACGGGCCCTATGGTGTTGCCGGTGATCAGCAATTCGCCAAACAGCCGGTGACACTCAGCTATATCAGCGAGAATGCCGAGCATATACTGGTGGTTAAATCGGAAGTCGTCGATCATCCGTCGGCCGGCTTTGACGGAACCCGCGGCTGGTTGTCGAAGATCTATCTGAATGGCAACCCGATCGACATATGGGATTTAATCAATACGTTCACCGTCCGCGGCCTGCAGCATCATTTTGCGATGGGGCAGGGCGACGTGACCCGTGAACTGATGGAATTGGCGGCATGGAGGAAAATGCAGCTTGTCGAGCCGGTCCCATATCAGGACTATCTGCAACGGGACGGTGTTAACGTATAATCTGGATACAGCAAGGGAGGTTGATAACAGATGTTTAAACTGAAACGAACACTCGGTGCGCTGCTTGTAGCGGCCGCGACAGCCGTCGGTTCCGGCGCCTGGGCGCAGGAAATACCCGGCTTCAGCAATTGGGATGAAGTGGTCGCAAAGGCCAAGGGCCAAACGGTCTACTGGTATATGTGGGGCGGCTCTGACGCCATCAACGGTTTCGTGGATGAATTCTACGGCAAGCCGCTGAAGGAAAAATACGACATCACGCTCAACCGTGTGCCGTTGGCCGATACAGTGGATGCGGTCAATCAGGTGATCAGTGAGAAGGAAGCCGGCGCGATCGGTGACAAGGGCACGATTGACCTTATCTGGATCAATGGCGAAAACTTTTTCACCCTGCGCCAGGCGGATCTTCTGCTGGGCCCGTGGGCTGAAGGTATTCCGAACTCTGCGCTTGTCGACTGGAGTAACCCGGCCGTCAATCTCGACTTTGGCCGGCCGGTTGAAGGCTATGAGAGCCCGTGGTCCAGTGCCCAGTTCCATTTTGTTTATGACTCGGCACGCACGAAGGAGGCAGACCTGCCGCGCTCCTACGCCGAATTGGGAGGCTGGATCAAAGCCAATCCGGGGCGCTTCACCTATATGGCGCCTGGTCCGGGTGCCTTTGTTGGAACGCGTTTCGTCAAACAGCTGTTTTTTGAGCTGAGTGGTGGTCATGCACAGTGGGTCGGGCCATACAATCAGGAGCTCTATGACAAATGGGCGCCTGAAGTATGGAAAACGCTTCTTTCATGGAAACCGAACCTGTGGCGTGCTGGCGAAACCTATCCCTCCGGAAACGCGGAACTGCGTGACCTCTTCGCCAATGGCGAAGTCGAGTTCGACTTTACTCAGTCACTCTCGGGCGCAGCGCCGAATATCAATGCCGGCCTTATTCCGCCGACATCGCGCGCTTTCGCGTTCGACGCCAATCTGATCGGTGATTTCAACTATCTTGCGATCCCGTTCAATTCGCCGAACAAGGCTGCCGCATTGGTGACGGCCAATTTTGTGTTGCAGCCTGATCGTCAGGCGGCGCAGGTCCAGCCGGCCAACGGTTTCTGCTGCGGTTGGGGCATTGACGTGAACAGGGTTGCCGACGCTGCAGGGAAAGAGGCCATTGCCGTTGCCATGCAGAATCTTGGCAACGCGGCCGCCGACCCGAACAGGCTGGCTGCAGCGCTGGTGTCCGATATAGCTGCGGAATACCAGTCGAAAATTGAGGCGGATTGGCAGAAATACGTCCTGCGCGGCGAGGCACTGCCGAACTGATCTCACACTTGATTTGGCCGGGCTTGCGCCCGGCCAACTGCAAACATCCGGAAAGGGCGCCCTATGAACTGGGAGCGTGTGCGGATCCCGCTTATGCTGGGCCCGACATTGGCGATCATTACCATTCTGTTTTTCGGTAGCCTCGGTTTCGGGTTCATCCAGAGCCTCGGATATCAGCCGCAAATCGGAAAAACCGAAATCAGCCTGGATGCCTATTACGCGGTCATGTTTTCGGATCGCAGCGCCAGCCAGTTCTGGCCCGGATTGGCGCTTACCCTTTGGGTTGCAACCGTGAGCACATTCCTTTCCGCGGCACTGGCAGTCTCATTGGCGCTGCTGCTGCGCCGCACTTTTTTCGGTAAGAAGCTATCTGTTTTCCTGTTTCAGTTGAACCTTCCGATTCCGCATCTGGTGATCGCCATCGGCATGCTGTTGTTGTTCGCGCAAAGCGGTCTTGTGGCGCGTTTTGCCGGGTCGATCGGCCTGATCGATGCGCCGCGAGACTTTCCGGTGCTGACCAGGGATCCGTACGGCCTTGGCATCATTTTGGCCTATATTTGGAAGGAAACGGCATTTTTCGGCATCATTGTGATGGCCGTCCTGCAATCGCTTGGTGAGGATTATGAGGCTGTCGCCCAAAGCCTCGGAGCCAATCGTTGGCAGCGGTTTCGCACTGTGACACTGCCGTTGCTCATGCCGGGGTTGATGTCCGCATCGATTATCGTCTTTGCCTTCACGTTCGGCAGCTACGAAGTGCCGCGCATACTGGGCGTCCAGCATCCAAAAATGATGCCGGTGCTGGCGCTGGAGTATTTCCTTAATCCGGATCTCAACGCACGTTCCGAAGGCATGGCGTTGAGTATCATAATCGCAGTCATCGTGTTCGCGCTGGTCTTTTTGTACATGTATATCAGTGCGCGCACCGTGCGGAAGAATTAGCACCATGTCGCAAAGCCAACTCACCGCCACATCGGCGTCGGACGTTCGCGCGCGACACGGATTTGGACGTGTGGTGTTCTATCTGACCATCATCTTCATGTGCCTCATGCTGGTTTTGCCGGTGATCGCGTTTTTCATCAACGCATTTGCCTATCGCTGGTTCTATCCGCAGTTCATGCCGAATGAGTGGAGTTTGCAGGCCTGGGAACGGCTGCGGCTTATTCCGCGATCAGGCGATCGCGGCATCGAAGGTTTCATTTCCCTGTGGACGAGCGTCCCCGATGTGGTCAGCGCGCTGGGCCTCAGCCTGTTTATTGGCGCTGTTGTGACCGGCATATCGATCATCATCGGCCTGCCCGCCGCGCGCGCACTGGGGCTTTATCGGTTTCGTGGCAAACGCATCGTGGAATTCATGGTGATAACGCCGACAATCGTCCCACCCATTGCCTTCAGCCTCGGACTGAACATCAACTTCATCCGCTGGGATCTGGCGCTCGAAGCCGCAGGATTTCCGCTGGATCTGTCCGGTTCGATCATTGGTGTGAGCATCGTGCATCTTGTCCCCGTAATGCCCTATGTAGTGCTGACGCTGAGTGGCGTGTTCGCCAACTACAATCCTGATTTCGAGTCCCAGGCCCGCAGCCTCGGTGCCGGTCCGGTACGAATTTTCTGGGATGTGACGCTGCCGGCAATCCTGCCTGGACTGTTTGTGGCGGCGCTGTTTGCCTTCCTCGTCTCCTGGAGCCAGTATTTGCTGACCTTCCTGATCGGCCAGGGGCGGGTGATTACCCTGCCGATGCTGCTGTTCGCCTCAGCAGGCAGCGGAAACAATGCGGTGATTGCCGCGCTGTCGCTGATCTTCATCGCGCCGGCAATTTTGATTTTGCTTGTGGCGTCCCGGTATTTGTCGGGCGAGTCAAGCGCAGCGGGAGGCTTTGGCAGAATATGACCAACACACCGAACACCGGCCTGAGTGCGCAGATCGCATTGGACCTGGATGCGCAAATCGGAGAGGTTCACGATCACCTCTACGGTGCCAATCTGGAGCATATCGGGCGCTCCATCTACCAGGGACACTGGTCGGAAATCCTGCGAAATCGAAAATTTCTCGGCCACGACAAGATGTTTGTCGGTCTTTCCGAGGGACTGTCGCACCAGAACCCGAGCTACGGTGTCGTTCTCCCCTGGGAGGCGATGGAGCCGCATTACGACAATGTGCTGTGCGTGCATGACAATTCGACATTCTATACCGGCACCCAGTCGCAACGCATCACCATTCGACGTGCAGACGGGTTGGCGCACGGGGTAAAGCAGGATGGCGTGGTCGTTCGATCGGGACAGTCCTACACGGTGCAGGTGGTATTGAAGGGCATCGGCCAGGACGTTGAGGTGGCATTGGCGGATCAGGTCTGGACCATACCCGGCGTCGCCGACGAGTGGCGGCAATATCAGACTGAACTGACGATCGATGACGCCAGCGACAATGCCGTTTTTTCCATCTCGCACAAGACTGAGGGTAGTCTGTGGATCGGCTGCGCATCCGTCATGCTGAGCGGCCAGCTGGATGGCCACCGGCGTGATGTCGTTGACGTTCTGCGCGAGTGGGGGCCGACTTTTCTGCGCTGGCCCGGCGGTAATTTCGCCTCGGCCTATCATTGGGAGCGGGGTATCGGCGACCGGGATCGCCGGCCCGGTTACCTGGATCCGGCCTGGTCGCTGTGGGAGCCCAACGATGTCGGTACCGACGAGTTCATGACCCTGTGCCGTCATGTCGGCACCGAACCGATCCTGACCATCAATATGGGGACGGGGACTCCTGATGAGGCCGCGCGCTGGGTAGAGTATTGCAACGGTTCGCAGGCGACACCCATGGGAAAGTTGCGCGCCGCCAACGGCCATCCGGAACCATACGGTGTCAAGACCTGGTTCGTCGGCAACGAACAATTCGGAAACTGGCAGGTCGGCACCTGCGACGCCGAGACCTATGCGAGCCGCTATCTGGCGTTCTCCAAAGCCATGCTGGCTGCCGACGCGACGCTTGATCTGATCGGTGTCGGGGCGCCGACCGATCTCTACGGACATTGGAACGAATTGGTGTTGAAAGACACCGGCGGACACTTGAAAAAACTGAGTGTTCACTATTATTCGATCCGCACCGAAAAATGGACAACGCCGCCGCCGGCGGACCAGCTGTACTGGCCTAAAGTCGCTTCGGCCCACGAGGTCTGTCAGATGCTGGATCGGACCTGGGAAATTGTTCAGGCGTACGCAAATCCGGCACCACCGATCGCGTTTGACGAATGGAACACCTATGTCGCCGCCAAATCCCCGGACTTTTTCGAGGACTACGGCGTCGCCGACGGGCTGTATACCGGTGCATTGATGAATGCCTGTCTGCAACGCGCGGATTGGATCAAGATGTCCGCGAGTTTCAATCTGATCAATGTCATGGGGAATTACCGGGTCACGCCGACTGAAGTGTGGAAGACGCCGTCGACACTGGTGCTGGAATTGTTCACCAGATTCCGCGGGCCGGTATCTGTCGGTTGCACTGCGGATTGCCCCACTGTTGCGACACCGGCCGCCGGAACACTGCCGGCCTATGACGATGTGCCATTGATCGATGCCGCCGCGACCTACAATCCGGAACGGGGAATATTGTATCTGTCAGTCGTCAACCGCGATCCGCTGCGGGTAGGCGCAATTACGCTGACCGGTGTGAACCGTAACGGAACTGGCCGGATCTACCGGGTAACCGGAAGTGGACCACAGGCGCTCAATACGGAAGCGGATCCGCGGGCGGTTGTGATTGAGGAAGAAGAGTGGCCGGCGGATGCCTCGCTGCTCGAGTTGCCGCCACACACGGTGGCAATGGTGGAGTTTGAAATAGGTGTTGCGAATGACTGACGAGCGATTGCATTGGGCCGGGCACGAATGCCACGCCTTCGCAGCCAAGCGAGGGCCACGATGACGCATCTTTCGATCAAGGGACTGACCAAGCGCTTTTCAGGGCAGACGGAGGCCGCGGTCGCGGATCTCAATCTGGAAATCGAGTCGGGCAGCCTGGTCGCACTGCTGGGGCCGTCCGGCTGTGGCAAGACAACGACAATGAAGATGATTGCCGGGTTGCTTGAGCCGACCGCTGGCGACATCCTGTTCGACAAACAATCCATCCTGCGCATCGCGCCCGAGCGCCGCGGCGCCGTCATGGTGTTCCAGAACTATCTGCTGTTTCCCTATATGAGCATTGCTCAAAATGTCGGCTATGGCCTCAAGATAAGGAAGATCGACCGTGCGATCATCGATCAGCGAGTCAGAGAAATACTGGAACTCGTTCGATTGCCGGGATTGGAAAGCCGTTATCCCAAGGAGCTTTCCGGCGGACAACAGCAGCGGGTTGCATTGGCCCGCGCATTGGTGGTGGAGCCGAGGTTGCTGCTGCTTGACGAACCGCTGAGCAATCTCGATGCGCATTTGCGTTTTGAATTGCGCGACCTCATTCGCGACATCCAGCAAAAGATGGGGATTACCACAGTCTTCGTCACCCACGATCAGGAAGAAGCGGTCGTTCTGGCCGACAAAGTGGCGTTGATCCTCGATGGCAAGTTACGGCAGTATGACAATGCCGATGCGTATTACAAACGGCCGGCGGATGAGGAGACGGCGCGTTTCTTCGGTGGACAAAACTTCGTTGCCGGCAGGTCCGCAAACGGTGTTTTTGAGGCGCCGCTAGGGTCTTTGAGCTTACCGCAGGGCGCCCATGAGGGCAGCGGTATTTTGACTTTTCGCCCCGAAAATGTGCGCATCGGAGCAGCGGCCACCGGTGAAAACTCGCTGCAAGCCAGGCTTGTCGACAAAATCTTTATGGGCACGCAGACACGCCTGCGGCTGTCGGTGGGCGACGAAACGATCACGGCGATAGCCAACCCCAACGACGTCGAAGGGTATCTCGTCGACCAGGAAGTCCCACTCGCTCTTCCGTCGTCCGCCCTGTGGGTTTTGAAAAATTAGGAAAGTGCCATGAAATTCAGCGTACATGCAGGACTTTGGATGGCGCGATGGACCGACGAACTTGCGCCGATCGTCAAGACGGTGGCAGATCTTGGCTTCGACGGCGTCGAGGTCTCGTTGCTGGGCATGAGCAATGAAAAGGCCGAGGCGCTTGGCCAGCTGATAAAGGACCATTCGATTGGGGTGACCTGCTCGGACGGCCTGTCGAAAGAAGCAGACATCACCTCGGAGGATGCGACCGTACGGGCGGCCGGGATCGACTATCTGCGCTGGGCGGTCCAGACCACCGCGAAGATCGGATCGAGTGGTCTTGCCGGTGTTGTTTACGCGCCTTGGGGCGTCTATGACCCGGCCAACATATCCGTGCGGTCTACCCGGTCGGCCGAAGCCTTCGCTGCGCTTGACGGTGATCTGGCTGACCACGGTGTAACGTTGGGCATCGAGGCGATAAACCGCTTTGAAACCGATCTGGTCAACACCGCCGCCGACGCCGTTGCAATGGCTGAGGCTTGCGGATCGGCCCGGGTCGGCGCGCTGCTCGATACGTTTCATCTCAACATCGAGGAAAAGGACATCAAATCGGCAATCATCAGCGCCGGCGACCGGCTCGTTCATTTTCATGTTTCGGACAATGACCGGGGCGTGCCGGGATCGGGGCATGTGCCCTGGAACGAGGTAAAAGCCGGCCTCGATGCGATCGGTTATGATGGTTGGATTGTCGCGGAAATGTTTGTAATCGCCGGAAACCCGGCTAGTGCCGACCTCAACATCTGGCGCAACATCGAGCCGGAGGCCACAGACGCGGCCAGGCGCTCTCTGGATTTCATGCGAACGACCTTCACATGAGCCAGGCGTTCTTCCCATCGCTCGTCAAGCGCTTCGAGCAGCTTGAACAGCAGTTGAACAAGCTCGATGCAGCGACCGGTGACGGCGATCATGGCACGACGATCCTCAAGGGCCTGCGTGCTGCAGCAGAAGCGCCGGACAATGCCGCCAAGTCGTTTCGCAGAGCGGCAGGCGGTGCTTCCGGGTCGTTGTTCAGCCTGGTCGTCGGGGCACTGGAAACGGTGATGACCGGGGAAACACCGCTTGATGCCGCGCTCTCAAGGGCGGCCGACCGTATCGGCCAGATGGGACAGGCCAAAGCGGGTGACAAGACCATGTTGGACGCCTTGATTCCGGCCGCCGGTGCCGGCACGGATCCACGGGCCGCCGCAGCCGCCGCGCGTGCGGGAGCGAATGCCACCCGCGATCTCGCCGCCAGGCGCGGACGGGCGAAATATGTCGAAGGGGCCGGTGTTGGGCATCTGGATGCCGGTGCGGTGTCTGTGGCCGAAATACTCGAAGAATTTGCCGAAAGGGGCCAGAGTATCCCATGAAGAAACTGCTCAATGCCAAGGAGCGGATCGTCGATGACATGATCGACGGTTTTGTCGCCGCATATCCGGATATTGTCGCACGCGGCTCCAATCCGCGTGTCGTGCGGCGGGCCAGTCCAGCGCCACGTGATCAAAAAGTGGCTCTGCTGATCGGCAATGGCAGCGGCCACGAGCCGATTGCCATGGGTTTTGTTGGCGAAGGCTTGCTGGATGCCAATGTCGTTGGCGACGTTTTTGCCGCTCCGTCGCCTGACATCATTCTCGAGGGCATTGAGGAGGTTACTGGCGAGGCAGGTGCATTGCTGTTGATATCGCGCCACGAAGGGGATGTGATCAATGGCAATGCCGCGGCGATGATGGCCGAGGATGACGGGCTGAAGGTTCGGTCGCTGCTGATGTATGACGATATTTCCTCGGCCCCGAAGGGGCAGGAGGATGAACGGCGTGGCGCAGCGGGGACCATGTTCATCTACAAGATTCTCGGTGCCGCGGCTGAGACCGGAATGGAACTTGACGATCTGGTAGCCCTGGGCGAGGACGTGCGCGCGCGAACCCGAACTCTTGGTGCTGCCGTGTTTCCCGGTGTTTCGCCGTTGACCGGAGAATTGATGTTCACCCTGCCGGAAGATGAGATATTCATCGGCATGGGCGTGCATGGTGAACCGGGCGTTGGCCGCCGCAAGGTGGAACCGGTCAAGGATCTCGTCTCGTTCATGGTGGGTGAACTGCTTGAGGATCGGCCTATCGAGCCTGGAACCACGACGATCGGCCTGATCAACGGTTCTGGCGGTACCACGCTGATGGAGCTGCTGACCGTCTACAACGAGGTTGCGTCAATCCTGTCGGCCCATGGCTTGCCGGCGGCGGCGCCGATGATCGGCTCGTACTCGACCACCCAGGAGATGGGCGGCTTCTCGATTTCCCTGTTCACTCCGACGCCCGAAATGATGGGCTATTGGTGCGCACCCCACCAAAGTCCGTATTTTCCGCGAATCCACAGCGCTGAGAGAACCGACCATGGGTGAACAGTCCGAACGCCCTATCCACGGTGTGGCAGTCGATGCGGGCAGCGGCCTCGAGGCAGCCATCCGTGACGCGCGCGGCAGTCGGGCACAACCGGGTGACCTGCTGACTTTCAAGCGGAGTGTTCTGACGGTATTGGGCCCTCAGGCCTCGACAGTACTGATAGACGCAGCCTGTGGACCGCATCTGCTGGCCGATTACCCGGATGGCTGTGCACCGATGATGGCCTATGAAGCTGACGTCTATCATATTTCGGATGACGAACGGATCACGGTGCTGCCGGATAATTTGACGGTCTCGGAATACCCGGGGCTGGGCGTACGGCAGCTCAAGTTCTTCATGTATTATGCACCGGATGATTCCGTTGATCTCAATATCCGAAAACTGGAAATCGTGGCTGAGGTCGGCCGTGAGTGTGAAGCCAATGACGTGCGATATCTTGTCGAGCCACTGGTCTATCATCGTGGAATCGAAACCGGCACAGCAGCCTTCGCGCAGTTGAAACCCGAACTTGTCCGCAGGGCGACGGAGGCATTTGCCGCGCCGGCCCTGAAGGCCGATGTCCTGAAGGTCGAGGTGCCGGTTGATCTGAATTTCGTCGATGGTTTCGGTGCGCCGGACATGTCGCGCCCCGATGCGCTGGAAGCGTTTCGCTATGCGGCTGAACCGGCCGCCGGACAGGACCTGGTCTATCTCAGCGCCGGTGTCGCCTTCGAGTTCTTCGAGGCATCGCTGATGATGGCCCGCGAAGCCGGTGTGAATTTCTCCGGTTTCATGTGCGGGCGTGCCATTTGGTCGGATGCGGTCGGCGTATTCGGGCGCGACGGCGAATCCGCACTGGTCGATTGGTTGGCCGATACCGGGCGAGCGAGACTGCAGCGCCTCATCGCGGCGGTGGATTGAACAAGAACAAAAGGCCCGTTTCTATGCCTTGGCGGCGGCTGCCATTTTGCCGTAAAAATTTGGCAACATCTCGACCCCATTTATGAGTCTATGACCTAATTGTAGCGCGGCGTACGAGATTGCTGCGTCAGGTTGAAACTGACCGATCCGGTTCGAAATACGTCCTCATGGAACACGGTGTTTCCCCGATCATCGAAAGCTGAGCAGGTCTGCTTCAGCAGCGGACAGCCGGGTTCGACTTTGAAGATTTCGGCCATTTTTGCGTCGGCGGCCACCGGACTGATGTCCTCACAGGCAGCGGACCAGTTCAAATTGAATCGTTCGCTGAGGATGCGCAAAATCGATTGACCCGGACCGCTTTCCGGAAAATCCTCCGCGCCGGCACCCTGCATAAGCCGGGTCGGTGCATAGGTCATGACCAGCATGCGTGGTGTGCCGTCGACCAGGCGCAGGCGGTTGACGCGCGTAACCGGCTCGCGTCGCATGTCTTCCGGCAGGTCTTCAATCTCACCGGCTGACGGATCCAGGTGCTCGATCGACAGCAAACGCGACGTCGGCTCTCTGCCAGCCCGCAACATCGTATCGGTGAAGGACGTCAGGCAGGTGTCGGAGGACGGCGACTGCGTCAGCACCGTGTAGCCGCTGCCCTGCTTGCTTTCCACGTATCCGTCGCGGACCAGAATATCCAGTGCGCGCCGCATGGTGACCCGGCTGACGTTGAATTGCGACGACAGCTCGACTTCCGTCGGGATCCGGGCGCCGACGGGATAGCGACCGGATTTCACCCGGTCAAGAATTGCCCGGTACGCTCGCTCGTATTTCGGAATGTCGTCATCGGCTGGAATGTCCTGCACTCCCTTTTCTACGATCCTCTGCGTGAACGAGGTCGACGGAATATTTCTAGCAGATATGTATCTACAATTTAATAGCAATCTTTGGGTCTTCACACACTTCACAGCATGGTTTTTGGAGAGGCCGCCTGATTCAGGGCAATTGTCCATTAGTCGCCCGTGAACCGATCATAAGTCGTTGTTTTTTGATTACTAATTGGTGATTTATAATTGTCTTATATCGCAAGACTTGCTGTGTTTAGCTGATATTCTGCAGCTGTCAGAACCAGTCGGCCTGCATGTTCACCGTCGTGTCGTCGACCCGATCGAGAATTGCCCTGCGCGCCTCGGCGTGTGGCAGTTCGTGCGCATAGAAATAGCGGCAGGCCTGCAGCTTGCCCTTCAGGAATGCCGCATCCCCCTCGCCGCGCCGTAACATTCCGGCGGCGACAATGGCCTGGCGCAGCCACATCCAGGCGATGACGAGATGGCCGAACATGTCGAGATAGAGCGTTGCGTTGGCAAGCGCCAGTCGCGGGTTGTTCTGCATCTCAGTGGCGAGTCTGCGCGTCGTCGCGACGGTGCCCTGCAAATGTGTTTCGAGCGTGCCGGCAATGGCATTCAGATCTTCCTCAGCCCTTGCCACGGCGATGGTTTTCGCAATCCGCCCGCAGAGCAGCTTGAGGCCTGCGCCGCCGGCCTGACCGACCTTTCGGCCCAGCAGGTCGAGGCCTTGTATGCCGTGCGTTCCCTCATGGATCGGGTTGAGCCGGTTGTCACGGTAATAACGCTCCACCGGATAGTCGCGGGTGTAACCATAGCCGCCCAGGACCTGTATCGCGTGTTTGTTGGCTTCCAGACAGAATTCCGATGGCCATGACTTGCAGATCGGGGTCAGCAGATCGAGCAACAGTTCGCTTTCCTGCCGCTCGTTTTCATCGTCCGTGGTCTTGATTGTGTCGACCAGAAAGGATGCGAACAGAACCAGCGACAGGGCCCCTTCGGTGGCGGCTTTCTGCGCCAGCAGGAGGCGGCGGATGTCGGCATGTTCGACAATCGGGATCTGTCCGGCGCTGGCATCCTTGCCATCCGGATGCCGGCCCTGCCGTCGATCGAGTGCATAGGCAAGCGACGCGCGATAGCCGGCGGCGCCAAGAGCGACCGCGCCGAGTCCGACACCGATCCGCGCCTCATTCATCATCTGGAACATGTAAGCCAGTCCCTTATGAGGCTCACCCAGCAGATATCCATGACAATCGCCGTTCTCACCGAAATTCAACGCCGTGTTGACGGTGCCGCGATAGCCCATCTTGTGGTTGAGGCCGGCCAGAGTAACGTCGTTTCGCGCCCCCAGCGCGCCATCATCCGAAACCCGGTATTTTGGCACGATGAACAGTGATATGCCCTTAACGCCTGACGGCCCACCGGGGATTTTGGCCAGCACCATGTGAACAATGTTGTCCGACAACTCATGGTCGCCAGCGGAGATCCACATCTTGCGGCCGGAAATGCGATAGCTGCCGTCATCGGCCGCAACGGCTTTTGTGGTGATGTCGGACAGCGACGATCCGGCCTGTGGTTCGGACAGGCACATCGTGCCGAACCAGCGCCCTTCCACCATCGGACGGAGAAACTGTTCCTTCTGCTGCCGGGAGCCAAACGAGGCAATCAGGTTGGCGGCGCCCGCCGTCAGCATGGGATAGCCGCCTGTCGACACGTTGGCGATGGCAAAGATGAATGCCGCGGCGCCGCGCACCGTTTCGGGTAATTGCATTCCACCCCATTCGGCATCGAATGACGCGCCGAAAAATCCGGCGTCGCGATAGGCCGCCAGAGCCGTACCCACCCGGTCGTCCATGACGACACGGCCGTCGATGAACTCAGGCTCATTCTGATCAACATCGGCGGCGTGCGGCAGGAAGTGATCGCGTGCCAGGCGTTCCGACATATCAAGGATTTCCTCGATGCCGCCGCGGTCCAGATCGGAAAACCGGGCCCGCTCGGACAGCGCTGCTCCGTCCAGAACGTCGAAAAGCTGGAATGTGAGATCGCGGCGATCAATATCAAACATGCGCTGATGTCCAGGTTCGGGGAAATTCGGGAAGACGGATTCCGGGGAACTGATCCAATCGAATGCCGAAACCGTAAAGTGTGGGTCAGGCAACTGCAAGTCAGCATCGGGATTTGCGAATGTCTGGGCCAGCAATCCCGCCGGGAGAGTGCGATGAATTCGGCAATACTTGACGGCTCTTTTGTCCAGGCGGCAAGGCGTGCGCCTTATCTGCAGCGTGAGCAGGAACATGAACTGGCGGTCCGGTGGAAGGAAAACCACGATCCGGGCGCGTTGAATCTCATCGTGAGAGCGCACATGCGGTTGGTGATTGCCATGGCTGCCAGGTTCAAGACGTTCGGACTGCCGATGAACGATCTTGTACAGGAGGGGCATGTCGGCCTGATGGAAGCCGCAGCGCGTTTCGAACCCGAACGTGAAATACGCTTTTCGACCTATGCGACGTGGTGGATCCGGGCGTCGATCCAGGACTATGTCCTGCGCAACTGGTCGATTGTCCGCGGCGGCACGAGCTCGGCGCAGAAATCACTATTTTTCAATCTGCGACGCCTGCGCGCAAGGCTTGCGCCGAACGCGGATGTGTCTTCGATAGACCGCGCGCATGGTGAGATCGCAGGCGCACTTGGTGTTTCCAAGTCGGATGTCGCTCTGATGGATTCGCGGTTGTCGGGACCGGATAAATCGTTGAACGCGCCGGTATCCGATGAGGACTCCGGCGGTGCCGACCGGGTTGAGTTTCTGGTCTGTAACGCACCTCTGCCCGATCAGATCGTCGGAGACACGATAGACGCGGAACGGCGAACCGACTGGCTGGGAAGGGCGCTTGCCGTTCTGGACGAGCGCGAGATGATGATCATCTGTGAACGGCGTCTGCGTGAAGAGGGTGCGACATTGGAAACCCTTGGCCGATCACTTGGAATTTCGAAGGAGCGTGTGCG
>JAJFHT010000350.1 GCA_021775495.1 Hyphomicrobiales bacterium | reverse complement strand
CTCTGAAAAACCGCATCCGGATTCGTCTTAGAATCTTCACGACGAGCGCGTTTCGAACACCGTCTCAACATTCGATTGAATGACCGGCACTGTGATGCATCCAACGAAAACGTGCCCCGGTACGATCGGGAGATCAGTTGATCGGCCTATTGTCCGCCAGGATCATCTCGGCGGCCTTTTCGGCGATCATCATCGTCGGCGAATTGGTGTTGCCGGAGGTGATTGTCGGCATCACCGATGCGTCGGCTACACGCAGGCCATCGACGCCCATGACTTTCAGCCGGCCATCGACCACCGCCATAGGGTCGCTCTCAAGGCCCATCTTTGCGGTACCGACCGGATGAAAGATCGTTGTGCCGATATCGCCTGCCGCCTTGGCCAGAGACACTTCATCGTCTCCTACTGAATTGCCCGGCAGATATTCCTCAGGCTGATAGCGCGCCATGGCATTTGCCCGTGCCATGCCCCGGGTCAGCCGGATGGACTGCGACGCCACCTGACGGTCTTCCTCCGTCGACAGGTAGTTCGGCGCGATCTCCGGCGCTGCGTTCGGGTCGGCGGAATTGATGCCGATATGGCCGCGGCTGGTCGGCCGCAGATTGCAGACGCTGGCTGTAATGGCGGAAAACCGGTGTAGCGGATCGCCGAACTTGTCGAGAGACAGCGGCTGGATGTGATATTCCAGGTCGGCCCGCTCCACACCCGGACCCGACCTTGCAAAGATACCGAGCTGCGAAGGGGCCATTGTCAAAGGCCCGCGCTTGAACAGCGCATAATCCACGCCCATCCAGGCCCGTTTGAACAGATTGGCATAGTCGCGATTGAGCGTGCGCGCACCGGAAACCTTGTAGATCATCCGCAATTGCAGATGATCCTGCAGGTTCTGGCCAACACCGGGCCGGTTGGCCGTGACCGGAATGTCCAGCTGTTTCAGCCGTTCGCCGTCTCCAATGCCGGAGCGCATAAGGATCTGTGTCGAACCGATGGAACCTGCGGCGAGGATGACTTCGCCCTTAGCCAAGGCTGAGCACGCCCTGCCATCCTGAACCCACTCTACACCAGTTGCCCGACCGTTTTTAAAGCCGATTTGATCGACGGTGCATCCGGTTTCAAGCGTCAGGTTTGGTCGGTCGAGCGCCGGTTTCAAAAAACCCCTGGCGGCTGACCAGCGAGTGCCGCGTTTCTGATTAACCTGAAAATAGGAAGAGCCTTCATTGTCGCCGCGGTTGAAATCGTCGATTTTGCCTATGCCACATTCAGCCGCCGCATCGCGGAACGCGTCGAGAATCTGCCAGGAGATTCGCGGCGGCTCGACCCGCCATTCGCCGCCGGCCCCGTGGAAGTCCGATTCACCGAGATAATGATCTTCGTGTTTTCTGAAGACCGGCAGCACGTCGTCCCAGCCCCATCCGGTCAGCCCGAGCTGGCGCCAGTGATCATAGTCGGCTGCCTGGCCGCGCATATAGATCATCGCGTTGATTGCAGAAGACCCGCCGATCACCTTGCCGCGCGGATAGGCAAGTGTCCGGCCGTTCAGCCCATCCTCAGCGGCCGTTTTGAAACACCAGTCCGAACGCGGGTTGCCGATGGCGAACAGATAGCCGACCGGAATATGGAACCAGATCCAGTCGTCCCTGCCGCCGGCTTCCAGAAGTAGCACGCGCGTATTGGGATTGGTGGACAGCCGGTTGGCCAGAACGCAGCCGGCCGAGCCGGCGCCGATGACGATGTAGTCGTATGTCGCGATGTCAATGTCCCTTGATATATTCCAATAATATCAGCATCAGACGGAACCTCATCGCTTTTTCGCCGATCTGTAAACCTCTGACCGCTCGCGCTTGCCGACCGCAACGACCAATATCGTAACAGTTTGATCGTCAATTCGGTAAACCAGCCGGTAACCGGCAGACCGGAGTTTGATCTTGAAGTGATCCGGCATCCCGCGAAGGGCGTCCGCTGTCACACGTGGTTGCTTCAAGCGTTCGCTGAGTTTGTTCTTGAATTGGGTTTGAAGTGTTGAACCAAGCTTCTTCCACTCCTTCATTGCCGAGGGCAGGAAGGCAAGCCTATAGCTCATCAATATCAACCAGCACGCCCTTTTCGTGCGCCCGCGATTTGATAATGCCTGCCAGTTCCAGGTCGTCAAGGTGATCCATGATTGCCTCATAAGTGTCGGCCGGGATCATGTACGCCATCACGCGATTGTGGTTCAGGACAGCGATCGGCGTTCCCTCGGCACTGTCGATCACTGCACTTGGGTTCTTTTTCAGGTCTGACACGCTCACGGCGATATTGGCTTCAATACGCTGCATCTGCTTATCCTGTCCTCATATTAAAAGATCCAAAAAATCAATCTGTATTTAGGTCAATAAATAGACCATTTCAAGTAGGCAAAGTGATGCGCAACGGCGATCGCCCTGCCGATACCGCTGCTGCCGCCAGTGACCAGTGCCTTGCGGCCGGCAAGGCTGAATAGAGTTGCGATCGGATCGGCAGTCGTCATGGACCCTCATCGAGTGCGTACATTTGCTCTTGATGCCACCAGTCTAGCGAATATTCGAGTTGCTACAAATGACCGGCTGCGTCGGAACAACACCATGGAATTATGCTTTCCGTCCTTATGTGGTAGTTTGCCGACGTATGAATGCTCAGGTGAAGGAATATCAATGACGTATGCAACTGCCGTGAAATGGGTTGTTGTCGCTGCAGGGGTGGCGATGTTCAGCACGCAAGCCCAGGCAATTTCACGCTACAACTCGAAATCACTGACCTGCCACAAGGCTCACAGTCTTATTGCCCAAAAAGGTGCGGTGATCATTCGCTACCGCTCAAAACGAAACCGTACTCTGACGCTTTATGACCGTTTTGTCGCAAATGCGAGCAAATGCGCCTACGGTGAACGCACCGCGATAAAAACGGTCCCGACATCCGACAATAATGCGTGTCGTTTGCTGTTTTGCAGACCATCAACCAACGGTGGCGGCCGCCGCAGTTTCGGAGGTGGTGTCAAGGAACTGTGCACAATCGATGGGTTCCGCAACTAAATCACTTCCTGGTTAGCTTGACCTGGGAGGCAACTATTTCGCTGCCAGAAGCGGCAGGATTTGCCGGCAGGCTCTGGCGGCATCGTCGACCCTGTTCGATTCCATCAGATTGATCGCCTTGCGTAACGCGTCACCGATATGGGCTGGATCGAGGTGATCGACCTTGCTTGCTGATTTGCGATAGATCGAAACATTGGAAACGTGGCGGTCGGTCGCTCCAAAACTGTATTTGTACGGTTCATTGCCGTGACAGAAATCGTAGGTCTCAATACCGTTTTCGATGGCCCATTGGATGTTGTGCGCATGCAGCAGCAGGCCGATGTTCGGATCCTGTACGGTTTCATCCCGGCCGGCCGCAATGAAATAGAGATGCCGCTTGTTGCGATCGACAATATTTGCCAGCGCGCCCAGCGGTTGGCCGCCACGCCACAGGACGGGAATATGAACCGCGCTCAGCGAATGGCTCTGGCCAAGGATTTCACGATATTTTTTCACCGCGCGTTCGGCGGAGCTTCGTCCCCTGGACGGTGCCCAGCTTGAGAGCCAGAAATCCAGCAGGATGGTCAGGTCGCGGTCATGGGTCTCGGCCGTGCTGCTGGTGATCTTCAACTCATCGGCCGCTTCGAATTTGCGCCAGAACCGGCGGATTTTCTGCCGCGTATTCGAACTCAGGCAAGATTGCAGATAGCTCTCATAGTCACCCGGAAGCTGGATTTGCGGACAAATCAGATTATCGACGGTGCCGCCATTGATGACATCCTCGCCATGCGAGATGCGATAGCCGGATTTGACAAAGCCATCCAGCAGCAGCTCCAGCCGTCTCCGACAGGGGTCGTTTTTGTGCGACAGGCGACCCCACGGCAGTTCGCATAGTTTTGCAGCCACTGCGGCAATGGCCGGTTTTTCCCGGTCTGGCAGACAGACAAATCCCGTATACTGCCCCCAGGAGAGCTTTCCTCCGGCCTGAATTTCGGTCGTGAATTGCTGTGAACTGCTGCTCCAGCGCGTGCCCAGCTTGAGGGGAAAGAAACAGACATGGTCTGA
>JAJFHT010000349.1 GCA_021775495.1 Hyphomicrobiales bacterium | reverse complement strand
ATGTCGAGATTGCCGCCATGTGAGTTGACAATCGCCAGCTTGCGCACGCCTGCCCTTGCAACGGAGAGACCGATCTCGACCCAAAGCCTGGTCGCCACTTCCACCGGCAGGGTCAGGGTTCCCGGCGCATGCAGATGCTCGTTCGACTTGCCAACGGCCTGGACCGGCAGGATGCGAATATCGAGATCATCGGGAATACGGTCGCAGAGCGTGTCCAGCATGCCCTGGTTGATCATCGTATCGACGCCGACCGGCAGATGCGGCCCGTGCTGCTCGATTGCCGCTGTCGGCAGAATGGCGATGGTCCTTTGCGGATCGATCGCCTCATATTCGGTCGTCCGGTAGTCGGCCCAGTAATGGCGTTGGCTCATGTTGATGCTTTCTGTGATCGGGAATCGGATTGACGCATTTTGTTCCCTTGAAATCCGCCGCGCGCCATGCGCCGCACGGCACGGCCGACACGTTCGAGTTGTCTGGCGCGTGAGGCGTCAGTGGAGGAATCCATCAGGTAGTGCGCGCAAAAAATCTTCTTGGCGGCGGGGTGGCAAAGTAGCCCTATCCCGCGCAGGATGATCTTGCGACCCGGCGAGCCGACAAAACGTGTCAGCCACCAGGAGGCACCGCAGGTGGTGAAGACCGCCAGTCGGCGGATATTGTGCAGACCCGGTTTGATGGCGCCGCCTTCGGGCATATGGAAAGCGACGCCCGGGATCAGGACCCTGTCGAGCCAGCCCTTCAGCATTGCCGGGTGCCCGTACCACCAGGTCGGGTAGACGAAAATCAGCGTGTCGCACCAAAGCACGGCATCGGTATGCTCCTTCACGCCGTCGGCATTGGTGTCGATGTTTTCATATCCCTGCCATTCCGTCTGGCTCAGCAGTGGATTGAAACCCTCACCGTAAAGATCGATCAGCCGGATCTCGGCGCCGGATTTTTCCAACTGATCGATGATCGCGGACTTGACCGCCGCCGAGAAGCTGCCCGGATCGGGGTGGCAATAAACGACAAGCGCTTTCATTCAGAACGCCTCCATTTCCCTGCCGACACGGGTCAGGAATGCGTCGCGCTGCGCATCGCTGGCCAGGTTCATGTTGTAGAGTGCCAGATACCTGGTTTTTGCCGTTGGGCTCACCAGATAGCGAAGCGAACGGGTGATGTTCTTGCGCGGTGGATCGCCGGCCAGGAAGGCCCGGAATCGGTCGCCGCCATAGGTGGTGACGGCCGCAAGCCTGGTAATGTTGCGAAGATTTCCCGCGACCCTGCCATCGACCAGCTTGAATGACACGCCGGGCAGGAACACACGGTCCATGAATCCTTTCAGGATGGCCGGATAACCAAAATTCCAGACGGGAAAAACCAGCACCAGCGCGTCGGCCGCGCGCACCCGGTCGACATAGGACTGCACCGGGGCTGTGTTGACCTCTTCATCGTGGTAGTTGCGCCGTTCCTCGGCGGTCAGAACCGGAGAGAACCCCTCCGCGTTCAGGTCGAAATCATCGACCTCCCAGCCTTTGTTTTTCAGACTGGTGATCACCTTGTCGTGCAGGGCGGAGGAAAAACTCTCCGGTACGGGGTGGGCAAAAAGAACGAGTACTTTCAATCAACCGGCCTTGAGCATTTTCGAATAGGCATAGATCGTATCATAGGCGAAATCCGGTTCATCCCACGAGATCATCTTGCCCGGATTGAGAAGTCCCTTGGGATCGGCCTCGCGCTTGAAGTCCAGCTGCTGCTGGTCGGTCATCTGCCGCCCCGCTTCTTCCAGAGTGTAGCGGTGCGGATTGAAGATCATGCAGCCCATGTCTTCGTGAATGCGGATGATCTCCTCCAGCCGCTCTTCGGTGGTAAAGCGGACGATTGAGAGGCCGGCAAACATCACTTTGCCGTTTTCGCGCATCACCTCGAGGTGCTGTGGAAGCTCCTCGCCGAATATTTCGCGGATTTTCGCGATTTTCTCCAGATAGTCGGGGTGGGCGTATCGCACCTGCAGATAGGTAATGGTCGGATCGACTTTCAGCGCCCGCAAGGTGGTGTGGTTCCAGCCATATTCGAAGATCAGGCCCGGATTGCGGTCCCAGTCATTGTCGTCGGATCGATAGACAATTTCGGAACCGGCAAAGCGCTTGGTGAAAGTCTCGAAACCGTCCATGGAATGCGGTGCGACCATCAGCATGACGAGGCTCTGCTCACGCCTGATATGTTTGGTGAAACGCTGGAAATAATCATAAGGCACCGGAGCCTCGACCGGTGTAACCAGCTTCAGCAGAATACCGTCCTCATTGGCCAGCTCACTGGCATATCTTGCCGCTTCCATGAAATCATCGAAACCGACGGCAAGCTGCACCCAGTCATAGGCGGGCGCCAGCGGCAGTTCGAGTTCGGTGATGATGCCATTGGTGCCGTAGGCGTGACTGACGCGGGCCAGTTCCTCGCCGCGAAACTCCAGCACGCGCGGTTCCTCTTCCATCGTCACCACCCGCAGACGGATGATGTTTCCGAGATCGCGAAGCGCACCCCATTTTACCGATCCGACCCCACCCGAGCCGCCGGCAATGAAGCCGCCAATGGTCGCGGTGGCCCAGGTCGAGGAGAACATCCTGAGTTCCTGGCCGGAATCTGCGATACATGCCTCATCGAGGTCCTTGATCAGGCAGCCGGGCTCGACGATCACCCGGCCGGGTGCGATCTCCTTGACCTGGTTAATGTGTTTCAGGTGCAGCACGCAACCGCCGGCCAGCGGCATGGCCTGGCCGTAATTGCCGGTGCCGGCACCGCGCGTGGTCACCGGACAATCGTGCTGGTAACACACACGCAGCACCTCGATCACCTCGGCCTCGTTCCGCGGCGCGATGCAGAAATCACCGACAATATGATCCATGCGGGCCTTCAGCACCGGCGAATACCAGAAGAAATCGCGGCTCTTCTGTTTCAGTGTCACCGGGTTTTCATCGATGTCCAAATGGGCAAGCGCGTCTCTTGCAGCGGCGATGTTCGGTTTCATGCAGTCTCCATCAGGTCATCGAGTTCGCTATGGTTGGGAAGTGTCCGGTCGATTGCCTTGCCGTCGCGCAGAACGATCCGGTCGGATTGCGGGCGCGACAGCAACTCGTTCATGTTGCGAGCATTGAACAGTATGAAATCCGCCGGCGCGCCGGCATCAAGAGCGCCTGGCGTAAATCCGGATGCGTCTCGCGGATTGAGGTTGAAGGCCTTGATCCAGTCCGGGGAACTGTGATCGAGGTGTGAAATCCGCGTCGCCTCGCGCAGCACCTCGACCATGTCGAGATCGCCATAGGCATAGAACGGATCGCGCGTATTATCGGAGGCAAAGGACACATTGATGCCGCGCGCTTTCATCTCGTGCACCAAGGTAACGCCGCGCCATCTGGGCGTGCGTGCCGACCGGCGATCCTGCAGATACATGTTGCACATCGGCAGTGATACGACGTTCAGTCCGGCCTCGGCCACCAGGTCCAGTGTGCGGTCTGCCTGATCATCGTCCTGGACCGCCAGCGAACAGCAATGTCCGACAACGACCGGGGCATCGAATCCGGTTCGGATTACCGTTTCGGCAATGGTCCGCAGAGTTGCCACCGAAGGATCACCGGTCTCGTCGACATGAAAGTCGGTGCTCAGATTGCGAGCGGCCGCCATGGAAAAAAAGCGCTCCAGCCGTTCGACCAGATCCGGCATCGGATATGTCACCGCACCAAGAACTCCGTCGCTTTGGGCGACGATATCTGCAACGGTTTTGAAGGGGCCGTCAGCATCGACCAGATCGATCGACACCAGGCAGGCGGCCTGCAGATCGATGCGGGTCTTCCACTCCTCCCGGATCTCCCGGAACACAGGCCAGGAAATACCATCCTGCGGTGGCAGGCTGTCGAGGTGCGTACGGATGGCACCGGTGCCGTGGGCGTAGGCGCATTTCAGCGCAAACTCCATGCGCCGCCTCACATCCTCGGCCGTCCAGTTTGCCATTCGATCGACACTGGCAGTCGACAATGCGCCATCGAAGGTTCCGTCCGGATTGGCTGTCCGGTTCCAGATATGCCCCTTGTCCAGATGGGTGTGCATGTCGGTAAATGTCGGCAGCAGGATCGAGCCCGCCATGTCGATGGTGGTTTCAGCATTCCCCGCACTAACCCGGCCATCGGCGATCGTCAGATCGAGCGGTACGAGCCGACCCGTGCCGTCCATGGCATTGAGATTGTTGAGTTTGAAGGGTCCATCGGGAAGAGTGCGAAAATCCATGTAACCAGATCGGCATGAGGTCAAAAGACATTTCTATCACAGCAATCCCGCCCTGGACCAGTTTTGCGATTGCGGCATTGACACATTGTGCAAACCGTCATGCGGGTGTCGCAATATTGACGCAGGTTGCGACCAGGCCAAACAGCGAACTTGGCGCGGCCGATCAGCCCTGGCAAGAATTCAATCAAGAAAGACGTGACCCAGATGAACGAAGATACGAAGCAAGAACTGTCTTTTGACGATTTTGACGAGATCCTGAACCCCGGCCCGGATGTCACCGGCTTTGACGAGGTGGTCGACGGCGCCATGACCCGTCGCGGATTTCTCGGCGGCAGCATCGCCTTTGGTGGCGCCGCATTCGTGCTCGGTGCGGCCGGCCTCGGAACGATGCCGGCCTGGGCCGCAAGCCGTCTGAGTTTTGCCGCGGTTGCCGCCAGTTCTGATGACACGGTCACGGTTCCAGACGGATACAATTGGCATGTCGTGATGCGCTGGGGCGATCCGTTGTGGTCGACCGGTACGGAATTTGATCCGGCGACACGCGGCACCGGTGCCAGCCAGGCTCTTTCGCTCGGTGACAACAATGACGGTATGGCGCTGTTCAACGACGGCGATCGCAGCGTTTTTGCCGTCAACAATGAATACACCAATCGGCGCATCATCTACGGCAACCGAGACAGCGAATTGCCGGAGACCGCCGACGATATCGAAAAAGGCAAGGCGGCGCACGGCGTGACCGTGGTCGAAATCGACCGGCAGGATGGAAAATGGTCCATCGTGAAAGACTCGCCAGTCAACCGCCGCATCACCGCCGATACACAGATGGAGATCACCGGTCCCGCGCGCGGTCACGATCTGATGAAAACTGCTGCTGACGCGACAGGAACCACATCACTTGGAACCTGGAACAATTGCGGCAATGGCCGCACGCCCTGGGGGACATACCTGGCCTGCGAGGAAAATTTCAACGGCTATTTCTCCTCCAGCGATGAATCCTTCGAACCCAGTAAGATGATGAAACGCTACGGCGTCGGCAAAAAGGACTGGGGTTACGGCTGGGCCAGACAAGACGAGCGTTTCGATATTTCCAGACATCCCAATGAAGCCAACCGTGCCGGTTATGTCGTCGAGATCGATCCGTTCGATCCGAATTCAACGCCAAAAAAACGCACTGCCCTTGGCCGTTTCAAACACGAAAACGCCGAACTCGTCATCGCCAAC
>JAJFHT010000348.1 GCA_021775495.1 Hyphomicrobiales bacterium | reverse complement strand
ATCAGTCGAGTTAGTTTATGTCAACAAGGCTGACTTATTTCCAAATCCAGTGAAGATTTGTAGATGACCCTTTCACGGCAAGAACCTAACAGACCGGTGCGCACACCGCTCGGTCCCGATGACGGCATTGATTTCGACCTGATCGAACTGCTGTTCTTTGCCTATCGCGACTTCACCTCCGATCCGGATGCGATATTGCAGGGCTACGGATTTGGCAGGGCCCACCACCGGGTTCTGCATTTTGTCAGCAGGGCTCCCGGACTTACCGTGGCCGAGTTGCTCGACTATCTCAAGATCACAAAACAAAGCCTTGCCCGGGTGCTCAAACAGCTGGTTGAAACCGGACATATCGTCCAGGTTGCCGGATCGCAGGACCGTCGCCAACGTGAGCTTTATCCGACATCAACCGGGCGAGCACTGATGCTGGAACTGGCAACGCCACAGTCCCGCCGCATCCATGCGGCATTGGGAAAGGCAGACCCGGAGGAACGGGCAGCAATTAAATCGTTTCTGAAATCCATGGTCGATCCCGAACTGCGGGCGCAAATCGACCGACTACCTGGAGAACGGTCCCATGATCGCCGCATCAACGGAAGCTCTTGAGATGGAACCAACAAGCACGATGCCGCTCGACGATGCTCCGCATCTGCTTGTCGTCGATGACGACACTCGTATCCGCAGTCTGCTGCAGCAATACCTTTCAACGAATGGATTTCGCATCACCGTTGCAGGCAATGCGGCAGAGGCCCGTAACAAGCTGCGCGGGCTGGATTTCGATCTGTTGATCCTGGATGTGATGATGCCCGGAGAAAACGGCGTCGACCTGACCCGGTCATTGCGGTCGGAAAAGGACGTGCCGATCCTGATGTTGACCGCCCTGTCCGAAACGGATCAGCGCATTGGCGGCCTTGAGGCAGGAGCCGACGATTATCTCGCCAAGCCATTCGATCCACGTGAACTGATCCTGCGCATCAGCAACATCCTGCGGCGCGGCGGGCCGCCGGAAACACCCAAAGCCGAACAGCTGGTCTTTGGCCCCTACACCTTCGTTATGGCCCGGCGCGAATTGAAGAAATCCGGAGAAACGGTCAGATTGACCGACCGGGAACAGGAAATCCTGTCCTTGTTTGCCGATCGTGTCGGCGAAACCATTCCACGCCACGAGCTTGTCGGCGAAGAGTCGGCTGTCGGCGAGCGCACGATCGATGTGCAGATCAACCGTCTGCGCCGCAAGATCGAGAATGACCCGGCCGATCCGGTCTGGCTGCAGACCGTGCGCGGTGTCGGATACCGACTGAGTGTCGAGTAGCCGGCAGGGGCGATACAGGACGCCCATCCGGACCGCTTCCGGCCACTGATGCCTAATGGAAATCCGGTTTCCCCTTTTTTCCGAAAAGCTCTATTATCGCTGAAATTTCGGCGACATGGCTCGCCACGGGCACCGGATAATGGCGACAACAGACACACCTGCAAGCGGCAAACAGGGCATATTGTCCCGTCATGCACGTTTTCTCGGCCCGCTGAGGGACAATTGGCGGCGTCTCGCCCGTTCGGTGCAGCGGCGCATGCCCAAACGGCTCTACGTCCGCTCGCTGATCATCGTGATCACGCCGATGCTGCTGCTTCAGTCCGTCATCGCCTTCGTTTTCATGGAGCGCCACTGGCAGACCGTCACTCAACGGCTGTCCACTGCCGTAACAAGGGACATCGCGGCGGTGATCGACATGATCGATACCTACCCTCAGGATGATGAATATGAAAACGTCATCCGGATTGCCCAGGATCGCTTGTCGCTGAAGATAGACATTTTGCCTCCCGATCCGCTTCCTGCGCCGGGTCCCAAGCCGTTCTTTTCCATTCTCGACCAGATCCTGAGTTCCGAAATCATCCGCCAGATAAACCGCCCGTTCTGGATCGACACGGTCGGTAATTCGAACATTGTCGAGGTCCGGATACAGCTTGAGGACAAGGTGCTGCGGGTGTTTGCCAGGCGCAGCCAGGCCTATGCGTCGAACACCCACATTTTCCTGCTGTGGATGGTCGGGACCTCACTGGTTCTGCTGACCATCGCCATTTTGTTTCTGCGCAACCAGATACGGCCGATACAGGCGCTGGCCGAGGCGGCAGAATGTTTCGGCAAGGGTCGTCCCATGCCGACGAGCTTTCGCCCGCGCGGCGCCGAAGAGGTCCGGCGCGCCGGACTGGCCTTCATACAGATGCGCGAACGCATCGAACGCCAGATTGAACAGCGCACGGCAATGTTGACTGGTGTCAGTCATGACCTGCGCACCATTCTGACCCGTTTCAAACTGCAACTGGCGCTTGGCAGCGACAAATCCGATGCCAATGCGCTCGACAATGACATTGCCGACATGCAAACGATGCTTGAGGGTTACATGGCCTTTGCCAAGGGTGAGGCCTCGGAAGATACCGGCAGTTTCAACCTGCCGTCATTCTTCGAAAAGCTGCGCGAAGAATCCAAATTGCGCGAGCGCAATCTTGAAACGAAGATGAGCGGCGCCGCGAATGTCCAATTGAGGCCAAATGCCTTTGCCCGGCTGATCACGAACCTTGTCAACAACGCCTATCGCCATGCTCAGAACGTGCGGGTAAACGCCGTCAACTCAAAGGGCTCGCTGATCATCACCATTGATGATGATGGTCCCGGCATTCCGGACAATATGCGTGACGAAGTGTTCAAGCCGTTTGTCCGGCTGGACGAGGCCCGCAACCAGGACGCAGGCGGAACCGGGCTGGGGCTTTCGATCGCCCGTGACATAGCCCGCAGCCATGGTGGCGATATTACGCTTGAAACCAGCCCGATGGGCGGGCTGCGCGCTGTAGTGAAAGTGCCGTCCTAGAGACTCTTTCCTGATTAGATTGAAACGTTTGATGGCACCGAATCGGTTCTCCGGCTAGGCGCTTCACATCAACCGCGCGCCGTCGGGGACATCTCCATCCGGCAGGGCAAGGACAACAGCTCCATTGTCGTCGGCGAAGCCGAGCGTCAACACCTCCGACATGAACGGACCGATCTGGCGAGGCGGAAAATTGACCACCGCCATCACCCGGCGCCCCAACAAAGTATCGGGCGAATAGTGTTCGGTGATTTGGGCCGACGATTTTTTCACCCCGATGTCCGGACCGAAATCTATCTGCAGCTTCAGCGCCGGTTTTCTGGCTTGTGGAAACGGCTCGGCGGCAATGACGGTTCCAGAGCGGATATCGACCCTCTCGAAATCAGCCCATGAAATCGGCGCTTCTGCTTCGCCATCTTTCACGCTTCGGCCCTCCCCTGCAGATCGTCACGCTCCTGCGCAGTTCGTCTCCTGCCGGCTGCAGACGGCATCGCTGCACAGAATCGCGAGACAGTGTCGAGAACCGTTTCGCCGCGTCTTAGAACCTTGTCCAGTTCGGCCATTGTACGCGCCATGTCCGGATCATCATCTTTCAGCCAAACGCTCAGCACCCTTGAGAAGGCAAGCACCAGTCCCTGTATGCGCAAAGCGCCAATGAGACCGTCCCTGGAAATTCCGACCGCCTCCAGCATCCAGCCCTGCGACGTACAGGCCAGCCGGTTGAGTTGCGCGGCCAGCAGCGGGTCACGGCGGGCAGATCGCGCAAGGCCGGCAATTCCGGATTTGAAGGGCTCGAGCGCATCGAGCCGGCTCATCAGAATATCGAACAACCGCTCGCGCGCCGGTTCGCCCTTCAAGTCGGGATCAACGGCCTTGATCACCTCTACATCGATCTGCCGGGCAAATTTCTCCAGCACGGAAAATCTGCCGTCAATCCGGGCGCGCAATTCGGCAAGGTCGGTCCCGCTCTCGAGCGCGATGTCGGCCAGGGAGATGTCGTGCCAGCTCCGGGTTTCAAGCAGGCGGAACAATGTGGATATCAGGGCGTCCTGGTTCGGTTCTTTGTCCATGGACTAAAATATAGGACCAAATGCGGCCGAACAAAAGCCGCTGTCGTCAGGCCGTGCCGAGTGTTTCGAAAAGCGCCGAATCGAGTGCTTCACGAGCGCTGACACCAGACCAGTTCACGAATTGAAAAGCCTGATAGTAGGATTCGCAGGATTCCAGGGCACTCGACAACAGCACCTCGACCTGCTGGTCGGTCGGTTCCGCGCCGCCGCACAGCAGCAGCGACTGGCGGAACATCACGGCACCCTCCTGCTCCCAAAGGTCGAAGTGACCGATCAGCAATTGCTCATTGATCAGGGACAGCAGCCGCATGGTTTCAGGGAAACAGGATTTTTTCACCTTGATATCAAAAGCGCAGGCCAGGTGTAGTGCTTCGAAATCTTCCATCCAGGAAAACGACACATGATAATCGGTCCAGCTGCCGGTCACCGAAATTGCTATCTCGTCATCGCCGGTTCGCTCGAACGCCCAGTCATTGCTGTGCGCAACATGTTCGATGACGTCAACCGGATGCGAATCGCGCGAAGCGTCAATTTCCAAAAGGCTCATGGGTCGTATCCTGTCATCCCCGAAGAGCTGCCGCCGCTCCCCCAAAAAAGTGCACGCCCAGAGCCCGGCCAAAGTGGCCCAGCGTTCGATCCGGAAACGAATCACCCTTTGAATTCAGTCTATTGCAGCAGAGTCGCGAAGCCAGTCCTTTTTTGGCGACCGGCCCGATCGGGTGTGGATAGCGCTTCGGAAAATGATTCACCCGATACGCCTAAACGATTCACGGCAAAGCATTTTTCAGCAATGGCACCAACGTTCACAAGGTCGAAACTTTTTTTCAGTCCTTGCTGCCGGAAGGCTTCTTTGGCGTCTTGCTCGATGATTTTCGCGGCGCGGACTTGGCAGCTTTCGCCTCAAGCGCATCGATACGGGCAGAAAGTTTCTCGTTTTCCGCGCGGGCCTTCAACGCCATTTCGCGCATTGCCTCGAATTCCTCGCGCTGCACGAGATCCATGGAGTTCAGGACGCGCTCCGCCTGCGAACGGAATACCGTTTCGGCCTCTTTGCGCAGCCCCTGGGCCGCACCGGCCGCATCGGTCATCAACTTTGCAACTTCATCCAGAATGCGGTTTGGTCCGTTCGACATGGCAGGCCTCTCAGGTTGCCTTTCACATAGGCGCCAACGCCATTATTTACAAGCGCGGCAAGGCGACCAGCCGGGGCCGATGACCCGCTTGACCTGCCCGGATTGCTCAAGCATGGTCCGGCCCATTCCATCCGTTTCACCTGGACATTCACTTTGCCCGAATTTCTGATTCCGTTTGCCGCCCTGGCATTTCCAAACATCGATCCGGTGATCATCTCGATCGGTCCGCTGGCCATTCACTGGTATGGTCTTGGCTATGTTGTCGGCATCCTGTTTGGCTGGTGGTATTGCAAGCGATTGCTGGTCACACAGCATCTCTGGACCGACGGCAAGCCGCCGATGACACCGGAAGATATTGACGATTTTCTGATCTGGGCAGCGGTTGGTGTCGTCGCCGGCGGACGTATCGGATATGTCGTGTTCTATGATCTGCTTCGATACCTGCAGAATCCGTTGGATATCTTTGCCCTGTGGCAGGGCGGCATGTCGTTTCATGGCGGCATGCTGGGCGTCATTCTGGCCATGGTGCTGTTTTCCCGCTCGCGCGGCATCAACAGCTGGAGCATGCTCGACACGGTCGCCGCCGGCGTTCCCGTCGGCCTCGGACTGGTCAGGGTGGCAAACTTCATCAATTCCGAGCTTTGGGGCCGCACCAGCGACGTTGCCTG
Organism: Hyphomicrobiales bacterium; assembly: GCA_021775495.1. GTDB lineage: Bacteria > Pseudomonadota > Alphaproteobacteria > Rhizobiales > Rhizobiaceae > JAJFHT01. Next base: position 951 of record JAJFHT010000348.1, on the reverse strand, counting down.
GGCAGTCTATTTTCCCAATGGCGGGCCGGAACCACGCCATCCGAGCCAACTCTATGAAGCGATACTGGAAGGCCTCATACTGTTTGGCTTCCTGAGATTTCTGACCCATTCGAGGCTGAAACTGAAAAGCCCGCGTTATGTCGGCGGTGGATTTGTTGCCGGTTACGGTGCGTGCCGCATCATCGTTGAATTCTTTCGCGAGCCGGATGCCCATATCGGTTATCTTGCGGGCGGCTGGCTGACCATGGGGATGGTATTGTCATTGCCCATGGTGCTGGCTGGTCTCTGGGCGATGATGAGCGCGCCGAAGTCAGAGCCCAGTTCCGGCTGAACCATGTCCGGCCTGAAACAGCGACTGATACGCCTGATCGAGGCAACCGGGCCGATATCCGTTGCCGACTACATGGCGGCCTGCCTGCTGGATCCGCAGGATGGCTATTACACTACGCACCAGCCTTTTGGGGCGCAGGGCGATTTCATCACCGCGCCGGAAATCAGCCAGATGTTCGGTGAACTGCTGGCGGTCTGGATCTATTCTGCCTGGAAGGCCATCGATATGCCGCAGCCGGTAACCCTGGCTGAAATCGGACCAGGGCGCGGTACTCTGTTCCGCGACATGGTCCGAACACTTACCTCCCTGGACCGCAATTTTGCGCAGACAGCTTCGTTCTGCCTCGTCGAAGCCAGTCCAAAGCTGGTCGACCTGCAAACCGACACATTGGCAGCCAGCGGAATTAATCCGTGCTGGCATCAGTCGGTGACGCAGTTGCCACCACAAACCACCCTGTTTGTCGGCAACGAGATTTTCGACGCGTTGCCGGTACACCAATATGTCAAAACCAGAGAAGGATGGCGCGAGCGCCGGGTTGGACTGAATGGTGAAGGGAAACTGCATTTCGTCATCGGAGCAGGAGTCCCGGATTCAGGGACCCTGCCACCCGATGCGGCAAA
>JAJFHT010000347.1 GCA_021775495.1 Hyphomicrobiales bacterium | reverse complement strand
CCCGTCGGCGAACCAGGCGTCGGCACCCTCACCACCAAAGGCCTCGATGATGCGGTTGTTGATCGTTTCGTCCTGCAATATCTCCCCTGCATCATCGGCAAATACACAGATCGGCACCCCCCAGGCGCGCTGTCGTGAGAGCACCCAGTCGGGACGGTCCTCGATCATGCCGCGCAGGCGGTTCTGGCCGGCGGCAGGAACAAACCTGGTCTGATCGATCGCTTTCAATGCCCGGCTGCGCAGGGTCGTGTCGTCGCCGAGCGGTTTGTCCATGTGAACAAACCATTGCGGCGTGTTGCGAAAGATAACCGGTTTCTTGGAACGCCAGGAATGCGGGTATGTATGTTTCAACCGTCCCCGCGCCAGCAACATGCCATGCTCGACCAGCGTGTCGATCACGGTCTTGTTGGCATCACCCTTCTTGCCTTTATCGTCAATCACCACGCGGCCTTCAAATCCGGGCGCGTCCTGGGTGAAGCGACCATCATCGCCGACTGTAAAGGGAATTGCCGACGAGATGTCGCGGGCTTCCAACCGGCGGGCATTGTCCATCCAGGCTTCGAAATCCTCACGGCCGTGACCTGGAGCCGTGTGCACAAATCCAGTGCCGGCTTCGTCCGTCACATGCCCGCCTGCCAGCAGCGGCACCATAAACCGGTATCCGTCGGCAAATCCGGCGAGCGGATGGGCGCACACCATCAACGACAATTCCGCCGCCTCGACCGCACGCAGTTTTTTCCAGCCGCCTTGCGGCACACGAGCCTTGTCGAACACGTCGGCGGCGAGTGCGTCTGCGAGAATCATCTTCTCGCCCTTGACCGCCCAGCGCGGCGTTTCTGGATCTTCGTCCGCCGTGACCTCGTAGAGGCCGTAGCCAACCCGCTCCGAAAAGGCGATGGCGCGATTGCCCGGGATGGTCCAGGGCGTCGTGGTCCAGATCACCACCGAATGTGTTTTGAGATCTTCGGGGCCTTCAACGATGGGAAAGCGCGCCCAGATAGTGTCGCTTTCATAGTCCTGGTACTCGACCTCGGCCTCCGCCAGGGCCGTTCGCTCGACAACCGACCACATCACCGGCTTAGAGCCGCGATACAACTGTCCGGACGCGGCGAATTTGAGCAATTCGCCGGCGATACGAGCTTCGGCAGAGAAAGCCATGGTGGTGTAGGGCTTCTCGAAATCGCCTTCAATGCCAAGCCGCTTGAACTCTTCCGTTTGCACATCGATCCAGTGCGCGGCAAAATCGCGGCATTCGCGCCGGAACTCGTTGACCGGCACTTCGTCCTTGTTCTTGCCCTTGGCGCGATACTGTTCCTCGATTTTCCATTCGATCGGCAATCCGTGACAATCCCAACCCGGCACGTAGTTGGAATCGTAACCGCGCATCTGGAACGAGCGGGTGATCACGTCCTTCAGGATCTTGTTGAGGGAATGACCGATATGAATATTGCCATTGGCATAGGGGGGCCCGTCGTGCAGCACGTAAGCCGGCCGGCCCTGCGCGTCCTCACGCAGCTTGCGGTACAGGTTCATCTCCTGCCAGCGCGCAACAATTTCGGGTTCCTTTTTCGGCAAACCGGCACGCATCGGGAAGTCGGTCTTTGGAAGGTAAAGGGTCTTTGAATAATCAATCGCCTTGGACGGTTCGGTCATGGTCTCGCCATTGGTTTCTCCGCTCCGGATCGGGCGGAAGGTCGGTTCAAAATGATAGCGGAATCCGTGCGGTCACTCGCACGCCGGAATACCCGGTCCTTCCCGTGGTCACGCCGCCGGGAAGGCCGGGCCAATAATTCGCAAAAGGCAATACGCTGCTGAGCCGGTGCTGGTCATCGCGCGCTTTTAGCAACGCTATCGGAGGGAATAAAGCCAAATCTTGCACCGGCCGCTTTTGAGCTCCTGTTCGGCACACGGAGCGCTTCAAAAAACCGAGCGGTCGAGTTTCTGAAATATCTCTCGCCGCATCCAGCGGGTCACTGTCGCCGGAAACAGCCGTCCGGCCAGGGCAGTAAGCTTTGCCGGGATGCCCGGAATGATAACCTTGTCGCCGGCAATCGTTCCGGCGAGCAGTATCAAAGCAGCCTCATTGGGCTGCATCCGCCTGCTGGCGTTGGCGCCGGCCGGTGCGTGACGTTCAGCGTGGGGTGTGCGCAATGGCCCAGGATACATGCTGATAACCGACACACCCCTGTTTCGGAAGGCAGCGCGGATGCTCTTGGCATAGACCGCCAGCGCGTCCTTCGAGGCCGCGTAGACCGCTGCGCCGGGATAACCGGTGAAATGGGAAAGCGACGACACGAACACGAGCTGGGCACCGGAGCGCAGGGCAGCCTCGCGCATCAGGCCGGAGGCCATGCGGATCGGCGTTTCGGTGTTGAGCGTGATCAGCCGCCGGTAGACTTCAGCCGGGATCGATTCGAACTGCCCGGTCGCGCTGACCCCGGCATTCAGAACAACAAGATCATACGGTCCGGCGGCAAGGATCGCGGACCAACCGATATTGACGGCCCGCCGGTCCGCCAGATCACATTTGATGAAGATGAGATTTGCATGGGTATCGGGCGGAACCAGATCGACGCAGACGACATGCATGTCCTTGGCCAGCAGTTGCCGGACAAGGGCTTGTCCGAGGCCCGACGCACCGCCCGTGACCAGCGCGGTTCCGGTCACAATCGCCTCCCGGCAAAGGCACCGCTCAATATGTAGCGACCGAAAGAAACGGTAACGGGAGACTTGTCGGCCCGGATAGCCCGGTGCACCATCGCCGCCATGGTTTCCGGTTTGAGAAACAACCGGCCGATCCGGCCGGGGTCAAATCCTGCCCTTGCGTGCATCGGCGTCGCGGTTGGGCCAGGATGAATGATCTGGACCCGGATGCGGTTGCGCCACTCTTCACGCAGGGCCCGGGCAAAACCGTGAAGACCCGCCTTCGATGCGGCATAGGTCGCAAATCCCGAGGCGCCGCGATGCGCAACCGAACCAATCAGGACCAGCTTGCCGCCGGCCGCTTCCAGGCGCCCGCTGAGCGATCGCGCCAGAAGCATGGACGCCATCAGATTGACGTCAAGCGTCTGGTGAATAGTGTCCGGCGTTTCGGCATGCGGTTCGCAGGCGAACCCGATCCCGGCATTCAATACCGCCAAATCCAGGCCGGACCACCCGGAAGACTCCAGTGCACCGTCGATGAGGTCCACCGCTTCCTCCGGCCGTGTCTGGTCAGCCTGCACGTAGCGGACACCGGCCGGCAAATCCGGTGAAACCAGTTCGGCTGAGCGGCTGCCGGTGACAAGCACATCGTTGTCGTGCGCGATACGTTTGGTCAGGGCGTTGCCGATCCCCGACGTTGCACCGGTTATCAATATCCGATCCGTCATACCGGCAGATCGAAACCGACGCGTTGATCGAGGTCAGAGAGCGGCTCGACCTTTGACAGAATCCGACGCGCCTGATTTTCATCGCGCTTCATCTGTTGGCGAAGGGCATCCAGATCGTCAAATTTTTCTTCGCCGCGCAACCAGCCGAAGAAACTCACGGTGCAGATTTCGTCATACAGATCGCCGGAAAAATCGAAAACATAGGTTTCCAGCAGTTCACCACCGTCGACATCCACGGTCGGACGTCTCCCGAAGCTCGCAACACCGTCATGTAGAGAGCCGTCGCTGCGGCGGAACCGGACGGCATATATGCCGTGCCGCAATGTGACATCCGCGGGCAGCATCATGTTGGCGGTCGGATAGCCGAGGGTGCGGCCAAGTTGCTTGCCCCGCACGATTGCGGCCTCGACATGGAACCGGAAACCGAGCATTTCCCCGGCAGTATCGACATCACCTTCCTCCAGCATTTGCCGAATCCGGCTCGATGAGATCACCTCGGCGGTTTTATCGCGGAACGCATCGACCAGCGAAACACCGAATCCCTTTGTTTTGCCCGACTCCATCAAAAACGCCGGCCCGCCCTGCCGGTTCTTGCCGAAGTGAAAATCGAAACCGGTCACAACATGGGACACGCCAATACCCTGCTGCAGGATTTCGGCAACAAATTGTTCCGCGGTCAAAGACGAGAAATCGCGATCGAACGGATACTCGATAACCGCATCGTAACCCAATGCCGCGATCAGCCCGGCCTTGACGGGTGCCGGCGTCAACCGGAACACCGGCACATCCGGGCGAAACACCGTGCGAGGATGCGGCTCGAATGTCAGAACCAGTGCCGGTGCATCCAGTTTGGCTGCTTCGTCAAGGCCGCGTTGCAGGACGACCTGATGGCCTCTGTGAACACCATCGAAATTACCGATCACCACAACTCCGGAGCGCAACTCGTCCGGAAGATTGTTTAGGTCGGATATGCGCTGGAAAGCCTGATGTTTCATCGTATCGTAATCTCGGTCGGTGAAGCGGGTTTACTCACCGCAAAGACGGCATTGTCGCCACGGGAGTGCTGTCGTGGCTGGCCAGAAAAGCCGCCAGGCGCTTTGGATCGGGATCGTGCACGTCGCCATAGTCACGGGCATGAATTCCGCCGGATATATAGAGCATATCAATGCCGTTTTCCCGCGCTCCGGCGACGTCGGTCGCGACGCCGTCCCCGATTGCCAGGGTCTCAGACGGTTGGGCAGTCCTGCCCATGAGTTTCGACGCCTGCGATAGCGCTTCCAGATAGATCGGCCTGTGGGGCTTGCCGGCTATCAAAGTCTTCCCGCCCAGGGCTGTATAATCACGGGCCAGCGCGCCGGCACACCAGATCAGCCGCTCGCCGCGTTCGACCACAATGTCCGGATTGGCACAGACAAATGGCAGGCCACGCCGATGAAAACGGGCCAGCATATCGGCATAATCCTCGGGCGTTTCGGTTACGTCGTCAAAAAAACCGGTACAGACAACCGCGTCAGCTGCATCTTCCATCTCAAGCGACACATTCAGACCCTCGTAAAGGCTGACATCGCGTTCCGGTCCAAGATGAAAGATTTGACTCGGACCGGATTGTATCAACGCGCGGGTGACATCACCGGATGTCACGACCCGATCCCAGGCATCTCGATCAACACCCAATCGATCCAATTGCTGCTCGATCGGACCGTGCGGCCTTGGTGCATTGGTAACCAGGACAACGGTCAGTCCCCTGCTTCGCGCCCGCCGCAAGGCGGCCGCGGCAGTCCGGAATACCCTGACGCCATTGTGCACGACGCCCCAGACATCGCACAGGATCACCGAATACCGGTCGACAATCGCGTCAAGCGTCTCCGGTTGATCCGGCAGTCCTGCCATCGGGCTCGATCCATTTCAGTTGGGTGATTGGTCGTGTTGGGTGACGCATTAACCGAACCTGTTCACTCTGTCACCAGCTTTCACTTAACAGCCTGTTGGCCCCATGCGAAAACGCTTCATTGTTCATTTACCCTGATCGAAGGCTGGTTTTGAAAACACAACAGCGTCAAATTGTAAGACCGCAGCCATGATGCGTCGTACGGTTCTTGTCATTGTCGCGGCAGGTGCGGCCATTGCGCTGTTTTTCGAACCGCTGGTCGAGCGGATCACAAACCTGATCGAGAACCAGGGAGCATACCTGTCCGCCCTTGTGGCCGTTGCTGCCCTCGGAACCGCCATCGCCGCGCTTTCTCTCGCGGCATGGGCAATCCGGAACGCCTACAATTTAAGATCGGACATCGCGCAATTGTCGCGCTCGCTAGACGGCGCCCTGCATGAAATCGATGAGCGTTCGAGCCGGCACGCCAAGACGGTCAGCGAAATCAACAACTCCCTGAAGTCGGAAATCGCCTCGCTGACAGCTCCACAGGAGCCGGTCCTATCGAACGACAACAGCGACCGGGATTCCGATCCCGCCGTCGCGGTGCAAGATAATGACAATGTGATCCCGCACCCATCGATCCACAAAATCCAAGTACCGGAGGACGTGAAGCCCAAACCGGCACAACAACCGGACACCAATCCGGACAACCGGCGGGAAATCGAGTTGGCAATCGCCAAAGTTTCCGGAAAGGAAGGCCCCGAGCTCAGTCTCCAGCCGATCGTCTCAATCTCAAAGGGTGAGTCCAAGGGCTTCGAGGTCTTCGCGCATCTGCGTTTGCCGGGTGAGCAGTTCGTCGATGTTCAAAGACTGGTTTCGGCAACCGGACGCATGAATGTCGCCGGTTTCGAGCGTGGACTCATTCTCGCCGCCGCCAAGGCGGCGCGGCAGCAACTGGGCAGTGATGCGGAAAAAATGCCGTTGCATTCAGCCATCTCAGCAGCGCTTCTCGATGATCCGGAAGAATTGACCGTTGTCGCTGATCTGTTCGACATGCATCCCGCGCTGACTCGGTCGCTTGCGCTGTCAGTTCCCGCTTCGCTGTTTAACGCCGGAAAATCGGGGCGTCTGGCGATGCTGGAAACCTTGAGTGAGGTCGGAATCCAGTTCGCCGTCGAGAACTGGACGGGGTCGGCTAGCGATGCGGAGGTCCTGCACAATGCGGGCGCACGCTACGTCAAGCAGCCGGCCAAGAGACTGCTTGGACTGGTGAAATATCGCGGCGACCTGCTTGACGCGCATGAACTGGCCAGTGCCGTTGCCGACGTCGACCTGCAGATCATTGCGACCGATGTCACCACGGATGAGGAAGCGGTTGGACTGATTGACAGCGGGATCGATCTATTGACCGGAACACGTTTCGGCGATCCGAGGCGGCTGCGTGATTCGGCCGGGAGCGCATCGGAGAAGGTCGCGCGTAGCTGACCACATTGCGGACATTCGGTCATCCATCGGCCGGCCGCGACAACGGTTAACGAACCCTGAACAGCAAACAGGGCATTTTCCGGCCGGGACTCATCTTGATTTAGAGCCTTTGTGAAAGATTCCGTTCGAACACAGGTTGAGCGGGAAACAATTGATACCAGTGCTGCGCCAGTTCTTGAGCGACGCAAAAGGCCAATTCGGAATTGCCTTTGCAATCGCGCTGCTTCCAGTGATGGGAGCGGCGGCGATAGCTGTCGACTATTCTGAAATGGTAAGGCACAGAGCGGCAGCAATTCATGCGCTGGACGCATCGGGCATTGCCACCGCGCGGCAAATCCTTGCCGGCGCCACGGACACTGAAGCCGTGGCTTTCGCAAAGGTTTTTTTTGAAGCCAATCTCGGCCCTGTCAAGCCCGCCAACACGACGCTGAGTGTCAACTTGCCGAATTCAACAGAGGGTGGCGGACTTTTGAAACTGGCGGCTGAGCTCAAATACCAGCCGCATCTGCTTCCGGCATTCTCATACCTGATGGGCTCCAGCAACGGCATCACCAATATCGACCTGAATGCACAAGCGAAGATTCGCCTCAAGAACACCGCGGAAGTAGCACTTGTGCTCGACAATTCCGGTTCCATGAGTTCAACCGGCCACGGCAGCAGCCAGAAGCGCATCGACCTTCTGAAAGACGCCTCCAAACAGTTGATCGACCAGCTGGCGGCGGAGGCCGCGAGCATCCAGCAGGTGGCGAAACCCGTTCAGTTTGCGGTGGTTCCGTTCTCGGCGACCGTCAATGTCGGGCCCGGAAATGCAGCGGCGTCCTGGCTTGACCAGGATGGCCGGTCACCTGTTCATCACGAGGACTATGACTGGACCACGATCGATGGCGGCGCGACACTTGTCGGCGGTGTCTGGTACGATCAACACAACAACAAGCTGACCCGCTGGCGACTTTACGATGAGATGAAATACATCAAGCCGGGTCCGGTGCTGGCCAAACTTACCAGTTGGGGTGGTTGCGTCGAAGCGCGCCCATATCCCTACAATGTCGACGATGCGACGCCATCAACTTCAGTTCCGGCGACCCTCTACGTGCCGACATTCGCACCTGACGAGCCCGGCGACGTCCAGCCGTTCGACGATTGGGATGCGGCAAACAACTGGTGGAACGATCATAGTACAAGTTCTTCCGGGGCCATTCGCCAGCAGAACATGCAGAAATATTTCGAGCCGCTTGATGATTCCACCCCCGGAATCGGCAACTATTACGGCCCTGGCTACAGTTGCACCACTACGCCGATTACACCGCTGAAGGACGTCGCGACGGCGGTCGGGAAAACCGCCGTCAAAAATGCGATCGATGCAATGTCGCCGACAGGTTATACCAATGTGCCGGAGGGTATCGCCTGGGGCTGGCGGGTGGTGTCCAGTAAAGCACCCTTTACCGAGGGCCGGCCGGAATCGCAAAATGGAAACGATAAGGCCATCATCGTTCTGACTGACGGCCGCAACACCTATGAAGATCTCGGGTGGCAAGACCCGGCAGGCAACAAGTCGAAATACGCCGCCTATGGTTATACCGGAACGGCCTATAGCGGCGGCTCGATTGGCCGGCTCTTCATGGGCACCAGCAGCAATGTCGGCAATTACGACTACAGCTATGGCAATTATACCAAGGCGCTGAACGAACATATGAACAAGGTGTGCCAGAACGCCAAAAACGAAGATATTCTGCTGTTCACCGTTGGCCTCGACCTCGATCCGAGCAATGACAGCTCGATGATCACGGCTTTGTCGAACTGCTCTTCAGAATCAAAGATGAATAAGGGCAAGAAGCTGTTCTGGAACGCCAAGGGCGGCGATCTCGATGATGTATTCCGGGCGATTGCCGAAGAACTGTCAAACCTGCGTGTCGTAGGGTAACCGCAGGCAACTCCGCTGCCCGTGTTCCAGGAACTGCACCGTGTGACGTCCGCCGGGCGTCACGGAGTAGTGGGCCATGGTGAACAGGGACTGAATAGATGCGGATATATTAACCGTCCAAACTTACCCGATCTTAGCAGCTTTATGAGAACTTCAACGCCAACAATGGGCAATTGAGGGTCTCGACATGCTGGGCAAGTTTATCAAAGACGTAAGGGGCAATTTCGCATTGGCCGGAATCGCAGCACTCGTTCCGGTTATGGGGGCGGTTGCGCTTGCGGTCGATTTTTCCGAAATGAACAGGCACCGGCTGGCCACACTGAATGCCCTTGATGCAGCGGGTATCGCCACGGCACGCCAGATCCTCGACGGTGCCACCGATCCTGAGGCGCTGGCATTCGCGCAGGACTTCTTCGAAGCCAATCTGGGTCCGGTGAAACCAAAAAACGCCACATTGAAAGTGGTGCTTCCGACATCCAGTCAAGGTGGCGGAATTTTGAAACTGTCAGCCAATTTGAAATACGAACCTCATTTCCTCCCGGCTTTTTCCTATCTGATGGGCAATGGTGACGGCAAAACCGCCAATCTCGATCTGGCGGCGCAATCAAACATCCGCCTGAAAAACACCGCCGAAGTCGCCCTGGTGCTTGATAATTCCGGTTCGATGGGTTCGAACGGTCACGGAAGCAGCGAGAAACGCATTGATCTGTTGAAATCAGCTTCCAAACAGCTGATCGATCAGCTGGCCGGTCAGGCCGGCCTGATCAAGCAGGTTGCCAAGCCGGTTCAGTTCGCCGTTGTGCCGTTTTCGGCAACGGTCAATGTCGGCAACGGTAACCCGACCGCTTCATGGCTTGATCAGAACGGCCTGTCTCCCGTGCACCACGAGAACTTCGACTGGTCGACACTTCCGGGCGCAAAAAAGGTCAGCGGCGTCTGGTACGACAAGGACGACAACAAGCTGACCCGCTGGTGGCTGTACGACCAGATGAAATATGTCGCCAGTTGGCAGAAGGGTAAGACCACAAAAAACTGCACTAAATGGAAAACCAAGAAAAACGGCAAGAAAAGCTGCAAGAAGTGGGAAAAAGTGAAAGGTCCAGACACGCCGGTTACCGCAAAGCTCGCGAACTGGAGTGGCTGCGTAGAGGCGCGTCCTTATCCCTACAATGTCAATGATGCGACACCGTCCACTTCAGCCCCTGCTACACTTTATGTGCCGACTTTCGCACCGGACGAGCCCGGCGATGTCGATCCCTATTCCAATCTGGGTGCCGCCAACAACTGGTGGAACGACGACACGAACAACTCCTCAGGTGCCGTGCGCCAGAAGAACATGACGAAATATTTCGAGCCGCTGGACGATTCCACCCCAAGCCTCGGCAGTTACTATGGCCCTGGTTACAGCTGCACGACAACGCCGATTACACCGTTGCACGATGTCACAAAGGCCGCCGGAAAGCAGGCAGTCAAAGATGCGATCGATGCGATGTCGCCGACGGGTTACACCAATGTCCCGGAAGGCATTGCATGGGGCTGGCGCGCCGTGTCCAACAAGGCGCCGTTCACCGAGGGCCGGCCGGAAAACTTCAAGGGCAATGACAAGGTCGTCATCGTCCTGACAGACGGGCGCAACACCTATGAAGATCTCGGATCGACCGATCCCGCCGGCAACCAGTCGAAATACGCAGCCTACGGTTACACCGGCAAGGGCTACAACGGCGGCTCGGTCGGCCGGTTGTTCATGGGCACCAGCGGCAATGTCGGCAAATACGACTACAGCTACGGAAACTACTCCAAGGCGCTTGACGAAAACATGGACAAGGTCTGCGAAAACGCGAAGTCCGAAAAAGTCCTGGTTCTGACCGTCGGACTTGACCTCGATCCGTCAAGCGACGCCTCGATGATCAGCGCCCTCTCCAAATGCGCCTCGGAATCAAAGGCACAAAAAGGCAAGAAACTGTTCTGGAACGCCAAGGGCAGCGATCTTGAGGAGGTGTTCCGCCAGATCGCGGACGAGCTGTCGAACCTTCGCATCGTCGGTTGACCGGTATACTGCCTGATCTCCGCCACACCGATTGATCAATCGGTGTGGCGCGCAGAACTGGGTGAATGAATTGTAAACCGGCTACTGGAAATTTAAGCATCCAGGCTCACATCATTTTAGCAAGTTTGTGCGACTTTGGAGGCACTGAATCCTTGAGCGAGGGGAAAATCCATGCTGCGCAACTTCTGCAAAGACACCCGGGGCAACATTATAGTTGCCGGCGCGGTCGCAATGATACCGGCAATGGGCGCAGTTGCCCTCGCTGTCGACTTTTCGGAGATGAACCGACACAAAGCTGCAACATTGCATGCGCTCGACGTGTCCGGCATCGCCACGGCCCGGCAGGTTCTGAAGGGCCAGACGGATGATGAGGTAAAGGCCTTTGCAAAGGATTTCTTCGAAGCCAATCTCGGTCCCGTAGCACCCGCTGACGCGACCCTGACTGTGGAATTGCCGAATTCAAGCCAGGGTGGCGGCCTTTTGAAGATGTCGGCGAACATGAAATACAAACCACATTTTCTTCCGGCGTTCTCCTATTTGCTGGGCACATCCAGCAATGGATCATACGCAAATCTTGAGATGACCGCCGAATCTCATATCCGATTGAAAAACACCATGGAAGTCGCGCTGGTGCTGGATAATTCCGGCTCCATGAGCTCGACGGGACATGGCAGCAGTCAGGATCGCATCGACCTTCTGAAGGACGCATCAAAGCAGCTGATTGATCAATTGGCGGCTGAGGCTGCGGCTATTCAGCAAGTGTCCAAGCCGGTGCAGTTCGCCGTCGTCCCATTCTCGGCCACGGTCAATGTCGGCAACACAAACTCATCCGCCAGCTGGCTCGACCAGGACGGGCTGTCGCCGGTGCATCACGAGAATTTCGACTGGACGACCATCGACGGCGGCGCCACAAAAGTCGGTGGCGTCTGGTATGATCAGGACAACAACAAGCTGACCCGCTGGTGGCTTTATGATCAGATGAAATATATTTCAAGCTGGCAGGACGGCGGCAGCGAGCAAAAGTGCGTCAAGTGGAAATGGAAAAACGGCAAGAAGAAGAAATGCAAAAAATATGAGTGGTTCCCGAAACCTGACATTCCGGTCACTTCCAAGCTGATTAACTGGCGCGGCTGCGTCGAAGCACGGCCCTATCCCTACAATGTCAATGACGCAACGCCTGCGACAGGCACACCTGCGACACTCTATGTTCCGACTTTTGCGCCGGACGAGCCGGGTGATGTTTCACCCTATGACGATTGGGGTGCGGCGAACAATTGGTGGAACGATGACACCGGCAGTTCCAACGGCGCGACACGTCAGAAGCACATGCAAAAATATTTCGAGGCGTTGGACGACTCCTCTCCCGGACTGGGCAACTATTATGGTCCCGGATACAGTTGCACAACCAATCCAATTACGCCCTTGAAAGATGTGACGGTTACGGCAAGCAAAGACACGGTCAAGGCTGCAATTGATGCGATGTCACCGACCGGTTACACCAACGTGCCCGAAGGCATTGCATGGGGTTGGAGGGTGCTGTCCAGCAAGGCACCCTTTGACGAAGGCCGCCCCGAGATCCAAAAAGGCAATGACAAGGCGATCATCGTTCTAACCGACGGCATGAATACCTATGAGGATCTGGGTTCGACCGATCCGGCTGGAAACAAGTCCAAATATGCCGCCTATGGCTACACCGGCAAGGGCTACAATGGTGGCTCGGTCGGCAGGTTGTTCCTGGGCACCAGCAACAATGTCGGCAATTACGACTACAGCTATGGGAATTATTCCAAGGCACTCGACGAGAATATGGACAAGGTGTGCGCAAACGCCAAGAACGAAAAGATCATCGTTTTCACGGTAGCGCTCGACCTTAACCCGACAAATGATGCCGCCATGATCTCGGCGATGTCGGATTGCTCTTCGGAATCGCGCCTTCAGAAAGGCAAGAAACTGTTCTGGAATGCCAAGGCCAGCGATCTTGACGATGTGTTCAAGGCCATTGCCGATGAGCTATCTAACCTGCGCATCGTCGGCTAAAACCGCAGCCAGGTTTTGTTCGAACCAAAGAGCCCCGCTTTAACCGGCGGGGCTTTTTTCGTTGCCGCTGAAGGTGCGCGGGCTTGACTCAATTACCGGGAGTACCTATGTCAGCGCCCGTGTTAGCACTCCTGTTATCAGAGTGCTAACACGTCCGGATTCACGGACAGTTCAATCACAGTTTCGTAACAGAGGCATCAAGGGTTCAAAACATGGCCAAGATGAAATTTCGTCCGCTCCACGACCGTGTCGTCGTTCGCAGGGTAGACTCAGAAGAAAAGACAGCCGGCGGCATCATCATTCCTGACACAGCGCAGGAAAAGCCTCAAGAAGGCGAAATCACCGCAGTGGGCTCCGGCGCACGCGATGAAGCTGGCAAGATCATCAAGCTCGACGTCAAAGCCGGTGACCGGGTTCTATTCGGCAAATGGTCGGGCACGGAAGTGAAGCTCAATGGCGAAGACCTTCTGATCATGAAGGAATCCGACATTATGGGCATCATCGGCTGAAGCCCGTCAGTCAAACCGAACAACAATTTTTGATGGGCTGAAACAAGCCCGGGAGTTCAAATAATGTCAGCAAAAGAAGTCAAATTTTCTCGCGACGCACGCGAGCGCCTGCTCAAGGGCGTCAACATCCTATCCGACGCAGTCAAGGTGACACTCGGTCCAAAAGGCCGCAACGTCGTTCTAGATAAATCCTTCGGCGCGCCGCGTATCACCAAGGACGGTGTTACCGTCGCCAAGGAAATCGAACTTGATGACAAGTTCGAAAACATGGGCGCACAGATGCTGCGCGAAGTTGCTTCCAAAACCAACGACATTGCCGGTGACGGAACAACCACTGCAACCGTTCTGGCCCAGTCGATCGTGCAGGAAGGCCACAAGGCCGTTGCTGCCGGCATGAATCCGATGGACCTGAAACGCGGCATCGACCTGGCGGTTGCTGAAGTGGTCAAGGACCTTCTGAAAAAAGCCAAGAAGATCAAATCGTCCGAGGAAGTTGCCCAGGTTGGCACAATTTCTGCAAATGGCGATACCCAGATCGGTGCCGATATCGCCGAAGCCATGCAAAAGGTCGGCAATGAGGGCGTGATTACGGTTGAAGAAGCCAAGACCGCCGAGACCGAACTTGAAGTCGTTGAAGGCATGCAGTTCGACCGCGGTTACCTGTCGCCTTACTTCGTCACCAATCCGGACAAGATGGTTGCCGAGCTGGAAGACGCCTACATCCTGCTTCATGAGAAGAAGCTCTCCAACCTTCAGGCAATGCTGCCGATCCTGGAATCGGTCGTTCAGTCGTCCAAGCCGCTGCTCATCATCTCCGAAGATGTTGAAGGCGAAGCGCTGGCAACCCTGGTTGTCAACAAGCTGCGTGGCGGTCTGAAAATTGCTGCCGTCAAGGCGCCTGGCTTCGGCGATCGCCGCAAGGCAATGCTGGAAGACATCGCTATCCTGACCGGTGGACAGGTCATCTCCGAAGATCTCGGCATCAAGCTTGAAAATGTCACTGTCGATATGCTCGGCCGTGCCAAGCGTGTCAGCATCACGAAAGAGAACACGACAATCGTCGACGGTGCCGGCAAGAAGGGTGAGATTCAGGGTCGCGTTGCTCAGATCAAGCAGCAGATCGAGGAAACTTCATCTGACTACGACCGCGAGAAACTGCAGGAACGCCTGGCCAAGCTGGCTGGCGGTGTTGCCGTGATCCGCGTTGGTGGTGCAACCGAAGTTGAAGTGAAGGAAAAGAAGGACCGTGTCGACGACGCGCTCAACGCAACCCGCGCAGCTGTCGAAGAAGGCATCGTTGCTGGTGGCGGTGTTGCCCTTCTGCGTTCGGGCGCCTCGATCAAGGTCGAAGGTGCAAACGCCGATCAGGATGCCGGCATCAAGATCGTCCGCCGCGCTCTGCAGGCTCCGGCCCGCCAGATCGCCGCAAATGCGGGCGATGAGGCTTCAATCGTCGTCGGAAAGATCCTTGATCAGAACAAGGCGGCGTTCGGCTACAATGCCCAGACCGGCGAATATGGCGACATGATCTCCATGGGTATCGTCGATCCGGTCAAGGTTGTCCGTACCGCTCTGGAGGACGCTGCATCGATTGCTGGCCTGCTGGTGACGACGGAAGCCATGGTTGCCGAACTGCCCAAGAAAGACGCACCACCGGCCATGCCGGGCGGCGGCGGAATGGGCGGCATGGGTGGTATGGACTTCTAAGGTCCAAACCCAACGCACTTGTAAAGATCGGGGCGGCCTTCGGGTCGCCCCTTTTGTTTGCACGACCGATTATCCCTATAAATCGTTCATGCAATGTTTGAAACGCTTCAGAATGAACCGGATTTTCTGCACAGTTGCAGCCATGGTCATTCTGGTAGTCCCTGCAATCGCGGACCATGACAAACCGAAGGGTTGCAGGCCGGTACAAAAACCGCATCCACCCGGATGTACGATCAAAGGGAATAAAAGCAGAAGCGGCCGTATCTATCATATTCAGGGACAAAGCCGGCATTATGACCGTACCTGCATCAACAAATCCGGGGAACGCTGGTTCTGCACGGAAGAAGAGGCCCGCGCAGCAGGCTGGCGGGCACCAAAGCGATAGGGAGTACCTGTGAGATGAGCGCCAGCCGCACCGAAACAGACAGCTTTGGTCCGATCAAAGTTCCCGCCGACCGATATTGGGGCGCACAGACCGAGCGTTCGCTGGGCAACTTCAAGATCGGCAGCGAACGCATGCCGCCTGCCCTCATCCATGCCCTTGGTGTGGTCAAGGCTGCCGCGGCACATACGAATATGGCGTTGGGCGGACTGGATGCCAGGATCGGCCGGGCAATCATCGCCGCGGCCGAAGAGGTCGCCTCGGGACAGCTTGATACACATTTTCCACTCAGCGTCTGGCAGACCGGGTCCGGGACGCAAACCAACATGAACGCCAATGAAGTGATCGCCAACCGCGCGATTGAAATTCTCGGTGGCACAATCGGTTCGAAGGACCCGGTGCATCCCAACGATCATGTCAATATGAGCCAATCGTCGAACGACACGTTTCCGACCGCGATGCATGTCGCAGCCGTTCAGCAATGCCATGAGCGGCTGTTTCCGGCGCTGGAGGTTCTATACGGAGCTCTGGCCGGCAGGGCCGAAGCTTTTGACGGCATCATCAAGATAGGACGCACCCACACGCAGGATGCGACGCCAATCACGCTTGGTCAGGAGTTTTCAGGCTATGCTGCCGCATTGGAACATGGCCGCGGACGCATCCGCCAGAGCCTCGAGGGCGTTTATTCACTGGCGCAAGGGGGAACGGCTGTCGGAACAGGCCTTAATGCGCCGAACGGTTTTGATACGGCGTTTGCAGACCGTGTCGCCGAAACCACAAATCTGCCGTTCCGCACCGCAATCAATAAATTCGAGGCACTCGCCTCGCATGGCGCCCTCGCCTTTTTCCACGGCGGTCTCGCAGCCCTTGCCAATGACCTGTTCAAGATCGCCAATGATCTGAGATTTCTTGGTTCCGGCCCCCGCTCCGGCCTTGGTGAACTCAAACTGCCGGCAAACGAACCGGGTTCATCGATCATGCCCGGCAAGGTCAATCCGACCCAGGCGGAAGCACTGACAATGGTAGCCGTCCAGGTGAACGGAAATCAGACCGCGGTTGCCATGGCGGCCAGTCAGGGGCATTTCGAACTCAACGTCTTCAAGCCGGTCATTGCCTATAATGTGCTGCAATCGATCGTTCTTCTGGCGGACGGGATGGAATCCTTTGCGAAAAACTGTGTCGCCGGTATTGAAGCGGACGAGGATCGAATTGCAACATTGATGCAACAATCACTGATGCTGGTGACGGCGCTGGCGCCGAAGATTGGCTACGACAATGCCGCCAGCATCGCCAAAGCCGCACATAGCAACGGAACAACCCTACGCGAGGAAGCCATCGCCAGCGGGCTGGTCAGTGCCGAAGACTATGATGAAACCGTGCGGCCAGAACATATGACAGGGCGGAGCAACTGAGGCCCATCCCCCATGCTTGACGCAGATCAAGGTCATGAGCGGAGGCACAGGCAATTGTTCATTCAGCACATTGCAACTGGGTGGGTGTGGACGGGTGCAGTCAATCTTTTCCGGCAAAACGGCTATTGGCCCGTTGCTGGCAGCAGTTCTGGCAATTGTCGGTTGCGCCGGTGATACGCACCGTTTTGCCGGCACCACAACAAAGTTTTCGGTGCCCAGAAGCGCCGATCCGATCGAGCGGACCTACCAGGCAAGACTCGGCGCCCTTATCGCCCGCGACCGGCTTGACCGGCTCGACAAGCTCAACGGGATTGGGCCGAAGAACCCGCCGCGCGGTCTGCTGAACCGGCCGCTGAAGGAGTCCCGTGACGATCTTGCAAGGCTTGCCCTTCCGGTCTCTTACAACCCGCCTGTCCTGTCTGGCACGGGGCGCAACCACGGCCACCGGATTTTCCGCAAGAAATGGCGAACGGCACGCCAGACCCTTTATATCGCTCCTTCCGGCAACGGCTCGGGAACAGCTCCCTTTGCCTTCTCCGGTCTCCAGGCAGAGAATACCGAGATCGCAATTGTTGCGTCCAGCGGTCAGGCATTCCGCATGACGTTGAAATGCGATGGCCCAATGTCTGTCGCGACTGCCGGTGGAACCGACAGCTACCTGGCGGGGGCAAGGATATTGCTTTCCGCTGCCGCAACCATTCGCCCGCGACTCGGGTTGAACCGCTGCGATGGACTTGCAAAATTCGCCACAGGCTCCCGTCGTATTTCAATCGTGCGCGAGGAAGTGGCGGATCCGGTTCTTGCGGAATTCGACAGCCGGTACTCTATCTGCAATTCACCCGTCGGCAGCGCGATGAGCGCGCTCGAACGCGCCTTCCACACGTCGCGTTGGCTGTCGCAGACCTGCCCGTTCAAAGCCGGCAGACCGACATTGCTTATCGACGAAAAAGCCGGATTCAGTGCGAAAGTAGAGGCGCTGCTCGGACAGCCCCTGCCGGAGCGGTTCTTTGACGAACGTGATCCGGAACTGGCCCTTGATTTTTCACGCGCGCCCCGCCACTGGCTGATCTATGTCTCTTATCTCGATATCAAAGCCGATTTCTCCGGACGTGTTCTGGACCGGCTGCTCAGGTACCATGCCGCCCGTGGAACGACGATCCGGATCATTGCATCCGAAGTTCTGGAGCAGGACAAGGATCGCGCGTTGCTGGAAGCGATTGCTGCCGACCATCCGAACGTGCAGGTCAAACAATTTGCCTGGATACCACCCCGTGGCGCGCCACTGGATGAGGCCTTATCTCGTTTTCACAAGGTCCACCATATCAAGATGCTCGCGGTCATCTCACAGGATCCCGGGCATTCGGTCGTGATCACCGGTGGACGAAATATCCACGACGGTTTTCTTTTCAAGCAGCCGGTCGATCTGTCGAAATATCCGCAGCTGCAACAATATAAAACCGCAGGAGGCATCACGCTGAACTATTTTGCCAACTGGCGCGACATCGATCTTGCCGTTCACGATGACAGGACCGCACGCACGCTGGCCGCCCATTTGTCAACGGTTTGGCACGGAGACGCAAATTCGCGTGTCACGCGACCCTATTCCATCGGTGCGAGAGTCGGCCGCGCTGCCGGAGACGGTGTCGCCCGGCATTTCATTTCTGTACCTTATGCCGATGGAAGAGCGCTTGAGGCATATTATGTCTCATTGATCGACGCAGCCGAACGCAAGATCGAAATCGTCAATCCCTATTTGAACATGACGCCGGCCATTGGAACTGCGATCGAACGGGCGCTTGACCGCGGCGTTACTGTCACGATTGTCGGGCGCATGGATCTTAGTGGCGACACCGGCGGATCAGCGGTGACCGCGCTAAACAAGCTTTTCGCATCGAGAAACCTCGATCGCATCGCGATCTATGATTTCAAGGTTCCGAATGTCCTGCTGCATGCCAAGATCCTGATGATCGATGAACATCTTGTCACGTTGTCTTCGGTCAATCTGAACAACCGGAGTTTCATCCATGACAGCGAGAACGGCATAACGTTTCTGGACAGGCGGCTCTATCGGAAAACGAAGAAGATCTTCGAGGCCTACAAGTCAGCTGCCAGGAGAATTTCCGATATGACGGTTCCTTTGGTCTGGCGCGTATTGTTCCGCAGCCGCACCCTGCGAGAGGCGCTCTGACGGGGGTAGTCCGTCCATTTTGTCTCGAGATCTCATCGGAAAAGGGCTCAAAACCCTGATTCCATATCCATTTCGCCATGCAAGGCCATGGGGACAACGCCGTAAATTCGCTGAATTCGGGACCTGTCGCTTGACAAGTCTCCGTTACAACTCCTTATTAAGTGTCCAGCTGGATACAAAAGTGTCCAGCTGGATATTTATCGAAATCGAATTTGATAGCGTAACTGGGAGAAATTTTATGACTCGACATTCTGTTTGGGCTGGTATTGCCGGCGCAGCCGCGCTGCTGGCCGGTATGGTGACCAGCGCCCATGCCGCCGACTGGAAGCCAGCTGAGCCTGTCACCATCATCGTTCCCTGGTCACCCGGTGGATCGACAGACAGTGTGACACGCATTCTTGCCGGTGACCTGGAAAAGGCGCTTGGCCAGACGGTGGTGATCGTCAATCAGCCTGGTGCTGCAGGATCGGTCGGAACGACGAATGCCTGGAAAGCCAAGCATGACGGCATGACCTGGGCCGCCGGTGCAGCCGTTGATTTGGGCACCTATCCGGTGCTCGATATGCTGGATGTGTCGCTGGACAAATGGCGTCTCTATCTCCACATCGCGAATGTCGCGGTTGTCGGTACCAATCCTGATTCCGGCATCAACAGTTTTGAGGAACTGCTGGCCGAGATGAAGAAAAATCCCGGCAAGGTCTCAGTGGCAACGGCCGGCGCCACATCCGGTGGTCACAACGCGATGGAAGCCATCGCCAAGGCGGCTGGTGTTACCTACAAACACGTCACTTATGACGGCGGTAAGCCCGCGGTGCTGTCAACGGTGTCCGGCGAAACCATGATCACCACCCAGCTGGCATCCGAGCAAGCTGAAATGATCCGCGCCAAACGCATCAAACCACTGGCTGTCCTTGCATCTGCTCCGTTGAACCTTGATGGTTTCGGAGAGATTCCTGCCATCACCGACTGGCTGTCAGAAGTTTCTGTCGCGAATAATTATTTCGGCATCTGGGCTCCGGCCGACGCACCGGCAGAAGTGTTCGCGACTATGGACAAGGTCTGGAACGAAGTGGTCTCGAACTCCAACGCCCTGAAAGAATATGCCGCCGGTCGTGGTGCATTTTTCGATCCGAAATCGGGAGATGCGGCTCAAGAGGCCGCTCAACCGATGTTGCGTCAGAACGCCTGGCTGCTCTGGGACGGCAAGAAAGCAAAGAACAATCCTGAGAAATACGGGATCGAACGGCCCTGACGGCACGGTCCTGAAAGCAAATTCCGGGGATCGGCTTGTCCCCGGCGTGTAACTCCTCCCGAGAGCGTGCAGCGACCCCAGACCACCGGGATCCTGCACTGCTCGCTGGGAGACAGATAAACCTGCCGATCAACTGCTGCGGTGGTCTGATTGGTTGCGACAACCGCATTCAACGGAATCGATGATCGAGAATGAGCGGGCTGCTTTCGTTTTTATCCGCAATTGGTGAAATCGTTACAAGTTTTGCGCTGATAGACGTTATCTGGGCAACCCTGCTCGGTATCGTAGTCGGCTCGCTGCCTGGACTGACCGCGACACTTGGCGTTGCGCTGATGACCACTCTCACCTTCAATTTTGACGGTGAACGCGCAATCCTCATTTTGATCTGTATGTATGTCGGCGCCATTTACGGGGGCAGCCGCAGCGCCATTCTGCTGAACATTCCAGGCACACCGGCCAATGCCGCAACCGCGCTTGACGGATTTCCGCTGGCGCGGGCCGGCAAGGCGGGCTCGGCAATGGCAATTGCCACGACCGGGTCATTCTTCGGTTCGCTCATCGGCATGATGGCACTGGCACTGATTGCACCGATGCTGGCTGAAGTCGCACTCTCATTCGGCGCCTTCGAATTCTTCTGGCTGGCTGTATTTGGTGTCCTTGTTGCCGGTCAACTGACGGCCCTCGACGATCCAATCAAAGGCTGGATTGCCGGATTCCTTGGACTGTTTGTAGCAATGATCGGCCAGGAAGGCATCCATGGTGTCGCGCGATTTGCCTATGGCAACACGGACTTTTCCGGCGGTATCGGATTGCTGCCGGCCATGGTTGGCGCCTTTGGTCTGGCGGAAATACTTACGGTGATGCGCCAATCGAACTACGAGGTTGTACGCAGTGAACTGGACAGCCTTTGGGGTGGGATCAAAGAGGCGTTGCGCTACAAGGTCACTGCTGTCCGCAGCGGGCTGATCGGAACCTTCATGGGCCTTATCCCCGGCGTCGGCGAAGACATGGGAGCATGGGCCAGCTACGCGGTGGCCAGAATCCGATCCGACAAAAGCGAAGAATTCGGAAAGGGTTCAGTCGATGGACTGCTGGCCGCCGAGACCGGCAACAATGCCGCCGTGCCGGGAGCACTCATCCCGGTTCTGACGCTGGCAGTACCCGGCTCCGCACCGGCGGCGGTCCTGCTGGCGGCAATGATCATCCATGGAGTCCGCCCCGGTCCGCTGATCATGATCGAGTCGCCGGAATTCGTATATCATGTCGTTGCCATGGTGTTCATGGCGACCTGCGCCATGGCGCTGGTTGGCCTTATCCTGACCAAACCGCTGCTACTGGTATTGCGGGTGCGGCGTGAGATCATGATGCCGATCATATTTGTCCTGTGCACGGTCGGGGCTTTTGCCATTGCCAGCCGGCTCTTTGACGTTTGGATTATGCTGTTTTTCGGCCTTGCCGGCTTTGTCCTGCGAGAACTGAAATATCCGATGGCGCCACTGATCCTCGGCATCGTGCTGGGCGATATTCTGGACAAAAGCCTGAGGCGCGGACTGGTCCTCAGCGACGGCGACCTGACACCGTTCTTCACCCGCCCGATCAGCATGGTGCTGTGGATCGTAGCGGCGCTGTTCATCCTGTTGTCGATGCCCTTTGTCCGCCGGTGGATATCCGGTGCAATGGACATGAAGAAAACCAAACCTGCTGCTTCCGATGAGACGAGGTCGCAATGACACCAAAGCGCATGGATCGATTTGATTTTCTCTCAGCGATCGTCCTCATTTTGTTTGCATCCGGCGTTCTGATCGAGAGCCTGCGGATGGACCGTTTGGGACAGCTTGACATAAACCCCTACACGGTACCGGGTCTGGTTCCCGGTCTTCTGGGCGGATTGCTGCTGGCTTGCGGCATTGCCTTGCTGGCCCGCTCGATTGCGAGGGGCGGATGGCGGCTCGGCATGGAACCAGGCGCTGCCGCTGCTTTTTTCGCCGATGGCGCGACCCGTCGTGTCGGTTTGACGCTGGTGCTGACATTCGGATTCGCGCTGGGACTGTTCGGCCGGCTGCCTTTCGGACTTGCAGCGGCAGTTTTCATCTTCGCGTTCATATGGCTGCTGGGTGAGCGGACATTTTCTAACCGGACAAAGAAACTGAAACACATCGCCTACACCGCCGCGATTGCGCTCATATCAGGCTATGGGATCGCGCTCGTATTTACTCAGATCTTTTTCGTCAAACTGCCCTGAGGTTTTGAAATGAAATTTGCGTTATGCAACGAGGTAATAGGTGAACTGCCGTTTGAACAGCAATGTGCGATGGCGGCCGGCCTCGGCTATTTCGGACTGGAGCTGGCACCGTTCACACTGAGCGACGAACCGCATCTGCTGCCAGCAGCGCGACGCCGCGAACTGCGTACCATTGCCGAGGATCATGGCCTGAGCATCATCGGCCTGCACTGGCTTCTGGTTGCGCCGTCGGGCCTATCCATAACCACGTCCGACAAAGCGATCGCTGCCCGCACACAGGATGTCATCAAACGGCTGATCGGCCTGTGTGCGGATCTTGGCGGAACAGTTCTCATTCACGGATCGCCGGCGCAGCGCAACCCGGCCGATGCCGACAGCGTCATGGCGGCGCGGGCCAACGCGATCGCCTGCCTGCGGGTTGCGGGCGAGGAAGCTGAAGCTGCCGGGTTGACCTATTGCGTCGAACCTCTCGCCACCACCGAAACACCGTTTCTCAATACGATAGCCGAGGTTATTGCTTTCATAGACGAGGCAGGAACAACAGGACTTCAAACGATGATCGATACCGCCGCCGCATCGGCGATGGAACCGATTTCGGTTGCCGAGTCCATTCTTGAAAACTGGCCAAAGGGCCGCCTGAAGCACATTCAACTCAACGACAGCAACCGCCGGGCACCCGGACAGGGAAAAGACCAGTTCGGTCCGGTGCTGCAGGCATTAAGGGATGTTAAATATACCGGACCGGTCTCTGTCGAGCCCTTCATCTACGAACCCGATGGACCGACGACCGCTGCGGTTGCTGCCGGCTATTTGCACGGCATCATCGAGCAAATCGACGGGAGGGACTCCGGCAATGAGTGAGGCATTGCCCATTCGGGTGGCTGAAACCAGGCTCGGCATTCTCAACGTCTTTGCCCGGATGCCATTTCGTTTTGGGGCGGTGACAATACATGCAGCCGCGCAGGCCACTCTGGAAGTGCGCATCGAAACACGCGATGGCGCCGGCGCATGCGGCTATGCGGCGGATTTTCTGTCTTACAAGTGGTTCGACAAACGCCCGGAACGATCACCACAAGAGGGGTCAGCCGATCTCATCCAGTCGATCGAAGCTGCCGCGACGGCATACAAGGATGCCGGCTTTTCTTCGGCTTTTGCCCATTGGCGCGATCTGCACCGCGGCCTTGAGCAGCAAAGCCTTGACCGCGGATACAACAAGCTTGGCGGGAATTTCGGCGTTTCAATGGTTGAACGCGCCATCATTGACGCAATCGGCCGCATGACCGGTCAGAGTTTCGACCGCCTGCTTCGCGGTCCGATCCTGGGGATCGACGAGCCTTCAGTGTTCGCCGACCTGCAGTCCGGCTCACTGGCTGCAGCGCTGCCGCCCGATCCACTCACACGCCTGTCGTTGCGCCATACCATCGGTCTGGTTGATCCAATCTCCAATGACGATGTCAGCGCCGATGACAGGCTGGATGACGGATTTCCAGAATCCCTGGACGACTACCTCGAAAGTGATGGTATCAATTTTCTCAAGGTCAAGGTTTCGGGAGACACCGACGCAGACATAGTCCGCCTCCGGCAGATCTGGACAGCTGTTGAAAAACGCGGTCAGCCGGTATCCCTGACCCTTGATGGCAATGAGCAATATGCATCCATCGGGCAGTTCGCCGAACTGATGCAGGCCATTCGGGCGCATCCTGATCTGAGCGACTTCTACAACGCCATCCTGTTCATTGAACAACCGGTAGAACGTTCAGCGGCTCTTGGCGGCGCACTTGATCCCGCCGCACTCGAAATCATTGGAAAACCGCTATTGATCGACGAGGCGGATGGCTGGACAACAGCCTTTGAGGAAGCAGTGGCCTGCGGATATAGCGGGGTCAGTCACAAAAACTGCAAGGGTATCTTCCGTTCGTTTCTCAACAATGCTCTCGCTGCATCATGGAATAAATCCGCCGGCCAAAAGCGTTATTTTCTTTCCGCCGAAGATCTCAGCGATCTTCCAGCGGTATCGCTGCAGTCCGATTTGGTATCGGTTGCCAGTCTCGGCATCCCGCATGTCGAGCGTAATGGTCATCATTATTTTCGCGGGCTCGATCATCTTTCGCACAGCGAGCAGAAGTCCGCGCTGCTGAATCATGGCGATCTCTACCGGCAGCAATCGGGAACAATCGGACTTGATGTCAAAAACGGTGAAATTGACATCTCGTCACTGCAGGTTCCCGGTTTCGGGTTCGCCACACCGCCGAACATGGACCGAATGGTCAACGTCAATGATTGGAGTTTCGACATGCTGGAACAAGGGGAACAAACATGAGCGATTTGCCGACCGGTTTCAAATCCGAGGAAGAACTCGAGCAGTTCATGACGCTGCCAGCTCCGGAATTGGTTCGCGACCTTGAAAACCTCGATGGCGATATCATGCTGCTCGGTGTTGCCGGCAAACTGGGTGTAACCCTTGCCAGACTGGCCAAGCGGGCTTGTCCACAAAAACGGGTCATCGGAGTCGCGCGTTTTTCCGACCCGCAGGCAAGACATCGCCTCGAGGAAGCGGGTGTTGAGGCTGTGAAATGCGATCTGCTGGACCGCGACCAGGTCGCAGCTCTTGAGGACTGCAAAAACATCATTCTCATGGTCGGCCGCAAATTCGGTGCGGAGGGGGACCAGCCTTTGACCTGGGCAATGAATTCCCATGTGCCGACCCTCATCGCTGAACGTTTTCCGAAAAGCCGCATTGTTGCCTTCTCCACAGCCTGCGTCTACGCCATGAGCGAGGTTGCAAACGGTGGCTCCGTGGAAGGTGATCCGCTGACACCGCCCGGCGAGTACGCCAATTCGTGCATCGGACGCGAGCGCCTGCTGGAGTATTTTTCCTCGCAGTATCAAACATCGGGCCGATTGATCAGACTGAGCTATGCCATCGACATGCGATATGGAGTGCTGCACGATATTGCTCAGGCGGTTCTCGAAGGAACGCCCGTCTCCCTTCAAATGAGCCATGTCAATGTTATCTGGCAGGGCGACGCCAACCTGTACGCCCTGCAATCGCTGGGGCACACGACCACACCGACAAGCCCGCTCAATATCTCCGGGCCCGAAATAGCGAGTGTTCGGGAAATTGCCATTGCCTTCGGCAAGATTTTCGACCGAGACCCGATATTCACCGGGGAACCACAGTCCAGAATGTGGCTGGTGAACACCGAGGAGCAACAGCGCCTGTTCGGACAGCCGTCCGTGCCGCTTGAGAAACTGATCGAGTGGACAGCCGACTGGGTGGGCAATCGCCGTGCCAGCCTCGGCAAGCCGACACGTTTTGAAGTCGCCGATGGTACCTATTGAGACATGAGTGACGAAACTGACTTGGCGAACGGCACGACCGAATCCTGGAAAACCGGACCGGACAGTGCCAGTGTTGGACGCAATCCGGAACAGACCAGGCGCAGCATATTGAATGCTGCCACCACGGAGTTTGCCGCACGCGGCCTTGAGGGCGGACGGACAGACCGCATCGCCGCCAATGCCGGCGTCGCCAAACGCATGATCTTTCACTATTTCGGTTCCAAGGAAGGGCTGTTTCAGGCCGTGCTTGAGACAAATTACGCCCGGATCAGGTCAGCCGAGGCAAAACTCGAGCTGTCGAGCCAGGTGCCAATGAAGGCGATGGCCGAACTGATAGAGTTCAGCTTCGATTGGTTCCTGTCGCATCCCGAATTCATTCCGCTGCTCAACGAAGGCAATCTCCATGAGGGACGGCACGTTCGCAATTCGAGCGAAGTGCGAAGTCTCAACATGCCGCTTGTTGAGCGGATAAACGATATCCTCAAATCAGGAGTCGAAACCGGAGAGATGAGGCCCGGCGTCGATCCGATTGAACTTTACATTTCCATCGCTGCTATCAGCTATTTTTACTTTTCAAATCGCCATACGCTCTCGGGAATCTTCGACCGCGACTTGATGTCTGACGATGCGCTGGCGAATCGCCGACGCCATGTTGTGGAGCTGGTTTTGGGGTATCTGCGACCGCCGATGGATGAATGCAGCAAGGCAACGACCAATGCGGGTTAACGACATCCCTGCACGGCCACTCAAAGCATTTCGCCGCGGCGGAGTGATCCCGGCTCATCCTTTGGCGCTCAATGCAGACCGGAAACTTGATGAGCGGCGACAACGTGCACTGTCGCGGTACTACATTGATGCCGGCGCTGTCGGACTGGCGGTCGGAGTTCACACGACACAGTTCGAGATTCGCGAAAAAGGCCTGTTCCGCCCCGTACTCGAAATCGCGGCCGAAGAAGCGGCAAGCTGGTGCCCGGATTGTGAACCGCTGATGGTTGCCGGTGCGGTCGGGCCGACCGCTCAGGCTGTTGATGAAGCGCGACTTGCTGCCGACCTTGGTTACCATGCAGCGCTGCTGTCGCTGGCAGGACATGAGGAAAGCGTCGATGATTTGATCGAGCATTGCCGGGCTGTCAGCGAGGTGATGCCAATTATCGGTTTCTATCTTCAGTCTTCGATCGGCGGCCCTGTTTTGCCACGTGCTTTCTGGA
The DNA here is from genome assembly GCA_021775495.1 of Hyphomicrobiales bacterium. GTDB lineage: Bacteria > Pseudomonadota > Alphaproteobacteria > Rhizobiales > Rhizobiaceae > JAJFHT01. The sequence goes on along the minus strand of JAJFHT010000347.1, from coordinate 7,269 downwards.
GCAGATTTGCCGAACTCGAAAATGTGCTGGGGATCAAGATCGCTCCATTCAACCGCTATCGGACGCTTGATGTGGTTCGCGGTGTCGTTGAGGCCGAGGCGGAAGAGCGGATCAGCCTTTATACCGGAAATGATGACAATATCGTTGCAGACCTGCTGACGCCCTACAGGATTCAACGCAAAGGCAATCCCATAACGGTCAGGATCGTCGGTGGACTGCTGGGCCATTGGTCTGTCTGGACGCAGAGAGCAGTCGAGTTGATCGAGCGGATTCGCAATCTCGACGAAAAACCGACAATCGATCAGAGCTGGTTGACACTTGATGCCAGCACGACGGATTGCAATGCGGCATTCTTTGATGCTGCGAACGACTATCAGGGCGTCATTACCGGCTTGCATGAAGTGCTGCGCCGGCAGGGATTGTTGCAAGGTGTCTGGTGCCTCGACGAGGCTGAGACCTTCGGACCAGGCCAGTTGAATGAAATCGACCGCGTCTATCGTGACCATCCCGAATTGAACGATGATGAATTCGTTCGCGCCAATCTCCAGCGCTGGCTGGATGAATGAGCAGGGCACACACACGTTCTCGGTTATCTTAGCGAATTGATTGTTTCACCAGGCTGAACAATGCGTTCGCGCAAGTACCCTCGCACAGGACACTGGGTTCGAATATTCTAGCGGAAGTGATTCTCATCATGTCTGGAGATAATAGTGCCCAACGCCCCCCTTACGCTTATCGGACGCATCCTGCTCGCCTTGATATTCCTGCTGGCCGGCGGTGCCAAACTTGCCGATCCGGCTGGAACTGCAGGCTATTTCGGTAGCGTCGGTTTGCCTGTTCCAAGCCTTATGGCCTGGCTGGTCGGACTGTTTGAAATCATCGGCGGACTGGCAATCCTGATTGGTTTCCAGACACGTATTGCGGCTGTTCTGCTGGCATTGTTCTGCGTTGCGTCGGCGTTCATCGGGCATTTCGATCCCGAAAATCAGATGCAGATGCAGGCCTTCATGAAAAACCTCGCCATTGCCGGCGGTTTCCTGGTTCTGGTGGCGGCCGGCCCAGGCAAGCTTTCGATTGACGGGCGCGCCGTCTGAGCGTTCAGATCGCGTTGCCAACGCTTTTGACCAGGGCATCAAGCTTGCCCTGGTCGGATTTCGGACGCTGCCTGTTCGCAACCGCCAGCACGGCTTCTGATTTCAGGATGACACCATCGCTCAGAATTTTCAGGTGATTGGCCTTAAGGGTCGAACCGGTCGATGTGATGTCAACGATTACGTCGGCCGACCCGGCGGCGGGCGCCCCTTCGGTTGCGCCCAGGCTCTCCACGATGCGATAGACCTGGATGCCGTGCATTCCTGAAAAGAACCGTTGAGTCAGTCGCCAGTATTTGGTGGCGATGCGCAGGCGCCGGCCATGGCGCTGGCGAAATTCAGCCGCGACGTCATCAAGATCCGTCATGGTGTCAACGTCGAACCAAACGTCCGGCACGGCCACGACAACGTCGGCATGGCCAAAACCGAGACGCACCCTGATCTCGACCTGGCTGTCCGGGTCAGCGAGATTCTCCCGGATCAGATCTTCACCGGTGATGCCGACATCAACGGTTCCGGCGGCAAGCTCGCGAGAGATCTCCGAGGCCGAAAGGAAACTCACCTCGATATCGGGATGACCATCAACGGCTCCCCGATAGGTTCGGCCGCCATCGGCTTGAACGATTGGGAAACCTGCCTTTTGCAGCGCCTCAATCGACTGTTCCTTGAGCCGCCCCTTGGACGGCAATGCCAGCACGGTGCTCATGCGTCACCCGCCAGCTTGTCCACCCGGTCGAGCCAGACCGAAAATCCGACACCCGGAATATCCATATCCGAGCCAAGCATGGTCAGCAGGCGATCATATCTGCCACCACCAATGAGCGGGCGCTCGGAACCTTCAACCGCAATTTCGAACACGAGGCCCGTGTAATAATCAAGCGCCCTGCCAAATGCGCCGTCATAGACGATGTCGTCGACGAGCCCGGCGTGTTTTCCGACTTCGCGAACCCGGGTCTCGAAACCGTCCAGTCGCTGCCCCAGGTCAAGACCGGTATCTGCCGCGAATGCCATCAGCGTTTTGCTTGCCTGTTTCAGCGGAACCCGAATGGCCAGAAATGCGCGCAGTGCTTCAAGGGCATCTGCCGACAGCCTGGTTTCCGACAGTCTTTGTTTTTCAATCATCCTCGCGGCAATTTCCGACGCTGAGCGGCCAGCCGTCAAAGGCAGCCCGGCCTGTTCCATCGCACCGGCAATATGACGCTCAAGGCTGGTTTGATCGCCCGATGTCGCCAACTTGCCGACGGCACCGGTCTGGCCGGCTGGATTTTGCGGACGGGCCAGTTCGGCAAGCGCGGTTTCGAGCTGATCGGATGTGCCAAAAGCCCGGGCAAGCTTCTGCTGCCAGCCGCGCGGGAGGCCGAGGGCCTCCAACACCGCATCGAAAACAGCCTGGTCTCCGAGTACGACCTGCAATTGCCCGTGCGGCAGGACGTGGCGCAATAGCGCGTGGGCATCGGCAATGGAACGCGCATCGCCGGCCGCCAGATCAGGATCACCAAGATCCTCTATGCCGGCCTGCAGAAACCCGGTTCCGCCTTCACGGCGCTGGCGAAACACTTCCCCCAGATAACCATAGCGGCGCGGGGTCTGTGCATTTTTTGCTATGTGGTCGCGACAGACCGGAATGGTGAATTCAGGTCGCAGACACAGGCTGTCGCCTGTTTCGCTTTCGGTCAGGAATATACGGCTGCGCAGATCCTCCCCCGCCATGTCGAGAAAGGGGTCGGCCGGCTGAAGCACCGGAATATTCACTGGCTCGGTGGCACGCCGCTCAAGAAAGCGCGCAATTTCGCCGGCTGTTCCGGAAAACCGCGTTTCCATCCAGACTACCCGACCCTGGACCGGTCTTCAGCATGGGCGGCGAGGATTTTCCTGACCTCCGAAACCAGTTCCGCCTCCGTGACGGTTATCTGAGCCGGGCGCGATTCACGCCAGGTGACATTGTCTTCGATTTCGGCTGACAACCGCTTGCCTTCGACAAGATCCTTGATTTGCACCTCGCCCCGCGCCCGCTCGTCAAAGCCTTGAATAATCGCGCAGGGACTGTCACGGCGATCGGCATATGCCAGTTGCCTGCCGAACTTTTTCGGATTGCCCTGATACAACTCTGCGCGAATGCCGTTGTTTCGCAGGTCGGAAACCATCTTCTGGTAGCGGCTCATGCTGGCAATATCGCGGTCCATGACACAAACAACGACCGGCGCCTCTACCCGGTTAAAATCCAGCTTGCCAAGGTTCTTCAAGGCTGTCATCAGGCGCGACACGCCAATCGAAAAACCGGTTGCCGGTACCGACTCGCCGCGAAAGCGCGACACCAGACCATCATACCGACCGCCACCGGCAACCGACCCGAACTGTACCGTTTCGCCCTTCTCGTTGGTAACATTGAACAGCAATTCGGCCTCGTAGACCGGCCCGGTGTAATATTCCAAACCACGCACCACGGAAGGATCAATCCTGACCCGGCCATCATCATAGCCGGCCGCTTTGACCAACGCGGCGATCTGGGCCAGTTCATCGAGGCCGGCGTTGAGCGCCGGAATGTCGGAAATCAACGGGAAGCCTGCCGGAAATGCGCCTTCCACGGATTTTTCGACGCTTCCGTCTGCAGCCGTTTCGATGGTCACCTTGAAGTCGAACATGGCAAAGACCGCATCGATCTGCCCCGGCTCCAGGCCGGCGCCCTTGGTGAAATCGCCGCTCTCGTCCTTGCGCCCCTCGCCCAGCAAAAGCCGTACGCCGGTTTCGCCAAACCGATCCAGTTTGTCGATGGCGCGCAGCACGCCAAGCCGGCGCCCGGCATTGTCGTCACCGGAAAGCCCGACTGCCTCCAGCACACCGTCGAGAACCTTGCGGTTGTTGACACGGATCACATAGTCGCCCCGGGCAATGCCCAGCCGTTCCATGGTGTCGGCCATCATCATGCACATTTCGGCGTCGGCCTGGACGCCAGGCGCGCCAACCGTATCGGCATCGAATTGCATGAATTGCCGAAACCGCCCCGGTCCGGGTTTTTCATTACGAAATACCCAACCGGCCCGATAGGTCCGGTACGGCAGTTGAATCTCATTGAAATTCTCGGCCACGTGCCGGGCCAGCGGCGCAGTAAGATCGTAACGCAGGCTCATCCACTGCTCGTCATCGTCGGTCAGCGAAAACACACCCTCATTCGGGCGATCGGAATCCGGCAGGAATTTTCCCAGCGCATCGGTGTATTCGAACAGTGGCGTCTCGACAGGTTCAAAGCCATAGAGTTCGTAGACATCTCGGATACCGGCAAGCATGTCGTCCGTTGCGCGGATTTCGTCCGGCAGGCGGTCGACAAAACCGCGCGGCAGACGCGCTTTCAGCTTCTGTGGTTTTTTCTTCTTCTGATCCATGAAATCAAAATCCGGCTTGCGGAATGTTGTGTCGAGAAATAATGCCGTTCGCTTCGGAGCGGGCGCGGCCTTCGTAGCGGATTGAAATCATTGCCACAAGGTGGCAGGGAACTTCATCCGGTTGGGCGAACGAAGCTGGCCCGCGCAGCTTCGATTTCCTGGCGGCAATAACATCCCTCAAGGTGATCATTGACCAGGCCCATCGCCTGCATGAAGGCATAGACAGTCGTCGGCCCTACAAATGACCAGCCGCGTTTTTTGAGGTCTTTCGAGATTGCCGTCGACACCTCGGTAAATGCCATTTTCCCGACGGCTTCAAAATCAATTTTTTCCGGCCGGGCGTCCGGCGCCGGTTCCCACTTCCAGAAATAGGCCGACAGCGAACCTTCGCTCTCAACCATCTCGATGGCCCGTTTGGCATTGTTGATAGTCGAGTTGATCTTGCCACGGTGCCGAATGATGCCGGCATCCTGCACCAATCGTTCCACATCACCCTCATTGAACTGCGCCACTTTGTGGAAATCGAAACCGGCAAAACCGTTTCGGAAATTCTCTCGCTTGCGCAGGATCGTCAACCAGGACAGGCCGGACTGGAAGCCTTCAAGGCAGATCTTCTCGAACAGGCGGATATCGTCGGCAACCGGTCGGCCCCATTCGGCATCGTGATAGGCAAGGTAATCATCGAGATTGCCATGCCACCAGCAACGATGTTTTCCATCTGAACCGATCACAAGGCCTGTGTTGTCTTCCACCATCTTTCAAGCGCGTCCCATTCGTTAAGCCGCTCACATATCTGTTTAATGGGCCATTTACCAGATTCCTGAACCGCCCGGTAACCACACCAAATGGTTTCGACGTTGAATCGCATTTTATCGACGCTGATTCACCTTTTTGACTCTGCGGAAGGCCGACAATTCCATTCGCGCGGGTTGGGCAGAACTGGTTTACGGCAACTGGCGCATTCGTGACCGAGTGTTTGGAGTTGACGTCCGATGAGAATGATACAGATCCTATGCATTGCGCTGATTGCAATCTTCGCACTGCAAACCCAGGCTGGAGCCAATGACCGCTACCGGCAAAAACCACCGGTGGTGCTGAGTCCCGATTTGACTGCGCCATGGGTGATGCAGTTGAAACCGAACCGCAAGGCGCGCAGCCTGCGTCGAACCGTGGTTCGTCAACGGGTCCAGCAGCGCAGGGTTATCCGGTCGCTGCCGCGGGCGCGGCAGGAGCGCCGACGCCCGAGTTTCGTGGTTCGCAAGAAAACGCGGCGTAACACGATGCAGACGGCGGCGGTGGCGGTTCCAACAAAGAAAACAATCAACCGCGCTCTCGATCCGACCTATCTGCCGCAGCAGATCAGTTATTCCAGCAAACACAAGGCCGGAACGATCATCATCGATACCAATCAGCGGTTTCTCTATCTGGTTCAGGCCGGAGGCAAGGCCCGGCGCTACGGCGTTGGCGTTGGCAAGCCTGGTTTTGAATGGGCCGGAACGCACAAGGTCACGCAGAAGAAACACTGGCCGGACTGGCGTCCGCCAGCCGAAATGATCGCGCGCGAAAAGAGAAAGGGCCGCATCCTGCCCAAATACATGCCCGGCGGGCCCGCCAATCCGCTCGGCGCGCGGGCGCTCTATCTTGGATCGACACTCTACCGCATTCACGGCACCAACCAGCCCTGGACGATCGGCCGCGCCGTCTCCTCCGGCTGCATCCGGATGCGCAACGAAGATGTCGTCGACCTTTATGAACGGGTAAACAACGGAACCAAGGTCATTGTCATGTAGGACCTTGCCAACTGGTCAAAGTGGGGACGAAAGGGGCGGCCGCTGGCCGCCTCTTTTTTTGTGTGGATTGGCGGCAGCTATTCGGCGGCAATCACCGCCGGTTCGGTACGGGCATCTGGAATGCCTTGTGGCTTCGGTCCGCCGTGGACCCAGTCCAGCAGCTTGACGGTATGGACGATCGGCAATTGGCTGCCGGAGCCAATCTGGCTAATGCAACCAATATTGCCGGCGGCGATCAGGTCGGCGCCGGTGGCTTCGATGTTCCTGACCTTGCGGTCGCGCAGTGTCGACGCGATTTCGGACTGCATGATGTTGTAGGTACCGGCCGAACCGCAGCACAAATGTCCCTCGCGCGGCTCCTTCACGGCAAATCCGGCGGCTTTCAACAGGTCCTTCGGCTGGCTGGTGATGCGCTGGCCGTGCTGCATCGAACAGGCCGAATGGTAGGCGACGGTCAGGCCGGGCCGAAATTCCGGTTCCGGCAGATCGATGCCGGTCAGATATTCGGTCACGTCGCGAGCCAGCTCCGAGACGCGGGCCGCCTTGCCGGCATAATCGGGGTCTTCCCGCAGCATGTAACCATAGTCCTTGATGGTTGTGCCGCAGCCTGAAGCGGTGATGAGGATGGCATCGAGGCCACCGCTGTCGATTTCCCGGGTCCAGGCATCGACATTGTTTCGTGCCGCTGCAAGCGCCGCTTCTTCGCGGCCCATATGATGCACCAGCGCTCCACAACAAGCCTCGCCCTTCGGCACGACCACTTCGATACCGGCACGGTTGAGCAGGCGAATGGTCGCCTCGTTGATGCCCGGATCGAGCACCGGCTGGGCGCATCCGGTCAGAATGGCGACCCTGCCCTTGCTGGCGGTCTTGGGTGCGTGATCACCCGGTTCTGCAAACGGCGAGGGTGCGGGAACCGAAACCGGCGCCATGTCCAGCATCGCTCCGAACGGCTTCAATCCCGGCAGCTTGTGAAACAGCGGCGCGAAGGGGCGGCCAAGCGCCGCC
>JAJFHT010000346.1 GCA_021775495.1 Hyphomicrobiales bacterium | reverse complement strand
TCCGTGTTCGGTAATCGGCGTGTCGACGACCCGCCGGGCGCCGAATTCATCAAGCAGGCCCTGGGTGATCTTGTAGGCGCCCTGGTATTCGGCAACCTCCTCGCCCAAGACAAAGACATCGCCGTCACGGCGCATCTCTTCCGCCATGGCGTCGCGCAGGGCCTCGCGGACGGTCGTCGGGACCATCTCGGTACCGGACGGAATATCCGGATCACTTGCAGCTTCGACCGCAATGGGTTGCGGGATCGCGGCAGCCGGTGGTGGCGCTGGTTCCGCGGTGGCCACCGGAGCGGCTTCAGCAGCCGGCGCCGAGCCAATCGCATCGGCACTTTCACCTTCGGCCAGAAGAACGGCAATAGGCGTGTTAACCTTCACACCTTCGGCGCCCTCCGCCACCAAAATCTTGCCAAGAGTCCCTTCGTCGACCGCTTCAACTTCCATTGTCGCCTTGTCGGTTTCGATTTCAGCGATCACATCGCCGGCAGTTACGGCGTCGCCTTCCTGTTTGACCCATTTGGACAGGTTGCCCTCTTCCATTGTCGGCGAGAGCGCAGGCATCAAAATTTCAATCGGCATGTCTCCGCCCTCCCTTAAATCGTGATATCTGTGAACAGTTCGGAAGCATCCGGTTCCGGATCGGATTGCGCGAACTCGGCCGCGTCTGCCACGATCTCGCGAACCTCCCGGTCTACGGTCTTGAGCTCTTCTTCCGTCGCCCATTTCTTGTCACCAAGCCGGGCTTTGACCTGCTCGATCGGGTCGTGTTCGGAGCGCATTTTCTGCACCTCGTCCTTCGACCGGTATTTGGCCGGATCGGACATCGAGTGCCCCCTGTAGCGGTAGGTCATCATTTCAAGGATCATCGGGCCCTTGCCCGACCGGCACCATTCGGCCGCCTCCTCTCCCGCGGCCTTCACGGCACGCACATCCATGCCATCAACCTGCATCCCGGGAATCTTGAATGAAAGGCCGCGATGGGAAAAATCGGTTTCCGCAGAGGAGCGCGAAACAGCGGTACCCATGGCATAGCGATTGTTTTCAATCACGTAGATGACCGGAAGCTTCCACAGCGAAGCCATGTTGAAACTTTCATACACCTGCCCCTGGTTCGAGGCGCCATCGCCGAAATAGGCGGTCGAAATATTGCCGTTGTCGCGGTAGCGGTTGGCAAAGGCCAGGCCGGTCCCGAGAGAGACTTGCGCGCCAACAATTCCGTGCCCGCCGTAGAAGTGCTTTTCCTTGGAGAACATGTGCATGGAGCCGCCCTTGCCACGCGAATATCCGCCACGCCGGCCGGTCAACTCGGCCATAACGCCGCGTGCTTCCATTCCACAAGCCAGCATATGTCCGTGATCGCGATATCCGGTGATCACCTGATCACCTTCCTTCAGCGCCATCTGCATGCCGACAACGACGGCTTCCTGTCCGATGTAAAGGTGACAGAACCCGCCGATGAACCCCATGCCATACAGCTGGCCGGCCTTCTCCTCGAAGCGCCTGATCAGGAGCATGTCGCGATAGCCCGCGAATTCCTGATCCTTGTTGAAATCGGCCGGCTCTGGAGCCGTGCCTTTCTTCCTGCTTGAGGACGACGCCTTTGCCTTCGCGGCGGGCGTCCGTTTGGCCCGTGTCGCCATATCTCACTCCCTGACAATGTTGCCGAACATTATCAGTTTGCGAACCAAGTTCAACCGACCGCGCTGCATGGCTGCTATGCGCGCAAGCTGTTCAAATCGTTTAAAGATTTTGGATTAACTTAAATTCAGTTAATCAATACTCGATATTGGACGGATGATTGTGATCTCATGCAGATGGGAAAGATTCAGTGCCTTTCTCGCCTGCTCATCCAGCATATCTTTCTCCAACGTACCGTCGTGCAACAGTTGCACCCGCCGCTCAAGCTCGCTTCTTTCGCGCTTGAGACCGGCAAGCTGAACATGCAATTTTTCAACACGTTCTTCCAGTTTGTATTTGGAATAAATCCCGAATTCGCCGTGGTAGGCGTGAAAGCCGAAATAGGCCAGGAAGGCACTTGCGAGCGCCGGGACGATGAAACGTCCGGTGTTGGTTCTCTTCCGCTGTCTGGTCCACATACTCAAAAACGCTGTCTGCTACACACTCAAAACCACTGGTGCAGAGTGTTGCACGCCATGCTTAATGTTGGGTTAGCATGACGTGCAATTTCAGCGGACGCGCGTTTTGGTGATCAGGCTTTCAAAACAGATTTGCCTGCGTAGCTAGCCTGCGGTCCGAGCTGTTCCTCGATGCGGATCAGCTGGTTGTATTTGGAGAGTCGGTCGGATCGGGCGAGAGAACCGGTTTTGATCTGCCCGCAATTTGTCGCCACAGCGAGATCGGCAATCGTGGAGTCTTCGGTTTCACCGGACCGGTGTGACATCACGGAGGTGTAAGCGGCTTTGTGTGCCGTTTCCACGGCGTCGAGTGTTTCGCTGAGGGTTCCGATCTGGTTGACCTTGACCAGGATGGAGTTGGCCACTCCCATCTTGATGCCGTCGCGCAGGCGTGAAGAATTGGTCACGAAGAGATCATCGCCGACCAGTTGTACCCTGCTGCCGGCAATATCGGTCAATTCCTTCCAGCCTTCCCAATCGTCTTCCGACATGCCGTCCTCGATCGAGATGATCGGATAGTCTGCCGACAGTTTGGCAAGATAGGCGGCCTGTTCTTTCGCGTCGCGGGTCTTGCCTTCGCCCTCATAGACATATTTGCCGTCCTGGAAAAACTCTGTTGCGGCGCAGTCCAGAGCGATTGCCATGTCCTCACCTGGCGCGTAACCCGCCTTCTCGATCGATTTCATGACAAAATCCAGCGCGGCTTCGGCGCTTTTCAGATCCGGCGCGAAACCACCCTCATCTCCAACATTGGTGTTTTTCCCTGCGTCCTTCAGGTCTTTCTTCAACGTATGGAAAACCTCGGCGCCCATCCGGACGGCCTCGCGGATCGAATTCGCGCCGACCGGCATGATCATGAATTCCTGGAAATCGATCGGGTTGTCGGCATGTGCCCCTCCGTTGATGATGTTCATCATCGGAACAGGCAAAATGTGCGCGCTGGCTCCCCCCACATAACGGTAAAGCGGCAGGCCGGTTGCCTCGGCGGCTGCTTTGGCCACAGCAAGGGACACACCAAGAATGGCATTTGCGCCCAGCCGGGCCTTGTTGGGCGTTCCATCGAGTTCAATCATGGTGCGGTCGATATGGATCTGGTTTTCCGCCTCCATGCCCCCGATCGCCTCGAATATTTCGCCGTTGACCGCATTGACTGCCTTTTCGACGCCCTTGCCCAGATAACGTTGACCACCATCGCGCAATTCGACCGCCTCATGGGCGCCGGTCGAAGCGCCGGAAGGAACCGCGGCCCGCCCACGTGCGCCGTCCTCCAGTTCGACATCAACCTCGACGGTCGGATTCCCGCGGCTGTCGAGAATTTCACGGCCGATGATATCTATGATTGCGGTCATTGGGGGATCCTTTGTCGGTTGACGGTTCTGGAGCGTATCTTGTTTATACGCTCCAACAGGTGATCGGGAGGACTGCTCATAACGAATGCATCACGCGAGGAAAATCCCTGTTATGAAATTTCATTTCACATGCCGGATTGTTGCCGGGATGTGCAGTCAGAGTGATTTGCAAGCGGGAAAGGCTGAAACGAGGAGCCAGAAATGTCGCATATCGGTGGAATTGTAACCATGATGTTTATTGTTGCTGCATTCGTTACGTCCTGCAACGACCCGCAACCCAGCCAGGGAAAAGCCGAATTGCCGTCCCTGACCCTGAGCGAATGATCACTCAGGATTTGGCAATCTGGTCGATCGCCTGAAGCCGTTCCAGCAATGCGCGCATATCCTTCAGACGCACCATATTGGGACCGTCACAGGGCGCATTGTCTGGGTCTTCATGGGTTTCGATAAACACGCCTGCCACGCCGACTGCAACGGCAGCTCTTGAGAGTGTTTCAACGAACCGGCGTTCGCCTCCGGAAGAACTGCCCTGTCCGCCCGGCTGTTGCACGGAATGGGTTGCATCGAAAATGACAGGCGCGCCGGTTTCCGCCATGATTGGTAGTGCGCGCATGTCCGACACCAGCGTATTGTAACCAAACGAAGCGCCACGCTCGGTCAACATGACGTTCGGATTGCCGCTTTCGGTGACCTTGGCGAGCACATTCTTCATGTCCCAGGGCGCAAGAAACTGACCTTTCTTGATGTTGATCGCTTTCCCGGTCTCGGCGGCGGCGACCAGCAAATCTGTCTGCCGGCACAGGAACGCCGGGATCTGCAGGACATCAATCGCCGGTGCAATGAGTGCGCACTGTTCTGCTGTGTGAACATCGGTGAGAACCGGTACACCCAGTTGTTCCCTCAGGTCGGAGAAAACCGCAAGCGCATCCTCGAGCCCGACACCTCGTTCTGCCGCAAGGCTCGTCCTGTTGGCCTTGTCGAAACTTGTCTTGTATACAAACCCGATGCCGAGTTGCTGTGTGAGTTCCGACAGGGCGCCGGCCATGTCAAATGCATGGCCACGGCTTTCCAACTGACAGGGACCGGCGATAAGGCTCAGCGGTGCGGCGTTGGAAAAATTTGCCTTACCAACCGAAACGATGCTGTTTGTCCTGCTCATGACATGTCCTCAAACACGATGAATGCGCCCTGGCCCGGGACCGGGTGAACGACCAGCCGGCCGCCGATGGTTGTAAAGTCGATTTCGTTTTGCTCAAGAACCCGGCGGCATTCCGCCAATTTCATTACCGCAACAACAAATCCACTATGCCTCAATCTAATGCCCGGGCCTTCTACCACCACGCCAAATCGCTGCTCAATCGCAGCAGGTGTAAACACCGAAAATGCCGTGTTTGGCAAGGCGTATCGCAGCTCTTCCGGTGACTCCAGTGGAATTGCTTCGCCCACCAGTTTTTGAATAAACGCTTTTATATCAAAAGGTTCTTCCATACAGCTGATAACTTTATTTATCTTGATGGCGCCGTTCGCATGTTGCAGCAATGAAGAGCGGTCTACCGAAGGAACCTTGACCGTTTCGCAGGTGAAAAAGCATCCGTCGGGCGCGGTATTGCGGCTTGCGAAAGCCAGCAGAAACTCCGCTTCCTGCTGCGCGCCGTCGGGCGTCCGGAAGGCGCGCGAGAATCGAACCACCGGACCGCCGGATACGCCGCGTTCTGAAAAATCCCGATCATCGGCATTTGCGTCTTCCGTCGACAGGACTATGTGGGAGAAACCGTCATCGCCGTAAGCAGCCCTCGCCGCTCTGTCATTTCGGACAAAAGTGTTGTCGTCCTGCGCTGATGCATATGCTTGCGCATCGGCTACCGCGAGCGGCTCCAGAAAAGTTCCATCGGGAAAAAAGATATTGGCATTTTCAGTGCCAAAGGGATGTCGTCCATTTGGAGCAACCGTAAAACCCAGTGCCTGATACCTGGTTCGGGCGGTTTGCAGATCGCCGACCGGAAAAACCAGATGGTCCAATGCACGGCCGCCCGGTGTTGCCATGGCCTTGGTTCAGACCAATCGGGACTGTTCCACCGTCGCGGCAATAAATGAAGCGACCAGAGGATGTGGCTCGAATGGCCGGGATTTCAGTTCCGGGTGGTATTGAACACCAATAAACCAGGGGTGATCGGCATATTCGATCGTTTCGGGCAAAATACCATCAGGAGACATGCCGGAGAATACCAGACCGCATTCCTCCAGCCGTTCCTTGTAGTCGATATTCACCTCGTATCTGTGACGATGACGTTCCGATATGTCGGTGCCATCATAAATCGAAGAAATGCGCGTCGTCTCGTTCAATACGGCTTTATAGGCGCCGAGTCGCATCGTACCGCCCAGATCGCCGGTTGCCTTGCGTTTCTCCAGCATGTTGCCTTTCAGCCATTCGGTCATGAGACCAACAACCGGTTCTTTTGTCTTACCAAATTCGGTAGAAGATGCGCCCTCAATACCTGCCAGGGACCTTGCAGCTTCCACAACCGCCATCTGCATGCCGAAACAGATGCCGAAATACGGCACCTTCCGCTCCCGGGCAAAGCGGGCTGCAAGAATCTTTCCCTCTGAACCACGCTCACCAAAACCGCCCGGCACCAGAATCCCGTGAACTTTTTCCAGCATCGGGGCCGGATCCTGTTGTTCAAAAACTTCCGATTCGATCCACTCGAGCTTCACCCGGACACGGTTTGCCATACCGCCGTGATGCAGCGCTTCGATAAGCGACTTATAAGCATCCTTGAGTCCGGTATATTTGCCGACAACGGCAATCGTCACCTCGCCTTCCGGGTTATGGATGCGGTCCGATATCTCTTCCCAGCGCTCCATGCGCGGTTTGGGAGCCGGATCGATACCGAATGCAGCAAGCACTTCGCCATCGAGCCCTTCCTGATGATAGGCCATCGGAACATCGTAGATGTGCGGAACGTCCAGGGCCTGGATGACGGCGGATTCGCGGACATTGCAGAACAATGACAGTTTGCGCCGCTCCTCCTGTGGTATCGAACGGTCAGCCCGGACCAGAAGCACATCGGGCGCGATGCCAATCGAGCGCAGTTCCTTGACGGAGTGCTGTGTCGGTTTAGTTTTGAGCTCGCCTGCAGTGGGTATGAAAGGCATCAGCGTGAGGTGGACATAGACAGCGTTGTTGCGCGGCAGATCGTTGCCCAGCTGCCTGATGGCTTCCAGGAAGGGCATGGCTTCGATGTCACCAACCGTTCCGCCGATCTCGCACAATACGAAATCGTAATCCTCATTGCCTTCAAGAACGAAATTCTTGATCTCGTCGGTGACATGCGGAATGACCTGTACCGTGGCGCCAAGATAGTCGCCACGGCGTTCTTTCTCGATGATGTTCTTGTAGATCCGGCCGGTCGTTATGTTGTCTTGCTGATTTGCCGAGCGTCCGGTGAAACGTTCGTAGTGCCCAAGATCCAGATCGGTCTCGGCCCCGTCATCGGTCACAAAGACCTCGCCGTGCTGATACGGGGACATCGTCCCTGGATCGACATTGAGATAGGGGTCCAGTTTTCGAATGCGTGCCCGGTACCCGCGGGCCTGCAACAGTGCACCGAGTGCAGCTGCAGCAATGCCTTTTCCGAGGGAAGAAACCACGCCGCCAGTGATGAATACGTATCGCGCCATGGGCTTATGTCGTTATCGTGGGTTAGTCGATTCCGCTAGCGAAAAATCACTTGCACCACATTTTTCTTTGGATGAGCGGATGGACGGGAATCGTCAATCCATGAAATTCCCCGGATTCTGACGGCAAAACGCGCGTGACAAAGCCTGTCAAACCTCAGAACGACATCATACAGTAGACCACGTCGCTCTTTTGCCGGTTTTATTGCGAGGTTGGAACTTCGGAAGGAGCCGTCTCGCCACCCGCTGAGGGAACGTCGGCATCCTGGTTGTTCGAACCGCCGAGCTGGTTCAACACACCATTGCCTTCACCGGACTGTTCGCCGATGGCGGCTGGAACCCGGTCCAGAATATCGGCCGGCCGCTCGCCGTATCGGGCCAGGATCGACAGAAGCAGCGATGTGGCGAAAAATGCCGCGGCGAGAATTGCGGTTGTCCGCGTCAGCGCATTTGCCGCGCCGCGCGCGGTCATCAATCCGGATCCACCGCCGATTCCAAGCCCACCCCCTTCGGAGCGTTGCAGAAGGACAACACCGACGAGGGCCAGAACGACCATTAGATGAATGACGATAAGGACGGTTTCCATGGGTGTTTCCGGTGAATTGGGTTGCAGTCCGGGATATATGACCGATCCTGCGGACGCGGCTGTTTACACGGCTTTTATGTTCTTTCCAAGCCCTGCGAACCAATATGGTGGCGCAGGTTCATAAAACAATGCGCGTGAAGGCGCACTTGCCTTCAAAGAGTTGCGCAGGCAGCGGTAATTCCAAGAAAATCTGTGGCTTTCAAGCTGGCACCGCCAACAAGCGCCCCGTTCACGTTCGGGATTGCTATAAGCTCGGCAGCGTTGCCGGGCTTGACCGAACCACCATAAAGAACCGCCAACCGTGAGGCGGCATCGTCATGCAGTATCCTTGCGAGTTCGGAACGAATGTGACCGTGCGCAGCCGCGACGTCTTCGATAGTCGGAGTTTTACCGGTTCCGATCGCCCATACCGGTTCATACGCAATGACGCTGTTTGCGGCATCTGTCGTTGCGGCGACCGACCCTTCGATCTGGCGGGACAAAACCGCCAGTGTCTCGCCGGCATCCCGCTGGGCTTCGGTTTCACCGACGCAAATGATGGCGGTCAGGCCCGCAGACCATGCCGCCTGGGCCTTGGCCATCACGTCGGCATCGGATTCGCAATGATCGGTGCGGCGTTCGGAATGGCCGACAATGACATGGGCCGCTCCGGCATCCCTCAGCATTGCCGCCGAGATGTCGCCTGTATGGGCACCGCTCTCGTTGGAATGGCAATCCTGACCACCGAGCGCGACCGGAAAGTGTTCGAGCACCGT
>JAJFHT010000345.1 GCA_021775495.1 Hyphomicrobiales bacterium | reverse complement strand
CAACCGCGAAATACCGGCGCGCACTGGCGGGCGGCCTTTTGTTACGCGGTCTCAAAAAGGCGGACATCGCGCTAACCGATAAATCTGCGCATTGAGTGAAAGCGAACGTCGAGATGCCAGCGGGCCTGCAATTGGCCCAAGGATTGGTTGCGGTGCATTCATTCGTGACAATCTCGGCCGCTTGTTGCTGGTCAAGCGCAAGCGCCAACCGGAGGCAGGGCACTGGGGATTGCCGGGCGGCAAGGTTGAAGCCATGGAAACACTCGAATCCGCTGCGGTACGCGAATTGCGCGAGGAACTCGGGATTGAAATCCGGCCGCAACGGATCCTCTCCGTCTCGGACCAAATCGACCATGAGCGAGGCGAGCACTGGGTATCCATTGTCTATCTCGCGGCAATTGTCTCAGGTGAGCCCGAGATCCGTGAACCGGATGCACTGTCGCAGCTTGGCTGGTTCGCCATCGATGCGCTTCCGGGGCAACTTACCATTGCGACAGTTGAGGCGGTCCAGGCGGCTGACGGCAGTTGAGCAATCGGCGACCGGCGTACAGGGCCGGCACATTCAGACAGTTGAACCGGCGAAATAATTCCATGCATTTTCCGTCATGATCCTGTTACAAGCCGCCTTGATCGAGCAGTGAATCATTCGGGAAACAGATGAACGAGCAACCACAGCGCATCATTGATATCGACGCGTTTTGCCGCCAGTCGCCGTTTCTGAACATGATCAAGGGAGCGGTCGTGCCGTTTGCCGAAGGTCCGCTCAGATTGGGCCGGTTCGACACGGATGTCCGCGCTTGGCAGGCGATGGACAATACCCACACGCCGTTCCGCAATTCGCTGAATGTCATCGGCGTGGAACCGGCCTTTGATGGTCCCGGGCTCGATCATCTCGATCCGGCGGAACCCTATGTCATTGTTGCCAACCATGCGTTTGGCGCCATTGAGGCTGTGGTGCTGGGGCGGTTGATGGAGCAGCACGGCTGCGACGTGAAAATCATGGGAACACAGTTCCTTGACAATATCGGACCGCTTTCACCTTATCTGATTTCGGTTGATTCATTCGATCCGTCGCTGCCAAAGGTCCGAAACCTTGCGCCCCTCAGGGCATCGATCAAGGCGTTGCGGGAACGCCAGTCCCTTGTAATATTTCCCGCAGGGATCGTATCGCATTTTCACCCTTCGAGCCTGTCGGTTCGTGATCCGGACTGGTCGCATCATGCGGTGCTGCTGGCCAGACGGACATCGACAAAAATCGTTCCCGTGTTCGTGCACGGACGCAATTCGCTCCTGTTCAATGCGATGGGCATGGTGCATCCGCTGCTGCGCTCCTTGCTGCTGGTGCGCGAATTCTACCGACAGAGCGCGACCGGTCAGGTCAGGGCGACCATCGGCAAGCCGCTTGGTGCCGAGGACATGGCCAGCCTGCCGGAGGATGACGCGCAAGCGACGGCGTGGCTTAAGGATCATGTCTATTCGCTGGGCCGATCTGGCCATCGCTGAGGCGGCCGTGGCGGTTGTTTCTAACTATCGACTCTGCTTTGAATGGCCGCCAGAGCGCTTGGGGTGACGATGGACGATCAGCCGCAATTTGTCATTGATATTGATGCTTATTGCCGTCAGTCCAGATTTCTGAACAGCATCAAGGGTTTGCTCGTTCCATTCGTGAACGGTTTTCTGCGGTGGGACGGCTCAACCGCGATGTTCGAAGATTGCAGGCTATCGGTGACAGCGACACGCCACTGCGTGATGCGCTTGATGTTATCGGAATGGAGCCCGAGTTTGACGGTCCCGGAGTGGATCAGCTGGACCCATCGCGACCTCGGATCATCGTTGCAAATCAACCCTATGGGGCGACCGAGGCACCTGTGCTGGCATGGTTGCTTGAGCGAAGTGGTTGTGACTTTCGAGTCTTTGGAACCCGCTACATCGAGGATATTGGACCGCTTTCCAGATTTGTCATCTCTGTCGATTCTTTCGACAGACAAGGGTGCAAAGTTGAGAACATTGCACCGATGCGTGCGTCAGTCAGGGCGCTGCATAACAATACCAGCCTACTGCTGTTCCCGGCCGGCATTGTTTCCGGATTTCAGTTTTCAACCCTGTCGATCCGCGATCCCGAATGGACACCGCACGCCGTGCGGCTAGCGCGCTTAACCGGCGCGCGAATTATCCCGGCTTACGTTCACGGTCGCAATTCATGGTTCTTTTATGCATTGGGACTTTTACATCCCATGCTGCGCGGGATGTTCATAATCCGCGAATTTTACAGGCAGAACGATGTCGGAACCATTGCGATCACCATTGGCGAGCCGATCGAACCGGAGGACATTGCAATGCTGCCAAAGGACAACTCCGCAGCGACCAAAATCCTGAAGGATCGTGTCTACGCATTGATCAATACGGATACTCTTGGCGCAATCAGGTGATCGTTCAGATCAGCTTGCGCCTTCGGAACACGGCGGTCATGGCCGGCAGGATGGTCATGTTGGTGACCAGGGCGAAGATCAGAACGACAATGCATGTGAAGCCGAAAATGCGTGAGGTCTGAGTCTGGCCGATCGACGTGACGGCGAGGCAGCTTACCAGCACCGCAGTGGTGGCAATCAGGATCGGCCCGATGTGCTCAAGTGTTTTTGGAATGAGATGCATGTCCAGCTTGCCGCGGCTTTCGATCAGCAGGCGGTTCAGG
>JAJFHT010000344.1 GCA_021775495.1 Hyphomicrobiales bacterium | reverse complement strand
CGAAGCAGTCTTGAGCGCCGGATTGCCAGGATCCCACGGCTGGGCCATTTCTTCGAATACAGCAAATTTGGATTCGAAACCACCTGGGTCATCGAGCGTTGCCGCATGCAGATAAATCCGTTCGGGAAACCGATCTGTCTTGCTGAGGATCGGCGAACCGCATTCGGGGCAGAAACCCGAATGGGTGGCTGAGCCGGAGTCGGACGATTGCTGGAAATAGCGAATATCACCGGACAGTTCGACCTCGGCTACCGGAAGGGCAAAAGCCGAGGAATGGCCGGTGCCGGTCGCCCGCTGGCATTTGCGGCAATGGCACTGAAAGGAAAATTCGATGGCCGCTTCGGAGGTGTATCGCACCTTGCCGCAGGCGCAGCCACCAGTGATTTTGCTGGTCATTTATACAATCTCCTCATCTGCGAATGAATTTCAGCCTCAGTGAATGGGGTGGTTTGGTTCTACTCACTCTTCGATTAACACGTGTGCGCGGCCGATTGTCATTCTTCGGTTTCGCAGGATATGGTCTGCCAGGATCTAGACCCTGAGATTCATATAGCGTTGACGGTGGCGGATAGATAATGGCTCAACGCTCTCGGCAGGCTCATTCATGACAAAGAAACAATCAGGATCCGGTTCTTCCATCAGCTGGGCCATTGTCGGTACGGGTACGATTGCGAAACATTTCGCCGCTGATCTGACATTTTCCAAACAGTCGGTCCTTTCGGCGGTCTGTTCGCGATCCGCCGACAAGGCAAGTGCGTTTGCCTCGCGCTACGGCGCCGCAGCGTCTTACGCGTCGCTGCCGTCACTGCTGGCGGACGAGAACGTCGACATCGTCTATATCGCGTCGCCGAACGACACGCACCACTCCACGGCGCATGCAGTCCTGGACGCTGGCAAAGCCGTCCTTGTCGAGAAACCGCTTGTTCTGACGGCAGCCGATGCGGAGCAACTGTCAGCGCTTTCAAAGCAGCGCGGCAGGTTTTTGATGGAGGCCATGTGGACCCGTTTCCTGCCTGCGGTCTCTTTTGTCAAAGATACCGTGGCGTCCGGAGCGATTGGCAAGGTGATCCGCATCGAGAGTGATCTGGCATTTCACCACGCATATTCTCCGGAAAGTCGGTTTTTCGACAAAACACTCGGGGGAGGAGCCCTTTTCGATCTTGGCATCTATCCCATCTCACTTGCCATCGCCCTGATGGGAAAGCCCGATGCCGTTGACGGAAGCTGGATCGCGGCGCCGAGCGGAGTGGATTCGTCGGCGACAATCCGGTTGGCATTCGGCACCGTCGAGGCGGAAATGAGTTGCGCGATTAACCGGACGGGGTCGAACCTGTTTGCCGTCGCGGGAACCACCGGCACTCTGGTTCTTCAAGCACCATTCATCGGCGCGCAATCCGTGTTGCATCTCACGGGAGGCCCATTTGCGCAAATGGGCCTTGCACGGGGATCATCTATTTTTGCCCGTGCCGCAAGATATGTTGCGCGCAATGCACCGCTGCCGGGAATCACGCACAGGCGGTTCGATTTCCCCGGCTACGGCCTGCAATTTGAAATCGATGCAGCGGCCGATGCTGTCGCGCGGAGTTTGACGGAGCACCCTGTCGCGCCCTTGTCCGACAGTATTGAGGCGCTCCGGATCATCGAAACCCTTTTGGGGAAACCGCCTGGCAACGTGGACCGTTGAAAACCGCTCTTGGTTGAAGGGTGCCGGCCTTTGGTTTCAGGCATCCGTCCAGGACGGATTGAAATCAAAGCTTGTTTTCATCGTGTAGTCGTGTTCGCCGGCGCTCAGCGCCAGAGCCAGTTCGGTAAGATGCAAGGAGACGCGGCCGGAAAAAAACGGTTTCCGATCCTCTCCGATTGCCCTGGCCTGTTCCGCGATCCCGCGTGCGAAATCGATCTTAGAGGGATAGTTTGGAAGTTGACCGGATCCGGCCGGTCTGGCGTACGGCGCCACCCGTCCGGCAGTCAAGCGGAAGGGAAGGGTTCGTCCGAGCCTGTGTTCAATCTGGTTGACGACCTTCTGGATGAATGTGCGGTCATCATCTGCTGAAACATGGATCGGAGACCGGTTGTCCCACAAATCGCGCAGGACAAGAGTGCCCTTGTCTCCCATGGCGGAGAAGGAGCGGTCGCGTGGCGCGGCGAGCCCGCAGGTAATGCGGGCAATGACACCGCTTTCGAATGTCAGGCATCCGACCGAGAAATCGGGGGCGAGTTTGAGATCTTGTGTACCCGGTCCTTTGTCCGGAAATGCCAGGGCCGAAAAGGAGGTCAAATGTTTGACGGGTCCAAAAAGGCCGACCAGCCAGCTCAGCCCGTAGCCGGCATGTTCGAGCGTGCAGCCGACCTCGAACTCATGCACTCCGGGCCAGGGTGCGCCCGAGCGGCTTTTCCAGTCCTGCCAATTGGCACGAAACACCGGGCCATCTTCCATTTCGGCGTAAACCAGCCTGGGCCGGCCGATCGTGTCCGTGGCGAGATGATTTGAAACGGCCTCGAAGGCGTCACTGAGGGCGTTTGCCGGAGCCGCACACAGGGTCAGTCCTTTCGTCTCCGCCAGATCGACAAGCTCCTCGGCCTGTTCGCGCCGCATGGCCAGCGGTTTTTCGCAATAGACATGCTTGCCGGCCTGCAATGCGGATTTGTTGATGGCGTAGTGGCTCTCAGGCGTGGTCAGGTTGACTATGATGCTGGTGTCAGGATCGGCGAGCAATTTGGACAGGTCGCCATACTGCTGGACGTCGTGAAAATCGCAGAACTGTCCCAGGCGATCGAGATTCCCGTCCCATGCGCCGGCAAGCGTGAGTCCAGGATGATTGGGAAGCGTTGTCATGTAGTAGTCGGCTACGAACCCGGTGCCGACAAAGGCGATCTTTGTCATGTCGATCCTGTTCCAGTTCCGTCAGTTTCTCTGGAAATGGTTGACAAAACATTCGGAAACCAGGCGGTGGCGGACAATGCTTATTCGGCGTGTTTTTCGAGTGCCGCAGCCAGCTGCTTGGTGCCGAGATAGTGGTAGGACAGAAGCTTGCCGTTCAAGACCATGGCGAATACGCCATATGGTGTCGGCGAAAATCTGCGGACATCCTCGGCGCTGTTCAATACGACTTCGTCAAAAGCAATGCCTGCCGCGGCGGCGCAATCCCGCGCGGCGTTGACCGAGTCGTCGAGATAGGGACACTGGCCTGAACGGTAGATGATCAGACCGTCCGGTCTCGCCTTTGTCTTTTCCTCCCAACAGCCGCAGAAACGAGGATCGGCTGCCGCGCTATCGAATTTCAGTACCATCAGGTCGAAGCCCGGAGGTGCAGACGCAATTTTCTCATAACCGTGATGTTCAAGGATCTTTGCGTCGATCAGCCAGTTGCCGCTGCTGGTGACGGCGGCAACACCCTTGAAGCCATATTGCCGCGCATGGTTCTGAACCTCATCAAGCAACAGGGTGCTGTAGCCTTTGCCCTTGCTGCGCCCAACGACCCAGAGGCAATGAATGACGAGGTAGTCTTCCGCGTTTTCGATGGCCCGCCAGGCATGGGCACCGGGGATAAACTCGACAAATCCGCGTTCACCGCCGCCGAGCAGTCGCAATTGCAGACCCTCGGCGAACCGTTCCTTCAACCAGGCAAGCTTTTGTTCGTATCCCGGTTTGCCACGGGCGCTCATCTTGCAGAAGAAGCCCTTTTCCGTGACGTTTTCCGCGGTAACGGGAATGATTTCAAACTGGGTCATAGCTTCACTACCCCGAAGATGAGTTCCGGAGCCAGCAGAGTAACCGCAATTTCAGTGTCGATCCAAGCGAGACCGGCAGTGTCAGCCAGTCTCAGGCATGATCAGGTCGAACTCTGCGCTGCCATAATCCTTGCCATTGATACGCAATGACAGTCCCTGCCGGCCGCCATAGTAGCGACGGGTGGTGATGGGACGGATCGGATGGCTTTTCTTGAAGATATGCGTCTTGCCCGCCGGCAATGTCATCTTGCTGCCCTTGAACACTTTCGCCGCAAGCTGGCCATTGGCTTTGCGGAAGTGGATCAGATAATCGATGATCAGAGACTGATCCGCCGCGCTTTTCGATTTCAGCGATGCGGAAAAGTCGAGGCTGTTGCCATAGACAACTGCTTCGGTGTCGACGGTCAGTGACTTGACATCAATATTTGGCGCCGAGACGCCGATGGCTTGCATTGCCCTTGGGTGTCCCTGCTTGATCAATGTGCGGCAGGCATGGCGAACCAGCTTCTGTCGATGTTTGCCGGCACCTTTCATCCAGTCCACCGCGATATCGGCAACACTGTCTGGATGATCCTTGGCAATGTCGTTCAGATGATTGGCGACCGAGCGACGGACATATTCCTCATCGTCATCACGCAGCGCCGTCAGGATCGGAATCATCGGTGACGGATCTTCGATCAGTCGGGGCAGCTGCATGGCCCAGGGCAGGCGCGGCCGGGTGCCTTCGGAAATCAGCCGTCTGACATGACGGTTCGGATCGTCGATCCAACCCCGCATGATCTTCAGCGCCCGTTCCTGATCGGAAAGCAGGAAATAGCGAACGCCGAATTCCGACGATCCGCGTTTTGTCAGTTCCTTTTGAACAGCCATGGCCCGGTCGAAATCCTCGACCCAGCGCTGGCCAACCATCATGGTCAAGGGCATGCTGCCCCAGCCGCATATGCCGTCCTCATCACTGCTGCCATTGGCATGATCGCATTCATCAGGATGCAGCATCGCCAATAGCGCATCGGTGCGTTTTGCGGCGTCTTCGGGAAGTACCTGGTGAATGCTGTCGGCGATCAGCTGCGCCCGCTCCTTCAGTTCCAGCTTTTCGAGATCGGCCAATATCGGTCGGCAAAAGGAGTCCCGGTCGAAAGGCGAAACATGTTTTTCCAGATGGTCGGCGATGCACGCGACCAGTTGTGGTGAATAGGCGTTCTTGAACGGTTCCATGAAAGGTCCTGATTGGCGGTGACATCAACCGGCCGACTATGCGCGCCGCAGCGTATCGGCTCAATCCGATTGAAACGCTGTCCGGCGACCCTCCTGACAACCTATGTCAGGAGTGGTTTTTGAAAATGCCCTGGCGCCCTATGATGCCGTCTTGCCAGCGACCATGCGTTCACGGTGCATCGTGTAGATACCGGTGGCCACGATGATCGATGCGCCGATCCAGGTCCAACGATCCGGCAATTGCGCAAAAACCAGATAGCCGTACATCGTGCCCCAGATCAGCAATGTGTAGTGCACCGGAGCGACAACGGCGGCCTCGGCCACCTCTAGCGACTTTATCACCAGCACCTCGGCAAGCGCCGCCAGGATCGCAGTGCCGGCGAGCAATGTGAGCTGGGTTGCCGAGACCGGCCATTGCCAGACGAAGGGCAGTGGCAGGGTGAGCAGAAAACTGCCAGCCAATGCCGTATAGGCAACTGTCGTGGTGGTGCGGTCGGATCCACTCAGTGCCCGGGAGATGATCTGGCGCAGCGAATAGAATAT
This sequence comes from Hyphomicrobiales bacterium, assembly GCA_021775495.1. Classification (GTDB taxonomy): domain Bacteria; phylum Pseudomonadota; class Alphaproteobacteria; order Rhizobiales; family Rhizobiaceae; genus JAJFHT01. Next base: position 9,536 of record JAJFHT010000344.1, on the reverse strand, counting down.
TGTGGCGACGATCACCAGTAGAACCGCCGGATGAACAACGCCGAGCCCCGGCCGGATCACGATCATTGCGCCGAGAAAACCGATGGTGACCGCTGTCCAGCGGCGGATGCCGACCTTTTCCTTCAGCAACAGCGCGCCGAGTACGGTCACCATAAACGGCGCGACAAAAGTCACAGCGACCGCATCGGCCAGCGGCACGAAGTTGACGGCGATGATGAAAAGAGCTGCCGAGCCGGCGGCCAGCGCACCGCGGGTGATTTGCAGGAAGGGATGCTGAGTGCGCAATACCGATCCGCCGCGCATCGCCAACAGGATCAGGACACCAAACAGCAGCCCGAGCTGTCTGGACCAAGCGATCTGCAACGGGTGCAACGTTTCGGTCAGGAATTTGGCCTGGGTGTCGACGGCTGAAAACAAAAACATACCACCGGCCATCAGCAGGATACCAAGCCTGCTGTCCGTGCTTCGCGGGGCTGGCAAGGCCGGTGAGGCGGATTGGACGGAGATGACGGGATTCCTTCAGTCGGTGGGTGCAGGTCTTGTCAAACAGCCCTGCCGCACAGCCTTGCGCCCATGTCTGACAAAAATCAATTGCTGAGATCTGGATGCCTGAGGACAGGTTCCGTCGGGCGCTGGAGGGTAGCGTTGGACTAATTATCCGTATTCGGCCAATCTCTGAATTGCCGTCCAGGGATTATTTTGTCGGTGGTGAGAAGCGCAGCGACAGGCAGGACATACCGCCGTCGAGTTTTGCGGCTTCGGAGTTGCCGATTGTCCTGATGTTGTATCCGGCCTTGTCCAGAATTTCGGCGGTTCTGGGGAAGCCGCATGGCATCAGAACCAACTCGTTGAAGCGAATGGCGTTGGCGCAGGCTTCTTCACCTTCCGCCGTATGTATGATCCTGTAACCGTCAAAACAATCTGATGCCGAAAGTCTTGCAGTGGACAATATGGTCTCCTCGTCAAGCAGCGAGCAATCCGTCTTGAAGTGCAACACGCCTTCCGGCGTTTTGACTTCGCGAACTTCATATCTCCAGCGACCGGCAAGCCGTCTCAATTCTTCGGTACCGGAACTGTCGGTTCGGGCAGACGTGCCAACCAGGATTTCATGTTCCGTCGTCAGAACATCGCCGCCTTCGATGAATCCTGTTCCTTCAATGGCAATCACTTCGTCGTAGAAACCGGACAGCACCGGAGCGATTGCAGCGGCCTCGCCCAACCGGCTCGGAGCGCCGGGGCGCATGACAATTGCCCCTTCGCTGAGGCAGAGTGCGGCGTCTTCGATGAATACGGAGTCGGGAAAGTCTTCCATCGCCTCCAATGTGGTCACCTTCGCACCCGTGGACGCCAGTGCGGCGACGTAGTCGGCGTGGTGACGGTTGAACAGTTCGAGGTCCGGGGTTCCGATGTCCACCGCTCGCAACCCCTTGGTGATGCTATGGCTCGGTTTACGTACAATTGCATGGGTGAAAGTGCAGGATTGTGACTTCACGAACATCTCCCCGTCGAATGATTCCGTGTAAACTAGACACGCTTTAGCCAAGTGATTTCTGATAGCAGATCACATCAGACTGTGTGTAGCCGGCGCGCTCATAGAACGCCCGGACCTTTGTATTGTCTCCGCGTACAAGCAGATTCAGTTTTGACACGCCACGCTGGCGCAACCAGTTTTCGGCCGCGTCCATCATGGCGTGTCCGAAGCCTTGCCCATGACAATGCGGATCGACGGCGAGATAATAGACCCATCCCCGATGCCCGTCGTCGCCGACCATGACCGACGCTACAATACTATCCTGCAGCAGACCGACAAGGACCTTCGAATGCGCCTTGCGGCGCGCCTGCTCAATATCGGCTCGCGGGTCATTCCACGGCCGGGTCAGGTCTGTTGATTGCCAAAGTTCGATAACCGAAGACAGATCGGTGTCTTCGATCTCGCGGATGAGGAGATCGGTTGTCAAAGGCATGTGCACAACACAATCTATCCACGGCCGACAAACGGCATGTTCGTCGCCATGATCGTCATATTGAGAATGTTCACGTCGAGCGGCAAGTTCGCCATATGGACAATTGCGTTGCCGACATGTTCGACATCCATTCGCGGTTCGGCTTTAACCGACCCGTCCGCCTGTGGAACGCCGTCGGTCATTTTGGCCGTCATCGGGGAAACGGCATTGCCGATATCGATTTGGCTGCAGGCAATATCATGCGGCCGCCCGTCCAGCGCGATGCACTTGGTCAATCCGGTGATGGCGTGTTTGGTTGCTGTGTAGGCGGCGGAACAGGGCCTCGGTACATGAGCTGAAATCGAGCCATTGTTGATGATGCGCCCTCCCTTGGGGTTTTGCGACTTCATGATGCGGAACGCTTCGCGCGCGCACAAAAACACACCGGTCAGATTGACGTCGACCACATTGCGCCAACCGTCAATCGGCAGTTCGTCAAAGGGAACCGCAGGCACATTGATGCCGGCATTGTTGAACACAACATCGAGCCGGCCAAATGCCTCGAGAGTCGATTTAAACAGATTGGCGACGGCATCCGCATCGGACACGTCTGCTGGAATACCGAGTGCTGCCGCGCCTTTGCTGCCCGCCAGAGCGATGGTTTCGGCCAGCGGTTCCGGTCGGCGTCCGGCGAGCGCGACCGAGTAACCGGCGTTCAAGAGCGCCTGGGCCGCGGCGCGCCCGACGCCGGTGCCCGCGCCGGTAACGACTGCGACTCTTTGTGGATTGCCCATCATGTTTTTCCTTCATTGGTTCAGATGACCGGCAGGCGCAGGAATCGGGTGGCCGACGGTCCTGCAACAATGCAGAATCCGGCCGACATCTCAAGGAGACCCGCCGTGACCATTCGTTTTGAAGCCCTGCCGACCGAGCCCGTTCGTGCCTTGCAGCTTGGCGCCGCCGATGTTTACGGGAACCCACCTGAACGTCGGATTTCCGACGGCGGCCACATGCCGTGCCGGCATTGTATGAAGAACATCGATGCAGGCGAGGAGTATCTGATTGTCGCCTGGCGTCCGTTTGGTGCGCTGCAGCCCTATGCGGAGACCGGGCCTATCTTTTTGCATGCAGAGACATGCGCCCGGGCGGTCGCGAGTGACATGACACCGATGACCCTGCAAAGCCCGGATTACATCGTGCGCGGATATGACAGTGATGAACGCATCATCTATGGAACCGGCGGCGTTGTGCCGACCGGCCGCATCGCCGACCGGGCGCGGGAACTGCTTGAAGAAGACCAGGTCGAATTCGTTCACATCCGGTCGGCACAGAACAATTGTTATCAGTGCCGGGTTGATCGGGAATGATTCCATGCGGGCTGTTCATGACGGTTTGTGGACGGCCACTCCGGCCATTACCATTACGACGCCGAACAGACCCTGCGGCGTTGGAATTTGAGCCAGCACGATCGCGGCAATGATAGTCGCTGTTGCGGGCAGGAGTGCCAGCAGCAGTGCAAAGGATGCACGAGGCAGGCGCGACATGGCCAACTGGTCGCAAATGTAGGGAATGACGGACGAACATATGCCCACGCCGATTCCGGCCAGAACCAGGCCCGACGAACTGAAGGCCTGCCAGGCCTGGACAAAACCGACGGGCATGAGAATGACAAATGCGATCGACATGGCTGCCCCGAGGCGTTCGATGCCACCGCTGGCGCCATCTTCGGCGGCTTTGTGGCCAAGCATGATGTAACCGACGAACAGGGCAGCATTCAGCGTTGCCCAGAACAGCCCAAGCGCATCGCTCGCCCATTTCACGTCGATGAGGATGAACACGCCCGATACGGCCAGTGCGAGTGCCAATAGATTGCGTCCGGTGCGCAGGCCGTAGAGAGCAACGGCGATTGTGCCGACAAATTCCATTGCTGCAACTAGGCTCATCGGACGACGGTCGAGCGCCAGATAAAAGGACGTGTTCATCACGGCGAGGCAGAGACCGAGACCGAACAGCAGCAATCGACCCTTGCGATCGGCATTGCGGATCGTTTTCCACGGACTGGTGAAGGGCGCGAAGATAACGGCCGCCGAGGCGATTCGAAACCACGCGACTCCCAACACACCGACTACCGGAACCAGCAACACGGCAAATGACGGACCCAGATAGTGGAAGACGGCACTGACGCCGAACCAGGCCTGAGGCGGGAAATATTCGGCAGCTTTGTTGAATGTCATTGCATCACACCGGTTCAGCTCGCTGATCGCGATCATGAAGGCTGGAATGCGAATTTTCCATGTGATATGAAAAGCAAAAACATCTTCATGACGCGTTTATAAAGGAAAGACGCTTGAAACGCCTTCGATATGAAAACGGACCCATTGATCCGGTTGATCGAAAGCTGCTGGCCGCGCTGATCGAAAACTCCCGTACCAGCAACGCCGAACTTGCACGGCTGGTAGGATTATCTGCGCCCAGTGTGGGGGAGCGGATCAGACGTCTGGAAGAGGCAGGGGTGATCGAGGGTTATACAACGAAGATCAATCCGGAAGCGTTGGGGCTTCCGATCGCGGCATGGCTGCGTATCAGACCGATTCCTGGTGAACTTCATCGGGTGGCGGACATATTGCGCGGCCTTCCCGAGATCGTCGAGTGCGATCGCATCACCGGTGAGGACTGTTTTATCGCCCGCGCCCACGTTCAGTCTGTGGCGGATCTGGAGACTCTGATCGACAAGGTCATTTCATACGCGATGACCAATACGTCGATCATTCAATCCTCACCGGTCAAGCGCAGATTGCCGCCAATTCCAACCGAAGCATAAAGATGGGAAGTCGATGATAGACGCGTTGACGTTCTCGGGAAGTGGAAGTCCGCTGACTTCTAGACGGACAGAAGTGCTAATCTTCAAACGGTTCCACCGTGATCCGGCGACCGAGCATGAAGGCGTCGGCGACATGGCGCAATGGTGACAGGTCGACATCTGATTTCTCTGTCTCCAACAGTTCGGCGAAACGTGCGTAAATGCCCTCATATTCCGCTGGTGGAGCCTGCGAGACTGTCTCTCCGTCGATAACCAGTTTTGCGCCGCCTTCGTCGAGCAGCATATGACCTGCATCAGTGTCGGCTTGCATGTTCCAGGATTGCGGTCCGGTCTGGCGCCAATCGAAATCGGCAAGGATTTCGGCTCCGTTTCGATCGGTGAATTGCAGGTCGGCGGCAATCGGCGTGTCGCAATTTTCAGGAAATTGCAGCGTGGCGGAAACCAGATGCATCGGATCGGGCAGAATTTCCGTGACGATCGACAGTGCATTGATGCCAGGATCGAACACGCCAAGTCCGCCGGCTTCCCAGATCCATTTCTGTCCTGGATGCCAGCGCCGTACGTCTTCTTTCCAGCTTACCTTGAAGGACCGGACAGTCTTGTCGGCCAACCATAATCTGGCCTGTTCGACGGCGGGCGCGTGGCGCGAGTGCCAGGTGGCAAACAGCGTCAGCCCATTGTCGTCAGCCTGGGTGACCAGGTCTTCGACTTCGCAGGTACTGACGCCCGGCGGTTTTTCCAGCAAAACATGCCGTCCGGCGGCGATGGCCGCGGTGGCGTGGGCATAACGGACCTGCGGTGGGGTGCAAAGGGCGACGCAGCCAATGTCAGGGCGCGATTGAAGCATTTCCTCCAATGTGGTGAAGTGCGTTACACCCTCCACAGATGCATTGCGGCTGACCGACGCCGCCAGTTCGAAATTCGGATTGGCAGCGATACAGGGCAGGTGCTGGTCCCGAGCAATCTTGCCGATACCGACAACGGCGATCTTGTGCGGTGTTTCCGTCATGATTGATGCTCCGGCAATTTTTTCGAATGATTGTAGTGAGCCAAAGCACAATCCGCCCTCCGGCATCAACCGCTTTGATCAATGTCATGGCGGTTCCTGTTTTGAATGTCATGCTGATGCCCCGGTGCGGATTTCTGTGCCGCCAATTGTGCCTGCTGCCAGCCAGCCGGCGCTGAACGATCCGGAACAAAAACATGAATCAGAAACACACGATCAATTTTTCCTACTTCGCCTTTGCCATGATCGCGATGGTGGTTTTCCAGATGTGGCTGGGTTACCGGGCGGTGGCCCAGATCGACTACAGCGAGTTCGTCACCTATCTGGAAGACAGGAAAATCGCCTCCGTTCAAGTGTCCGAAAGTCGAATCCAGGGCCAGTTCACCACGACCATTGATGGCAAGACACATTTCATGACCCAGAGGGTCGAACCGGATTTCGCCCGTGAACTGGCGAAATATGACGTCGAGATCACCGGTACGTCGGACCAGAACTGGCTGACCACATTGCTGTCATGGATTTTGCCGGCAGCGGTGTTTTTTGGGCTCTGGTCGCTGTTTTTTCGGAATTTTGCCGAAAAACGCGGGCTTGGCGGAATGATGAATGTCGGTAAGTCGAAAGCCAAGGTTTATGTCGAAACCGATACCGGCGTGACCTTTGACGATGTGGCGGGTGTTGACGAAGCCAAACTTGAATTGAAGGAAGTCGTCGCGTTTCTGACCGAGCGGGAAAAATTCAGCCGGCTTGGCGCACATGTGCCCAAAGGGGTTCTGCTGGTCGGCCCGCCCGGAACCGGCAAAACCCTGCTGGCGCGGGCGGTTGCCGGCGAGGCTAAAGTGCCGTTCTTTTCGATTTCGGGCTCCGAATTTGTCGAAATGTTTGTCGGCGTCGGCGCTGCCCGGGTACGGGATCTGTTCGAGCAGGCGCGCAAAGCTTCGCCCTGCATCATCTTTATTGATGAACTTGATGCGCTCGGGCGGGCCCGTATGGCCGGGGGTGGTTTTGGCGGGCACGATGAAAAGGAGCAGACCCTGAACCAGCTTCTGGCCGAACTGGACGGATTCGACCCAAGCAGCGGTATCGTTCTGCTGGCGGCCACCAATCGGCCAGAAATCCTCGATCCGGCGCTGACTCGGGCCGGTCGGTTCGACCGGCAGGTTGTGGTTGACCGACCTGACCGGATCGGGCGGGCGGCGATCCTCAAGGTTCACATGCGCAAGATCATTGCTGCCGATGATGCAGATCCGGAAAAGATTGCCGGCCTGACACCGGGGTTCACCGGCGCCGATCTGGCCAACCTTGTCAATGAGGCGGCGATCTTCGCGACCCGGCGCGATGGCGAAAAGGTGAAGTTGGATGATTTCACCCGGGCAATGGAACGCATCGTTGCCGGGTCGGAAAAGCCCGGCCGGCTGCTCAATCCGGCCGATCGCGAGCGGGTGGCCTATCATGAAATGGGCCATGCACTCACCGCGGCGTCATTGCCGTCCACCGATCCCGTTCACAAGGTTTCGATCATTCCACGCTCGATCGGCTCGCTGGGATACACATTGCAACGCCCGACCGAGGACAAGTTCCTGATCACGGAAGGCGATCTGAAAGACCGCATGGTGGTGCTGCTGGCCGGACGGGCGGCAGAGGACATGATTTACGGTGAGATATCGACGGGCGCGGCGGACGATCTTGCCAAGGTGACGGATATTGCCCGCCAGATCGCCACCCGGTTCGGCATGGTGGACAATCTGGGGCAGGCGGTTCTGGAGGAAGCGCGCTCAACCTTTCTCGGCGACAACGCGCTGCAGACGAAGGAAAAGGACTATTCCGACGAGACCGCCCGCGAGGTCGATCTTGCCGTGCGCAAGCTGATCGATGATGCCTATAAACGCGCCGGCGGCGTGCTGAAGAAGCGCGCGGCGGACCTGAAAAAAGGCACCGAGATGCTGATCGAGATGGAAACACTGACGCCGGAAGAGTTCCCGGCATTGATCCAGGACGGTGCGGCAAAGAAGAAGACCGCAAAAGCCGGATGACCGTCATGCACCGAGCTGGCCGCGACCGATTGCGAAGGCGGCGTCGATAAATGCCGGAAGCCCAGCATCGAGGTCAGGCAATGTGAGCACTTCGTCGGCAGCGGCAATTGCACCGACAAAGCCGGCGGTGTGCCAATGTCCGGGCTGCGGTGCGTCCGGCAATGATTCGACATCCATATGCGGCCATGGATTGATGTAGAAATAGGGCTGGGAATACGTCTCGTCTCCGGGTGACAATCCGACACCGATACCTTTTGCGGTTTCGAAATCGCCTTCCTCAAGACCGACATAGGTGGCGATGTCGAAATGATGTGGCCAGCAGCGCACCGCGCTCGGACCGGGAACGATTGCGCCGTTGCGGCCGGCAAATTCCGACAGGACCTTGTGGGCGGTGGCGAACCACGCTGCCAGAGTTTCCAGTGCAGGTGCCGAGTGCGCCGTGTTGAAACTGCCGACCTGCTCAACCTCCGCCGGCAACTCATAGGGCAGTGACAGGCCGGATGCCGGTTTCAGGTCCAGTTGCCCAAGCTGCTTGTCGAGCCATTCGCCGGCCGTGCCAACCGACACGCCTTGAAGATCAAGCGTATCGCGGGCGATACCGCCGGTGAAAACATGCAGTGCCAGCGGTGCGAATGACAGGGCGATGAAACAAGGGCCCTCTCTGCCGGGCAGCGGGCGAGACCAGAACATTTTGTGTTGCGGTTGCCAGCCGAGATTGGAATGGCTGTCGTCGGGTTCGGCCGGCAGGTTCGCACGGGCGGCTCTGGTCAGCAGCTGCGCCGCCTGATGCGCAATTGCACGGGCCTCGCCGAGTTTCGTTGGCGATACCGCGCGAAGATCGGGTGATTCAGCCATGGGTAGCTTCTCCTGTTTGTGAGGCTGTGACCGGGTGCGGTCTCAGACCAGTTCCGCGTCGGTGATGATTTCAACCAGCGCCGGCCCGTCATATTGCAGGGCCTCGGCAATGGCAGCTTCGAGATCTCCGGCTTCGGTGACTTTGACGCCATGTCCGCCGCACAGACGGGCAAAGGCGGCGAATGACGGATTGTGCAGGCTGGTTTCCCAGACCGGCCATTCGCCGGCCCGCTGTTCCTTGGAAATCTTGCCGAGCTGGGAATTGTTGAGCAGGATATGGGTGATGTTCATGCCGTATTTGACGGCGGTGGTGAAATCCATCGGATATTGCCCGAAGCCGCCATCGCCTGAAATCGAAACTACCTTGCGGCCGGCATATTCGTCGAAGTCCTGGGTCGCGGACCAGGCACCCATCGCCGCCGGAAAGCCGAAGCCGATCGAGCCGAGATAGCCCGACATCAGCACACGTTGGCCTTTCGTTTCGAAATAGCGGCCAAAGGAATAGGTGTTGTTACCGACATCCACGGCGATGATCGCGTCGTCGGGGCATTGCCGCGACAGCACGTCGAAAACCGCCGCCGAGTGAATGCCGCTGCCATGATCTTCGGTAAGCCGCGTCTGTTTTTCCGCCCGCCATGCGGTCCAGCGTTCGGCCAGCTCCGAAAGCTGGTCAGGCGCGTTTTGCGGCCGGGAGAGTTTTGGCGAGATCGCTTTGCAGAAGGCGCCGATTTCACCCCAGACAGGAAGCGTTACCGGATGGAACTTGCCAAGCTGCATACGCTCGAAATCGACCTGGATGATAGGTTTGGAACGCTCGATCCCGGTGTGATTGGCGAACGAGGATCCGAGCGCGATGATCAGATCAGCCTCGTTCATGAACC
>JAJFHT010000343.1 GCA_021775495.1 Hyphomicrobiales bacterium | reverse complement strand
GCCGGAAAGACGCGATCTGTTTCGCTCGTCTATTCCGTTGGGCCGGTTTTCCACACCGCTCGATATCGCCAATGCTGCGCTGTGGCTGGCTTCAGACGAAGCCGCATTTATCACCGGTGTTGCGCTGGAGGTTGATGGCGGGCGTTGCGTTTGATCCCGCACAGTTGAACTAGGTCATAGCCTTATAGACAGGGTCGAAATGGATAACAGCCAGATTTTTCTCTTTGCCCTGTTTGGAGCAGTGTTCGTACTGCTGATCTGGGGGCGGATTCGCTACGATCTTGTCGCCTTTGGCGCGTTGATTATCGCCGTCACGGCCGGCTACATCCCGAAGGATGAAGCGTTTTCCGGCTTCGGTCATCCAGCCGTCGTCATCATTGCGCTGGTGCTGGTGGTCTCAAGGGCACTGCTCAACGCCGGAGCCGTCGAAATGATCGCCTCAGTGGTTCTTTCCGGCTCACGCTCACTATCCGCCCATATCGGCATCATGGCCGTGGTTGGTGCGGCGCTGTCGGCTGTCATCAACAATGTCGCGGCGCTGGCGATCCTGATGTCGCTGGATCTGCAGGCGGCGGAGAAAGCCAAACGCGCCGCCGCCTCTTCACTGATGCCGTTGTCATTCGCCACCATTCTCGGCGGCATGATCACGCTGATCGGCACACCGCCCAATATTGTCATCGCGCAATATCGCGAACGGGCGCTGGGCGAAGCCTATGGCATGTTCGATTTTTCTCCGGTCGGCCTGATCTGCGCGATTGTGGGAATCGCGTTTGTGGCGCTGATCGGCTGGCGGCTGATTGATGTCAGCGACAAGGCCGGGCCGAGTGGCTCCGATGAAAACGCAGATCAGTTTCTTGCCGAAGGCCGGGTCCCCGAGAACTCGAAATCGATTGGCGCAACTCCCCGTTCACTGATCGATCTGGGCGAAGAGCACGATGTCGCCATGCTTGGCATCGTGCGACGCGGCAAGAGACTGGCAGGATTCTCGCGCGACGAAGAGTTGCGCAAGGGTGACTTTCTCATCCTTGAAGGCAATCCTAAATCGATCGAGGCCTTTATCGGCGCAGCGGGGCTGGAATTCGCCGGGGCGGAAAAACACGGCGGATTGACGGGAAAATCACTGGCGCTGGTCGAGGCGATCGTTCCGGAAACCGCGCGCATCAATGGCCGCTCGGCGCTCGATCTGAAACTGCTCTACCGGCATGGCGTGACCCTTATCGGCGTGTCGCGTCAGGGGCGGAAATTCCGCGAACGGGTGCGCAAATTGACGATCAAGGCCGGTGACGTGCTGCTGCTGCTTGGCCCGGTACACCGTCTGCCGACCGTCGTCGATTGGCTCGGCGTGCTGCCAATCGCGGAAAAACATCACACGGTGATCCAGCGCGGAAAGGCGTCGCTGGCGATCGGCATATTTGCGGCCGCCATTGCCGCCTCGGTTGCCGGGCTTGTCTACTTGCCGATTGCACTTGCAGCTTGTGTCGGGGCTTACGCGGTCTTCAACATTGTTACGCCGCGCGAGGTCTACAGTTCGGTCGAATGGCCGGTCATCGTGCTGCTTGCCTCCCTCATTCCGCTCGGCATCGCACTGGAAAACTCCGGCGGAACGAAGCTGATCGCCGAAACCATCGTCGCGCAAACGGCGGGCTGGCCGGCCTGGGCCATCCTCACGGTGTTAATGGTGGTGACGATGACATTGTCCGATTTCCTCAACAATGTCGCCACAGCCCTGATCGCTGCACCAATCGCCGTCGACATAGCGAAGGCCATCGAGGTCTCACCCGATCCGTTCCTGATGGGCGTTGCGGTGGCCGCCTCCTGCGCCTTCCTGACACCGATCGGCCACAAGAACAACACCATCATCATGGGTCCCGGCGGCTACAGATTCGGTGACTACTGGCGTATGGGCCTGCCGCTGGAAATCCTGATCATCACGGTTTCGGTGCCGTCGATCCTGTTGTTCTGGCCGCTTTAAACGGCATCGTTCAAGCGACCCGTTTTTTCTCTATCGCAAACGGACTCAATCCGAGCCATGTCTGCATCGTGTTGGCAACCGTGGCGTCACCAACAAGTTCAATTTTCTCTCTCTCCGCTGACACGGTCGTCACTCCCATCCAAATCGCGGTCATTGTCCGCAAGTCGGTCGTCGCATAGAGATCGACATCGAATCCTGGATCAGCCCAGCATAGATCGACCTCACCATGGGGTTCGATAACCAGCCACCAGTGCCGCTTGGAAGCGGGAAGTTCCGGGTACAGAAACTGTATCACCGTTCTTTCATTTAGTAGCGGTGACGGGTTCAGGTTTCGGCGCATGTCCCACATAAGCAAAGACGGATCGAGGTTCCTCAACGACAGTCGGGATTCCACCCACTTCTGTCCCCAGAACCCCATTGCCTCGATCACCGGGCGCAGATCCTCTCCTGCATCCGTCAAATGATAGGCGAATACGCCCTTTTCGGTGCGAACCGGCTTTTTTTCAACGATTCCCGCAATCTCGAGGTCCTTCAGACGCTGCGAAAGCAGAGTGGGAGACATTTTTGGCACTCCGCGCCGAAGATCATTGAAGCGGGTCGAGCCAGCAATCAGTTCCCGCATCAGTACCATGGTCCATCGCGGACAAAGAACCTCAGCCGCCATGGCAACCGGGCAGAACTGCTTGTATCCGGCTTGCTGTGTCATTGAACCCGTCCCCTCGATTGTCATTTCAGCAACCATAAGGTGCTGACCGGCAACCAGCTAGTACAACAACTGTACCAGCCGGTTCAGAAACAGGACTGGATGCAGGCGAGAGCGATCTGCGAGTCTCGAACGACATTCAAACCGCTACAAAACAAAGGAGAATGGTCATGAGTGTATTTCTGATTGCCGATATCACAGTCACCGACGATGGGTGGGTGCCCGAATACGCCGCCAATGTTCACAAGATCGCCGAAAGGTACGGCGGCAAATATCTTTCCCGAAGCGGAAATATCACGACAATGGAAGGCGAACCGAGTGACACCACACTCATCGCCGTGTTGCAATTTCCATCCGCCGAAGCGCTGCAGGGTTTTGCGGGTGATCCGGAATATAAACCCTATGCCAAGGCGCGACAGGCAGGCAGCGTATGTCGCTTTCAAATGATCGACGACACCGATATCGCCGGCACCATTCCCTATCTGCAATGTGCCTGACAGTTGCTCCAAAACACGTAAGACATCGCCAATCGTTGGGCACACGCTGAACACAAACACCCGCCGGCAACTTTTTATTTTTGCCGGCGGGTGTTTGTATGTCGAAACCAGACTCTTCAATCGTCATTGTCGTAGAATGGTCTCGCGGAGAGCGAAGTCCGTTGTCGCAGGAGTGATGAAATGCGAACGTTCAATGCCATTGTCGCCGTAGCCGACATTTCCGGTTACACGCGTTTTGTCGTCATGCACCGCAGTTCCGTGGCCCATGCCGAGCAAATCGTGTCGGAACTGATGGAAACGGTGACCGAACATGCGGAATTTCCTCTCAAGGTTCAAAAACTTGAGGGCGATGCCGCATTCATGGCCGCTGAGGTCAGCGGGCCGATGGACGTGGCCGTCAATGATGTCATGCGTCAGGTCGTCTCGTTCATGGCGGAGTTCAAGAAGAAACAGACCGACCTGTTCGACAAAAGCGTCGGCGGTTGCCCTTGTACGGCATGCCAGACCATCGAAACACTTGGTCTCAAGACAATTGTTCATGCCGGAACGGTGCTCGAAAAGGAGATGAGCGGTTTTACCGAACTTGCCGGTGAGCCGGTCATCGTCGCGCACCGCCTGCTGAAAAACTCCATTGAGGGCAGCAACTATATTCTGGCCACGGAGGAAGTCGCCTCATTGCTGAAATCCAAGCCATACGAGGATTCCAGAAAAATCCGGGAAACCATTGAGGATGTCGGCACCGTCAGTGTCACCGCGTACCATCCGCCAGGGCAATTGCTGGACAGACAGGGAGTTTCCCCGGTTTCGAGCATATCAGCATGTTTGGAAGCCCTTCGTCTGTTCGCCGCACGACTGATATCGAAGGTCAAAGGCTCGAGCCGACCGTTCAAAAACCTGCCGGTGTAAAAGTCTACAAACGTACATTGCCGGCAGTTGCCGAGGCGATGCCAAGGATTTCTTCCGGCGAAGGCAAATCGGCAAAGACGCAATCAGTCAGCCAAGTGCTGATGCTGCCCGTCAGTGCTTTCGGTCCGGAAATCGTAAATGTACCGGCGGTCTTTGCCTGTCTGTAACTGGTCCTGCCCATCCAGGCATCGGTCATCGTCCTGACACTCGTGGAAATGTAGACATCAACGTCTTTTCCGGGATCGGCAGTGCATACATCGACCTGATCGCCATCAACGATGATCCACCAATTGGTGAGGTCATCGAAGTCCGTAAAGTGGAAGCGGACAACCGAATAATTGCCTGGCAGCTTGTCGGCATCGATGCTGCGCTCAAGATAAAGCATCAGCAGTTCCACATCGTAATCCTGATCGGACAGGTTGTGGCGGGTCCACTGCATTCCCCAGCTGCCAAGCGACAGCAGGATTGGCAGCAACTGTTTGCAGGGTTCGGTTGGAAGATACTCAAATCCGCGCTGCCCCTGAATGCGCTTGCGGAACACCAGGCCATGGGCATCGAGCATTTCGAGCCGCTTGGTCAGGATTGTCGGTGAAATCGAGCCAAGACCGCGTTGCAGTTCGCTGAATCGCGTGCTGCCCATTAGCAGTTCCCGGACGATCAGCAGCGTCCACTTCTCGCCGAGGATTTCAGTCGCCTTTGCGATCGGACAGAATTGACCGTACTGCATATCTATCCCGCCTAACTTCAGAAAGTGTAGTTGATTGCTACGGAACCTATAGCGGATCGCTGCACCATGCGAAGTATTTTTCACCGCCGCTGCTGGCTAGGTCGGCTGATGACAAGACGCGCAATTGTGCAAATCAGACATCAGGAGGCAGGGATGTGGCCCGACAGCAGACTGCAAACATTGCTGGGAATAGACATACCGATCGTTCAGGCTCCGATGGCAGGAGCGAGCAGCATTGAAATGGCGACCGCCGTTAGCCAAGCCGGCGGCCTTGGGTCCCTGGCCTGTGCAGCCTATGATCCGACGATGCTGAGCGACATTCTCGGCGCTTATCATGCAAAAACGGATCGGCCCGTCAGCGTCAATTTTTTTGCGCACGAAACCGATACCAACCATCCAGCCAATGGTTCCACGTGGCTGGAAAAGCTCCTGCCCTATTACAACGAGTTTGGAATTGATCCACCGGATTCGCTGACAAGTGGATCGATCAAACCATTCAACGCCGGCCATTGCGACGTGCTGATCTCGATGCGGCCAGGCGTCGCGAGCTTCCATTTCGGCCTGCCGGACGCCGTGCTTGTCGAACGGCTCAGAGCCGCCGGGATCGTTGTGATGAGTTCGGCGACAACTGTGGCCGAAGCCGAATGGCTGACTGCCAATGGATGCGATGTCGTCATCGCCCAAGGCCTTGAAGCCGGTGGCCACCGTGGAATGTTCTTAAGCAGCGACATCAGCACGCAGATCGGAACGATGGCGCTCGTGCCGCAAATCGTGGACGCGGTTGATGTTCCGGTCATCGCCACAGGCGGTATCGCAGACGGGCGCGGCGTTGCCGCAGCTTTCGCGCTAGGGGCAGCAGGCGCGCAACTCGGAACGGCGTTCCTTCACACCAATGAAGCCCGTATCAGCCCGATCTATCGCGCCGCGCTGTCCGCCACCGGGGCCGATGAAACCATCGTTACCAACATTCTTTCGGGCCGGCCCACGCGTGTCCGTTCGAACAGATTGGTCCGGGAGTTAGGGCCGGTTTCCTCGGAGGCACCCG
>JAJFHT010000342.1 GCA_021775495.1 Hyphomicrobiales bacterium | reverse complement strand
CCACTGCGCCACTGCCATCCGAATGAATGGATCAAACTCGATGCGCTATCTGCCCGGCGCAACAGCCCGATCCATCATCTGCCGCAGTCGGGTTGTCCGCTGATGGTGACATGGGGCGGTACGGAGACGGTGGAATTCAAGCGTCAAAGCAGGGCCTATTTCGGCGCCTGGGAGCAGGCCGGTTTGCCGGGAACCGAATTCGAGATTTCGGACAGAAATCATTTTGATATTATTCTAGACCTCGCCGATCCTGGCCGGGAGCTTGCTCGAAGGATGATCACCATGATCAGGACCGGCACTCTCTGACAACGCCATTGCCATGCTTCGCTCGAGGACTACTCGGCTGCCGGCAGCACGCTTTGATATTGCCGCAGCACCGATCTCAGAGCCGCTGGTTTGATGGGTTTGCTGATCACCGGAATATCCAGCTCGGCAGCGGTATTGCGCACTTCGATCGTCCGGTCCGCTGTGATCAGAACCGCCGGTATCTGAGCGCCGTACCGATCCCTCAGGCTCCGCACCAGGTCGAGGCCGTTTTCGCCGAAATCGAGATGATAGTCGGCCAGGATCACATCCGGCACATCGTTCAACGGGCTGTTGGATTTACTGATATCGTGCGAACCCGGCAGGGTGCGGACCCGGCAGCCCCAACCTTCGAGCAATTGCCGCATGCCGTCGGCAATATGCGCGTCATTGTCGATGCACAGCACCGAAAGACCATTCAGCGAGAACCGCCGCGTTTCCGCCGGTTTTTCGGTTGGTGCCGGAACAAACGCCTGAACGCTGGTGGTCGGGATGATGACCGAAAACCGCGAACCTGCCTTTTCCATCGAGTACATGCGGATTTCCAGCTCCAGCACCCGCGCGATCCGGTCGACAATCGAAAGACCGAGACCAAGCCCGTCGGCTTCCCGAATGCCTTCGTCGAGCCGCGTGAATTCACGGAACACCGTGTGCGTATTGCTTTCATGAATGCCGATACCGGTATCGAAGACCTGTAGTTCCGCCAAATCGCCGCGGCGGCGGACACCAACAATGATACGGCCCTGCCTGGTGTATTTGATTGCATTGGAAACAAGGTTCTGCACCAGCCGCCGCAGCAGGTTCCTGTCGGTGTTCAGGGTTAGCGACGACGGCATGACCTGCAATCGCAAACCCTTTTCTGCCGCTATCGGAGCAAAGTCGGTCTCGATCTGCTGCAACAGACCGCCAATTTCGAACACCGTCTTGTTTGGTTTCATCGCACCGGTGTCGAGCCGGGAAATATCAAGCACTGCGCCGAGGATGGATTCGACCGATTCCAGTGCCGAGTCGATGTTGCGCGCCGACTGGACGCTGTCCTCCATTGAGGTTTTTTCCATCAGCGCCGTGCAATAGAGCCGCGCTGCGTTCAGCGGTTGCAGAATATCATGCCCGGCCGCCGCGAGGAATCGTGTCTTGCCGATATTGGCCTCGTCGGCGATAACCTGCGCCTGCTCCAGTTCCTGGTTGACCCGTGTCAGTTCGGCGGTTCGGTCGGCGACCCGCTGTTCAAGCGTCTCGTTGGCCCTTTTCAGTTCCAGAGCGGAATGCACCTGCGTGGTGATGTCGGCATAGGTTGCCACGATGCCGCCGTCCGGCATCGGGTTGGAACGAATCTCGATGATCTTGCCGCTGCTTTGCAGCTCCAACTGCCAGGGTACGCCGAAATCGGAAAGCCGGCCGATGATTCCGGGCTCGGCGCCCGGCGCAATGTCGCCGCGCCGGGCCAGGTGATCCAGGACCTCGGCCAATGATATCCCAACCTGCCCCATTTCGTCCGGAAGGTCGAAAAGCGAGCGATATTGCCGGTTCCAGCAGGTCAGCCGGTAATCCTCATCAAGGACCGTGATGCCCTGTTCCATCTGATCGAGCGCGATCTGCAGCAGGTCGCGGTTCTGCTGCAGCGCCTCGGACGCGTCGTCGAGCAAACGGAATGCATGCAGGTCGGAACTGTCATTGCGCTGAAACAGCAGGGAAAGGACCAGTCGCGCCGAGGACGAGCCGACGGCGCTGGCCAACAATTGTTCCGAAAATCGGATCGTCGCCATGCTGGCCGGAGAATCCAGGTCGATGCGGATCCCCTCTTTCTGTTCGAATGAACGAAAGGATCGGTCGGTGCGTTCAGCACCAAGATAACGCGAAATCGTCTCTTTCAGGTCCTTGGTGGAGACCCGGGTGTGGATACCTTTCAGGTTCGGCATCGGGCTGGAATCCCGCGGCACGAAAATCGTCGCCTGAATGCGTTCAAGCGGAGAAGACGCACGTGACAGGGTGGCCAGCACATAAAACAGCGTATTGATCGCCAGGCTCCACAATACGCCATGGGTCAATGCGTCGCCCTCGATGCCGAACAGCGATTGAGGGCGCAGCGCCTGCAGCCCGAACAGGCCGTCACTGACGAAACCGCTGTCCGGCAGCATCGATGGCAGCAGCAATGTGTAGAACCACATGGCAAATCCGGCGCACATGCCGGCAATCGCCCCGCGAGCATTGGCCCGCCGCCAGGCAAGGCCGCCGAGCAGAGCAGGCGCGAACTGCGCGATGGCGGCAAACGACAACAGGCCGATTGACGCCAACCGGAAGCTGTTGGCGATCTCGCGGTAATAGAGAAACGCTGCGAACAGGATCACGAATATCGCAGTGCGCCTTATGTTGAGAATGGTTTTTGACCAGTCCTCGTTCTCCCCAAGATCCGGTCTGAGATTGCGCTTGATGATCAGCGGGATGATCAGGTCGTTTGAGATCATGATCGACAGCGCGACGGAAGCGACGATGACCATCGCCGTCGCGGCCGACAGGCCACCTATGAACGTCACAGTGGCGAGAAGATCCTGGCCATTGAATAAAGGCAGGGCCAGCACATAGAGATCGGCACTGGTTCTGTCGCCGATCTGAGACAGGCCGGTGAGCGCGATTGGCAGCACAAACAGATTGATCAGCAACAGGTACAGCGGAAACAGCCACGAGGCGGTCTTCAGTTCGGATTCGGTTCGGTTTTCCACGATCATCACATGGAACTGACGTGGCAGCATGATGATGGCCAGACCGCTGAGCACTATCAGAACGACCCATCGCGACAGGGGTGTTTGATGGCTGATCGCGGTTTCAATGGCACTGTTGCCGCCGGCGTCGGTAAGCAGCGTCGCCGGCGGCCCAAACAGGAAGAATGTTACCGCGATACCAATCGCCAGGAACGCCGCCAGTTTGACCAGCGATTCCAGCGCCACCGCCAGCACCAGGCCATCCTGGTGTTCGGTCGCATCGGCATGCCGGGTTCCGAACAGAACGGCAAAGACCGCCAGCATCACCGCGACCATCAGCGACACGTCTTCGAAGACAAAATCGGCGACCGGTTGTGCCGCGCCGTAATGGGCCACCATCAGCCCGACGGAATCGGAAATGGCTTTCAGTTGCAGTGCGATATAGGGCACGGTGCCGACAGTTGCGATGATCGTGGCGATCGACGCGACGGCGAAGCTCTTGCCGTAACGTGCCGCCAGGAAATCGGCGACGGAAGTGATCTTTTCTGATTTCGACAACCGGATGATATGGCGCAGCAGCGGCGTGCCGAACAGGAATATGATGGCCGGGCCGATATAGACGGCGAGAAACTCGAACCCACGTTCCGCCGCCAGTCCGACGGAGCCGAAAAAAGTCCACGAGGTGCAATAAACCGCCAGGCTGAGCGCGTAGATATAGGGGCGTGAATGGTTTTCGCCGCGGGCTGCAGCATTGCGGTCGCCAAAGCTTGCAACCGCAAATAGCAGCGTCACGTAAGCAAGCGCGATAATGATGATGGCCCAGCCTGACACCCGGTTCGCCCCTGTAATGGATGACCGAATTTACAGCAAATACGGCCTTGGTGCGATGTCTATCGGTCAGCGGTGGCGGATTCAATATCGCGTATGTTCATGCGCCGACTAAGTGTCGGGTTCTAAGTCGTTCGTTGCGGTTGTCTTGCAACCTCAATTAGGACAGGATTTGCGGAGCGGACGGGCCATGATTCCGGTGGCCGCCGGGACAAAAAAACAAAGGAGAAGGACGATGTTGAACGAGTTCAAGGCGTTTATCGCCAAGGGCAATGTAATGGATCTGGCCGTCGGTGTGATCATTGGCGGCGCATTCGGGTTGATTGTGAAATCCCTGACCGGCGATATCATCATGCCGGTCGTCGGTGCAATTTTCGGCGGATTCGATTTTTCGAACCTGTTTGTACCGCTGGCCGACAGCGTTACCGCGACCACGCTGGAAGCCGCCAGGGAGCAGGGGGCCGTGTTCGCCTACGGCAATTTCATCACCGTTCTCATCAACTTCTTGATCCTGGCCTACATCATCTTCCTGATGGTCAAGGGTGTGAATGCGATGCGCAAGAAGGAGGAAGAAGCACCAAAAGCTCCTCCGGCTCCCGCGGCGGATATTCAACTGCTGACCGAAATCCGCGATCTGCTGAAGAAGTAGACCAAAGACATTTTCAGCGCCCGGTTGCAACGCCGGGCGCGATTGGTGTAGTCGCATTTCAGTAAATCACTGTTTGAAAGCGAAGACACGCATGGAACGGTTCCTGCGCCGCGAAGCGCGCGATGCCCCTGAAAGCGGAATTGTCGCGCTGCTGAATCATGGCCGCAAGAGTGGCGCTGACGTCATGCCTCTCTGGGTTGGGGAAGGGGATCTGCCCACCCCGGAATTCATCGCCCGCCCGGCGGCGGAGGCCCTGCTGGCCGGCGAGACATTCTACACATGGCAGCGCGGCATTCCTGAACTGCGCGAGGCTTTGGCGCGCTATTATACACGTCATTTCGACCGCGATTTTCAGCCGCAGGAATTCATTGTCACCGGGTCGGGCATGCAGGCGATCCAGCTGGCGCTGCAGGCCACCGCCGGGGCCGGCGATGAGGTTGTCTATCTGGCGCCGGCCTGGCCGAATATCTCGGCCGCCGTCGGCATTGCCGGCGGCATTGCGGTGCCCGTGCAGCTTGAACATTCGGCTGAGGACGGCTGGACATTGGATGTCAACCGGATTGAAGCCGCCATCACGCCAAAAACCAAGGCTCTTTTCATCAACACCCCATCCAATCCGACCGGCTGGACGGCGGACCGGCAGACCCTTGCACAAATACTGGATATCGCGCGCCGCAAAGGCGTCTGGATCATCGCCGACGAGATCTACGCTCTGTACCATTACGCTCCGTCGCGCGCGGCGTCGTTTCTCGACATCATGCAATCGGATGACAGGATCCTGTTCGTCAACACCTTTTCGAAGAACTGGGCGATGACCGGATGGCGCGTCGGCTGGATGAAGGTTCACCCGGATCTGCAGCAGACCTTTGAAAACCTCGTGCAATATTCGACATCGGGAGTCCCGCAGTTCCTGCAGAAAGGCTGCGTTGCCGCGCTCGACGAGGGCGATGAATTCGTCGCCGGACAGGTGGCGCGCGCCAGAAACGCGCGTGACATGGTCTGTGAGATTATCTCCGCCACCGGACGCACGAGGCTGTCACCGCCACAGGGCGCCTTCTACCTGTTCTTCGCAATCGACGGAATTGCCGACACCATGGCCGCGGCCTTCGATATGGTCGACAATGCCCGCGTCGGTCTTGCCCCCGGCAGTGCATTCGGCCCGGGTGGCGAATCGTTTTACCGGCTTTGTTTCAACCGCCGCGTTGACGAACTGGAACAGGCCGCTGAACGGATCGCCGGCTGGATCAAAGGAAACTGAGGGCGATCATCCGCCGGATTTGGGCACCACCAGGGAGATGATCCGGTCGGATTTGGCAACTTCTCCGCTGCGGCCATCGGCAAAGGGTATGCCGAGTTCCGTCCATGTCTCCAGCAGCGCATCGCGCAATTCGTCAATCAGCTGATCGGTGTGATACGGACCGGGCGTGATCCGCAGCCGCTCGGTGCCGCGCGGCACGGTCGGATAGTTGATCGGCTGGATGTAGATCCCATGCATGTCGAGCAGCCGGTCGCTGGCCGCCTTGCAGAGCTCCGGATCGCCGACCAGCAACGGCACGATATGCGTGTCGGATGGCATTACCGGAAGACCGGCACCTGCCAGTTCGTCCTTTGTCACCTGTGCCTGTTTTTGTTGCGCCTCGCGCTCGACCGAGGACTTTTTCAGATGCCGGATCGAAGCTGTGGCGGCGCTGGCAATCGCTGGCGGCAGCGCAGTGGTAAAAATGAAACCGGGCGCATAGGACCGCACCGCGTCGATCAGCGCGCGCGATCCGGTAATGTACCCGCCCAACGTGCCGAACGCCTTGGCAAGCGTGCCCTCAATGACGTCGATACGGTCGGCCAGGCCCTCGCGCTCGGTGATGCCGCCACCATGCGCCCCGTACATGCCCACCGCATGAACCTCGTCGATATAGGTCATCGCATTGTAGCGGTCGGCAAGGTCGGCGATTTCCTTGATCGGGGCGATATCGCCATCCATGGAATAGACCGATTCAAACACGATCAGCTTGGCCCGTTCCTTGTCGGCGCTTTTCAGCAGGCTTTCCAGATGTTCCAGATCATTGTGGCGGAAGATCTTCTTCTCTACGCCTGACCGGCGCACGCCTTCGATCATCGATGAGTGATTGAGTTCGTCCGACAGGATGAGGCAATTGGGCAGCAGCCGGGCGATCGTTGAAATCCCGGCTTCGTTCGACACGAATCCGGAGGTGAAAACCAGCGCCGACGGCTTGTTGTGCAATTCCGCAAGTTCAATCTCGAGCTCGACCAGCGGGTGGTTGGTGCCGGAAATATTGCGGGTTCCCCCGGCTCCGGTTCCCATGCGCCCGGCAGCTTGCTGCATGGCGGTTATGACGTCGGGGTGCTGGCCCATGCACAGATAATCGTTGGAACACCAGACGGTGATTTCACTCGCTGTCCCGTTGGCCCGCCAGACGGCTCGCGGGAAGCGGCCGGCTATGCGCTCAAGATTGGCAAAAACGCGATAGCGTTTTTCAGCGTGGACCTGTGAGATCGCGTCTTCGAAAAATCGTTGGTAATTCATCTATGTTTCAACCCGCTCCTGAACGCATCGACCGCGCTTCGATAACCTTTGACGAAACCCAAGTCCATTGCAAGTTGACGGGCATATTGCCACGTTGGCGGGGTTTCGTGCAGGCGGCCTTTGGATTTGCATATGACGTGCATTTCTGATGCCGTCTTTGACCAAGGTCAATTGACAGAAGCTTCGTGGTCCAATGCCCATAATCTGTTGTTATCATTGGTGATGCCGCTTCAACAAGCAACACTCCGGTTTGCGAATTCCGCAACTGGGCGGTTGCGTTTCCCGGCCGGTCCGACACCTGTTTCACGTCGGTTCAAAGCTGCGTGATGGTCCTTTGTGCGTGTGTCCTGACCCTAGGCTACAATTTGTTAGGCATTGAAAGCTACAAGTTGAAACAATGCTCACAACAGGGATTGGACCATGGCCGTTCTGGTGACAGGCGGGGCCGGCTATATCGGCAGCCATATGGTGTGGGAACTTCTCGATGCCGGCGAAGACGTTGTTGTCGTCGACCGGCTGTCGACCGGATTTGAATGGGCGGTCGCGCCCGAGGCCGTTCTGGTGGTCGGCGACATAGCCGACGCGGAACTGGTCGCCGCGACGATCAAACAGCACGATGTCGATGCGATCATTCATTTTGCCGGTTCGATTGTCGTGCCCGAATCGGTAACCGATCCGCTCGGTTACTACGAGAACAACAGCTGCAAATCGCGCACGCTGATCGAAACGGCGGTCAAATGCGGTGTGCCGCACATGATTTTTTCCTCCACTGCGGCTGTCTATGGCTCAGCTGGCGCCGACCTGATCAGTGAAGGCGCGGACCTTGTCCCGGACTCGCCCTATGGCGTTTCAAAGCTGATGACCGAATGGATGTTGCGCGATGCCGCCGCCGCGCACGATCTGACCTACACAGCCCTGCGCTATTTCAACGTTGCCGGTGCCGATCCTGCCGGCCGGACCGGGCAGTCGTCGGCCAGCGCGACCCATCTGATCAAGGTGGCAAGCCAGGCCGCATTGGGCAAACGGCCATACATGGAAGTCTTCGGAGAGGATTTTCCGACGCCGGATGGCACCGGTGTCCGCGACTATATCCATGTCAGCGATCTGGTGGCGGCGCATCGCCTTGCACTGGAGCGGCTGCGCAAGGGCGGCGACAGCCTGGTCGCCAATTGCGGTTATGGCCGCGGTTACAGCGTTCTGGAAGTCGTCGACAGCGTCAAGCGTGTGGCCAAACGGGATTTCGAAGTGCGCATCACCGGTCGCCGTGCTGGTGATCCGGCCGCGCTGGTCGCCGATTCCAGCCGCGCCCGCAAGGA
>JAJFHT010000341.1 GCA_021775495.1 Hyphomicrobiales bacterium | reverse complement strand
GATATTCAGGCCATTCGAAAGATCCGGCCCCTGGCGGATTTCGATCTTCTCAAATAGCCGATAATTGTCGTCACTGCCTCCGTCATAGCTGACTTCGACAGCAGTCATCTTGTTGCCAAGGGCATCCTGTTCCAGCGTCAGCCCGTCAGCCGATACACAATTGCTGCCGAGGCCGGACGAGCTGTAGACCTCGCATTCAATTCCGGCGACGGTTTTGCGTTCACCCGTCGGTGCAAATCCCATTGATGCCATGAAAGTTCGGCCAAATTCCTCCGGTGAACGGCCTTTCATTGCGCCAACGATTGTCTCGTACATCGGGTTGATGGTTTTGGTGCCGGTCATTGTTGCGGTATCGATGGCGTAAACCGTATCGCCGATGGTGATCGTGTGTTGTTTCTGTTTTTGTTTGATATTGCCGATGCCCATCTCAATATCCTGGACTTCGAACTGCTCGAACCCGTTTTTGCGATGACAGCGCAATGTCGTGCCGTTCATCAACTGCCCTTTCATGTCAAAGCGGATGCACACCGCTTCAACCGGGTGCAGAACGGGATTGGCCGCCACGGCTGGCTCAATCGACACGACACTTGCAACCAGAGCGGAGAAAAAGAAAATGCGTGTATTCATCGTGTGTTCCAGACTGAAATCGGGCAAGAAACGCTGATCAGGGGATTTGCGGTTTCCCATCCCCAACCGGTCCGTCAAACACCGGCACAACAATACCGCCGACAAGACCAACCGCCTAGGAAACCGCAAAACGCCCCAATTCTCACTGAGGCGCTGAACCCCCTGACCCTGCGTCAATGCTAGCGGTGGGCGAATTTGGCCTCAACTCGCACACATGTGCTAGTTGCGGTATTGATAGCCTGGCAGTTTGATGATTGCGAAAGCTTCGTTCCGACTGCATCTTTTTGAGTTGGGCATCCGATATGAGAATATTGCTGGTAGATGATCATCCGGTGTTCCGAAGTGGAATGTCGGTGATGATGCGCAATCTTTTTGCCGGTGCCGAAATTGTCGAAGCCGGAGATCGCGCCGGTTTGACCCGGTCGATCGGGGAGGGTGACACTCCCGACCTGATCTTACTCGACCTTTTGTTTCCCGGATTTGACGCGGTCCGGGATTTTGCCGGCCTGCGCCGAAGTCTTCCGGTTACGCCGATCGTTGCCGTTTCCATGGTGCATGACAATCGGATGATCGACGCGGTAATGGAGGCCGGGGCAAACGGTTTCGTATCAAAGACCGCACGACCGGACGATATGGCGGCAGCATTGAATGCGGTCATGGATGGCGAAACGGTGGTCCTGCGGGCCTCTGGCGGCGTGCCGGTCGGCAATCAGAAGGACGGCCTCGGCAGTCTGACCAACCGTCAGCTCGATGTGCTGCGTTTCATGGCGCAGGGCCTTTCCAACAAGGAAATCGCGCGCGAACTGGAAATCTCGCCCTATACAGTGCGGATTCACGTCTCCGCGGTACTGCGTACCTTGTCGCTGCCAAGCCGTGCGGCGGCCGCATCCTTTGCTGCATCCCGCGGATTTTCGTGACCGACCAGGGCATTGAGCAGGGCGGAGCGCAATTGCACCGGTCGGATCGGCTTGTGAAGTAGCGGGATTCCGCGCTCAGCAGCGTGCTTGCGCAAGGCGGTCGATGTATGCCCCGATATGAGGATGGCTGGGACAGGCGCGCCGTTTTTTTGGGCAAGTTCATCGAGAACGTCCAACCCGGTCTTGCTGGGACTGATCTCGTAGTCGCAGATCACCACATCCGGGTGGGCTTCCAGCAGATCGCGCCAGTCTTGTGACGACTCAGCCTTGTAGCCCCAGCGTTCAAGCAGTAACCGCGTCGCATTCACTGTTTCGGCATCATCATCGAGTACGAACACCGCTGCATTTGAAACCGCTGGACCGGCGGTGGCGGGTTGAGTCAATTGTTCAACCCGGCTGGCGGCGGCAACGGGCAGGCTTTCCACGCTGAATACCGATCCGCGTCCGGCTTCCGATGTCAGCCGGACATTGAGCTCGAGTTCCTTCGCGATCCGGGTCACGATCGACAGGCCGAGCCCAAGGCCCGGTGTTGCTGATGCGCCCATACGTGCGGTATCGAGCCGCTCAAACTCCGAAAAAATGCGCTTCTGGTCCTGGGTTTCGATGCCTGGACCCGTGTCGGCGACAACAATTGTGATGGTTCCGTTTCTCGGCCGGCATCCAATCAGCACCTTGCCACCCTCCGAGTGGCGGATGGCGTTCGAGATCAGGTTCTGCAGCATTCGCCGCACCAGTACGGGATCGCTTTCGACGGCGCATGTACTGCGCACCTGGCGCAATTCCACCTGACAGGCCTCGGCAACCAGGCCGAAATCACGGATCACCTCTGCAATCAGATCGCCGGGTCGGAAAACGATGCGCCGCACTTCGATGCCGCCGGTGTCGAGCAGGGTTACGTCAAGCAGGGAATCAAACAGCTTGGTCAGCACGTCGAGGGATTGACGCACCCGGTTCATGATGTCGTTTCGCTCGGTGGCGTTTCTGGCGCCGGGCAGTGATTCCACAAACAGGCTGATCGCATGCAACGGTTGGCGCAGATCATGGCTGGCCTGTGCAAGAAAGCGCGACTTGGCGTCATTGGCCCGGTCGGCTTCGGTGCGGGCAGTCTCCAGCGCGCCGGCCTGTTCGGAAAGTTCGTTCAACAGCCGCTGCTGGTCCAGTTGGAGGCGGAAGGTCTTCAGACTGAACCGGTGCAGCCGCAGAGCCAGGTTTGTCAGTACGACGGCATAAAGCAGCAGCAGAACGGCCGAGGGAAGAGCGAAGGGCAGGTCCGACAGGGCATAGCGAAGGGCCAGCGGTGGTAAACCGACCCAGATGCTGACCATACAGGCGGTCAGCGCCATATGCTGGGTGGCGACGACGCTCATCGCCATGCCGCCGACGACAAAGGACAGAAACAACAGGCTTACGGCATCATGAGCGGGCACCAGCACGAAGCCGGCCACGCCCCAGAACAGCGCGACGGCCAGCGCCGTGCCGGTAAAGCGACGAATGACGGAACCGGCCGTCTCGATGGACAAGGGACGCTCGAACCTGCTTCTGAGCAGGGCGATCTGGAACAGAATGCAACCAGTCAGTCCAACGGCCCACATCAGACCCGCCAGGCCCGGCTGCAGCACGAGGATCAAAAGGGCAAGGGCCAGCAGATGCATGGCAAAGGGAAACATTCCGACATCGAGCAGTAGTTCTGTCGTTCGGGCGCGAAGCCACGCGGCGTCCTGCGTATCGGAATGTGTGCCGGTCCCTGTCATTTCCGAAGTATTTCAGAGAACGCACGGGGCCGCCATGGCGGAGCCGATAGTGCAGGTGTGCTAGGGTCCTGATCCTGGGGTCCGAAGGCGGAATTCCGCCATGCGGAAAAAACTTGTTGATCCCCGGATCATCAACGCATATTTGGCGGCGGCAGAAGACCGTTGCCGCCTGATTGGACGGGTCATGGGACCGCCACATGTGCCGATCACAACGGGTCTTTCCGAACGGGATGGAACCAGGCATGACCGATCACATGTTCAACGCGCCGGGCCGCTTCTACCGCGGCAATCTGCACACCCACTGCACCCGCTCCGATGGTGTATTGAGCGCCGAGGAAGTATGCCGGCGATACCGCGCCGAAGGCTATGACTTTATCGCCATGACCGATCATTTCGTCGGTCTGTTCGATTACCCGATAACCGACACAACCCAGTACAGGGATGACGGTTTCACCACGATCCTGGGGGCCGAGCTTCATTCCGGCGCGATGCAGAACGGTGAAATCTGGCATATTCTTGCCGTTGGTCTGCCGGACGATTTCGCTCCGCCCGATGCGCCCGTTTTCACCGCCCACAAGGATCAGGAATCAGGCCCGGAAATTGCCCGTCGTGCCCGCGAGGCCGGTGCCTTCGTCGCCATTGCCCATCCGCACTGGTCCGGAATGACCGAGGCGGACGCCCGGTCGATCGAGGCTGCGCATGCGGTGGAGGTGTACAATCACGGCTGTTTTGCCGGCTGCGACCGCGGCGAGGGGTTCCTGACGCTCGACCTTTTATTGTCGGAAGGCCGGAAGATTGACGTCTGTGCGACCGACGACGCGCATTTTTCCGAGCCCGACCATTTTGGCGGCTGGGTGATGGTCAAGGCAGCAAGCAATACGCCAGAAGCTCTGCTTGAGGCTTTGAAGGCCGGGCGCCACTATTCCAGCCAGGGGCCCGATTTTCACGCCATCGAGTGGCACGACACTCACGTTGTAATTGACAGTTCCGCAGTGAAATCAGTTGTTCTGCAGGGCCACGGTTTCTCCGCGCTTGCGGTGCATGGGGAAAGCCTGACCCGGACAAAAATACCGTTGTCCCGGCTCAAGGAATCACCATGGGCACGGGTGTCGCTGATCGACCGCAACGGCAAGCGCGCCTGGAGCAACCCTGTCTGGCGCGGTGAAGACGGCAGGTTTGGCGGAACCTGATCCCGATACGGGACATCGGGCGTTAACCTTTTGTTAACCATATTGAAGCAACCCTTAACGCCTCTTTGGGGGAAAGGGGTTTGTGATGCGGCAGATACAGGCGTCCACCATAACCGGGGTTCCAATTCTCACACTTCCGGATATCAGATCCGAAGAAGTTCAACCGCGCAATCCATTCACAAGATCGGCCAGGCTATGGCGGCGCGCCGTTCATGGCAATCCGTCTGCGCAATTCACACTCGGTCTTGCGCATATCAGGGGCACCGGAGTTCCGCGCGACCACCGCGAAGGGGTCAAATGGCTGCGCCGTGCGGCCCGTCAGGGACACAGCGGCGCGCAACTCAACCTGGGTGTTGCCTTTGCTCTCGGCAAGGGTGTTCGCCAGGGTGATATGCAGGCCTATATGTGGTTCAGCCTGGCGGCGGAAGGCGGCGTCGAACGGGCGATTGATTATTGCCTCAAGCTCGTCAAGCGGATGGAACCCGACCAGGTCGAGGACGCCGAGCGCATGGTCTGCGAATACCGCTCCACCGCCGAGCATTAGGTCATAGACTCACAAACAGGTTCGCAATGGCGCTGAAACTGCAAGAATATGCGAGGAAAAGCGCGCAGAATGGGCTGGCCGCCCATTCAAGCGCTTTGACGCTGCAGATTGCAGCAGTTTCATCGTCCTGCGGATATGATCAATTTGCCCGGCTACAGCGTTGCAAGCTCTTGA
>JAJFHT010000035.1 GCA_021775495.1 Hyphomicrobiales bacterium | reverse complement strand
CATGTCGGTGAGGAATGGCGTCGGTGCAACCGTATAGGAGCAGCCATATCGTTCGATCAGGTCGACGGCCGTCGCGATCCGCCAGCGGGGCACCAGAACCATGACCGAGTTGAGCATCAATGACATGCGCACACCGAACAGCAACGCCACGGCATGACCGACTGGCGAGGAGACGAGGATCGGATCATCCTTGCCAAGCTCGAAATGCTGCGCAAACACCTCGGTTTGGCGTTCAAGCGTCGCGGCCGTGTGCATGGCTGCTTTCGGTGTTCCGGTCGTACCGGATGTGCAGGCCAGCCAGACAATTTCATCGGCCGGCCGTGAAATCGGTTCGGAGGGGCCGATTGGCGCCGCTTCGTCGGGTCGGAACCGGCGGTCCCGCAATCGCTCGAACAACGGATTTTCACCTACCAGATGCTCGGCGAGAATGACACATGGGGCATCGAGGATTTGTGCAAGCTCGGTGATACTGGTTCCCGCTGACCACGGCAGATTGACCAGAACCCCGCCACACAGGCGGATTGCCAGATAATCGACGACGAATTCGATGGAATTGGGCCTGGCAACAATAACGCGACTGCCCGGTTCGACCCCTTGCGCGATCAACTGGCCGGCACGCGCCCGCGACTGCGCGATCAATTCGCCAACCGTCACTTCCCGGTCAGGTTCGGCAACGGCCAGTTCTTCCGGGTTCCGGTTACACAACCGGGTCCATTCCTCCGCGATGAAATCGCGGCCGCTGGTTGATATATCGAGTTGGACGTCTTTGTTCATATCCAGGACGTCATATCTGTTTGATCTTGGCCACCAGTGCCGAGATGTCTTCATCCGACAGGCCGTCAAACCAGGATTCGTCGATCTGGATGCGATTCACATGGCCGCCAAAACGTTTTTTCAGCGCCCCCGGCAGATCTTGCGGCTTGGCGACAACCGCATAGGCATCAAGCATGTCGTCCGAAACGAGGTTGCCCATTTCCTTCCATTTCTGCTGGCGGGCCATGTCGATGAAATCCGACAGGTTGACATCCCAGCCATGCATATCGAGCATTTTTTCATATTCCGGGGTCGAAGCGTAAAGCGCCACGCGTTCCTTCAGGCCACTGCGCATCCGGTCGATCCCATCATCGCTCGAAGCGCAGCCAATAAACCCGTACCCCCCCAGATCCAGATCTTTCAGTGTCCGGCCGGCCCGCTCCGCACCGATTTCCAGGTTCGGCAACATCACCTCCTCATGCCACTTGTAGGTGATCGGGTCTCCCGGCAGATGTCCGTCGGCCAGTTCGCCGCACAGGCGGCACATCAGTTTGTTGATCGCCGCAAGATGGATTTCCGGACGCTTCACGCTCAACGGGCCGGGATTGTAGTAGGGGATCATCAGGTCGTGTTTGTAATATTCGCCCTGGTAGTCCAGCCGTTTGCCGTCCTGCCAGCAATCCCAGATCGCATGCAGCGCCAGAATATAGTCTCGCATCCGCTTGACCGGCGGCAGATGCTCCATTCCGAAACGCCGCGTCAGATGTGCCTTTATCTGGGTGCCAATCCCGAGCTGGAACCGGCCGCCGGACAATTCCTGGATCGACCATGCATCATAGGCGGTCGCCATCGGACTGCGTGGAAACGCGACAAAGACACCGGTCATCAGATTGACCTTGCTGGTCACCACAGCGCCTGCAGTTGCCGAAAGTGTCGGCGGCACCGTCAGTTCCAGCAATGTGGTGCCGTCGTAGCCAAGTTTCTCGGCTCGGGCGATTGCATCCGGCATTTCGCTCAATTGCTTCGGCCGCACCATTGAGTAGACCCGCATGTGACTACCTTTCGCTTTTTACGCCGGCATAGTGGCGCTTGATGAAGGAATGGGAGAACTTTCCGCTGCTTCGGTCCTCGTCGACCGCGCTCGCCGCCCGCTCGCCCGGCGCTCCGTAACCTCCGGCGCCCGGGGTCTCGATCACGATCCGGTTCTCCGGCCCGATCTGCACCTCGCCAGGCTTGTCATCCAGCCGCCGTTCGCCTTCGCCGTCTCGAATACGGAACTGGCCCGAACCACCTGCTTCGCCGCCGAAAAGCCCCCACGGCTGATAACGGAAGCGTTCTCCGGCACCATTGAAGACGCACTCGTGACCGACCGGTGTCACGACCCTGCGAAGGCCCATGCCGCCGCGAAATTTTCCGGCACCGCCGGAATCCTCGACAAAACTGTATTCCTCCACGCGCAGTGGATATTCCTGCTCGATCGATTCGACGGGAAGATTGGACGTGTTGGTGATGCCGACCTGCACCCCGTCCTTGCCGTCCTTGTGCGACCGCGCGCCCATGCCGCCGCCGAGTGTTTCGAGATAAAGATAAGGCTTGCCTGTTCTGGGATCGACACCGGAAAAAACCGCCGTCGTATTGGCACCGTTAGCTGCCGCAATCACCCTGTCGGGCAGGGCCTGAGAAAGAGCTCCGAGCACGACATCGATTGCCCGCTGGCAGGCATGCGCCCGCGCCGCTACAGGTGCCGGAAAAACCGAATTGAGCAAAGTTCCCGGTTCCAATGTGATTTCGATAACATCCAGAACGCCCTGATTGCTCGGCAGATCGGAATCCAGCACCGCGATCAGTGCATAACCGACGCTGGCCTGAACCGCGTTCAGTGTGGTGTTGATATTGCCTGCCACCTGTGGGCTGGTGCCAGTGAAATCCAGATGGATATGGTCGCCCTTGACGGTCAAGGAGAGGCGGATCGGAATGTCGAACGTCTCGATGCCGTCACCATCCATGAAATCCTCGAAATCATAGGTACCGTCCGGGATTTCTGAAATCGCCATCCGCATGCGTTGCGCCGTGCGGGAAATGATCTCGTCAAACGAGGTCAGCACATTTGCCAGGCCGTGAACGTCGACGACTTCCCTGAAACGACGAGCACCCAGCCTGCAGGAGGCGATTTGGGCATTGTGATCGCCGCGCCGTTCTTCCGGCACCCGGACATTCAGCATCAGCAGTTCCATGATGTCGTTCTGCAGCTCGCCGCGGCGAAACAGCTTGATGACCGGGATCCTCAAGCCTTCTTGATAGATTTCGGACATGCCGCCGGCCATCGATCCGGGCACCATGCCACCAATATCGGCGTGGTGAGCGATGTTGCAGATGAATGCCACCAGTTCGCCTTCGACGAAAATCGGCATGGCATAATTGATGTCGGGCAAATGCGTGCCACCTGCCGTATGAGGATCATTGGCGATAAAGATATCGCCCTCCTCGATATCGTCGCCGTATTTGTCCAGCACGCAGCGCATCAGTCCGCCCATCGAGGCGATGTGGATCGGCAAGGTCAGCGCCGCCTGCATCACCAGGCGTCCTTCCCTGTCGACAATGGCGATGGAGTGATCGCGCCGCTCCTTGATATTGGTCGAATAGGACGAACGCATCAGCGCGACGAAACATTCGTCGGCTATCGAACGCAATCCGTTGGCGATGATCTCCAGCTTGATCGGGTCGAGGATTGGCCTCTCGATATTCATGATGTTTTCTCCACGCCGATCCGTATGATCAAGTGCCCGTCCTTCGTCACGTCGGCACGGTCACCGGGGTAGACCGGTGTCGTCGTGTCGAGCTGCTCGATGATTGCCGGACCGATGACGCTTTGACCGGGCTTCAGTTCTGCTCTCGAGTAGACATTTGAATGAACCGCCTCATCAGCATCAAAGAAGACCGCGCGCTGCCCTCGTGGATGCGGTGCGGACGTGTCCGATTCAGCGATTGGTTTTTCTTCATCTCGATGCAGTCGGGCTCGTGCCGAAAGACGGACATTGACGATCTCGACCGGATCATCGGCACTGGCATATCCGTAGGCGGTCTCGTGCGCGTCACAGAACCTGGCATGCATGTGAACAGCATCCGGCAGATCGCCAGCACCCAATGTCACTCCGCCGGCGACAGGCACGGCCAGCTCGAAATTCTGCCCGACATAACGGGCGTCGACCACCAGTTCCAGATGTCGCCCGTGGTCCGGAGCCTTTTCGTCCTCGAACCATTTGCCGGCGCGTATCGACAGATCGTTCAGCGCCTGGCCAAGCAGTTCCACACCTTGGTCATCAAGGCCAAACCGCCGGCTGGCAACGAAGTCCTCTTTCAGGTCGGAGACCAGCAGCCCCTGCGCGCAGACAATTCCCGGCGCTGCCGGAACCACCATCTCATCCATGCCGAGGCTCACGGCCACATCGCGGGCATGCAGCGGGCCGGCACCGCCGAACGGCATCAGCACGAAATCACGCGGATCATGTCCCCGCTCGACGGAAATGGTCCGAATTGTCCGCACCATATTGGCAACGACGATACCGAGCACACCGTGCGCGGTCCGTTCCGGAGTGAATCCCAGTTGATCCGCGATCGGCAGGTAGGCTTCGCGCGACAATTCCGGATCGAGCCCCATATCGCCGTCCAGCAGCCCGCGCGGTGACAACCGGCCCAGCAGCAGATTTGCATCGGTCACGGTCGGACGGTCTCCGCCGCGGCCATAACAGGCCGGGCCGGGATCGGCGCCAGCGCTGACCGGTCCGGCTTTCAGCAGCCCGTCGCGGTCGAACCAGGCAATCGACCCACCCCCCGCTCCGACGGTCTCGACATCGACACAGGGCAGCCGGATCGGAAACCCGGCAACATCGCGGTCGAACGCCAGGTCAACCTTGTAATCGCGGATCAGCGCAACGTCCGCGCTGGTGCCGCCCATATCGAGCGTGATGATGTTGCGCCGTCCGGTCTGGCGTGCGGCATGGGCAGCACCGACCGCGCCGGCTGCAGGACCCGAAAGCGCGGTTCGAACCGGAAAGTCGCGCGCCCGTTGCGGCGACATCAGACCACCGCTGGACTGGTTGATACCTAGTGTTGCGGCAGGCGCGCGTTCTGCGACGCCGCGCTCCAGCGTCTGCAGATATTCTCCCAGAACCGGTTGCAGATAGGCGTTCAGAACGGTCGTCGACAAACGTTCATATTCGCGAAACTCCGGCTGGACCTCCGACGACAGTGAGATTGCGATATCAGGCGCCCGTTCGCGCAAGACGGCCGCGACCTGCTGCTCGTGTTCGGGATTTCGAAACGCGAACAGAAACCCAACCGCACAAGCGGCTGCACCGGCTGCGATTGCCTCATCCACCGCCGCGGCGATTTCGTTTGCATGCGGCGCGCGCACGACTTCTCCGGCGGCACCGATGCGTTCGGATAATTCGATGCGGTGTTGCCGATCGACCAGCGGCGCGGGATGGTCCTTGAAGAGGTCATACATGTGCGGCCGTGTCTGCCGGCCGATTTCCAGCAGATCCCGGAACCCTTCCGTGGTGATCAGCGCGACGCGGCTGCCGGTCCTCTGGATAAGAGCGTTGGTGCCGACGGTTGTCCCATGTGACAGCCGTTCGATGTCACTGAGAGGAATGTCATGTTGCTCGCACAGAGCAACAAGCCCGTTGAGAATGGCATCCGCCGGATTTGCCGGTGTCGAAGGTGTTTTTCCGACATGGAACACGCCCGCTTCGTTGTTGGCCGCGTAGAAATCGGTAAACGTGCCTCCAACATCGACGCCGATTGTCCAACCCATACATTTTCCTCCCGGACGGACTATTGCACCTGCGGCAAAGTCCCTGTTCGTTGCGGCTCTTGCCGTCAGCAAT
>JAJFHT010000340.1 GCA_021775495.1 Hyphomicrobiales bacterium | reverse complement strand
CGGGTGGTGCCATTGCCGGGTCTTGGGGCGTGCTTAATCATCTCGGCAGTTCAGGATTCACTGAAGTGGCCAGGAATCTCGGGGCAATGATCGACAAATATGTGGAGGGGATCGAATCCATAGAGGGCCTTTTCATGATTGCCCGGCCGGACGCGACCATCATTAATTTCTCGTCGCATGATGTGGATATCTATTCAGTCGCCGAACGGTTGCGGGAGGACGGCTGGGTGCCGGGCCTTACCAAATCGCCCAGAGGCCTGCACGCGATGATGTCGATGTTCCATGACCCTGCACGGGAGGAGTATCTGGCCGACCTTGCCACGGCCGTCGAACAGGTGCGCGGCGATAACAATGGATCTTCTTCAAGGCTCGAGGCCGTCTATTAGAGCTGTTTTCGACCATGTTGGCCGTCTCGGTGCGATCGAAAGGAAAAGAGCGGAGCAATGTTGAAATTGTCCGGAGTTATCGCGTGAGGGTTCGAAAATGACACTCGCGGAGACCGACTGGTCATTGGCCGGAATGGCGCGGCGGCGCGACCAGTATTTTTCGCCCGGACTGAAAAAATTCGTACCCTTCGCAGAACCGATCAGTTTTCGCCGCGGCCGAGGCCAGTATCTGTGGGACGAGGCTGGGAACAAATACATCGACCTGCTCGGAATGAACGTGTGCATCTCTGTCGGACACGCCAACAGCGCTGTTGCCAAGGCGGCAAGCGCACAGGCGGATGAACTGCCTCACTGCACGACCATGTTTTACCATCCGGTTCCGCTGCACTATGCGGAAGAACTGGCTGCGACCTTTCCCAAGGGCCATGACTGGGTCGTTCATCTGACCAATTCGGGTTCTGAAGCGGTGGATCTCGCCCTGATGATGGCGCGGGCTCATACCGGTCAGACAGAGTTCCTGTCTCTTCACAATGCCTATCACGGCCCGACCGCCGGCGCTCAGGCGCTGACCGGGATTGCCGGATTTCGGCAGAATGTCGTGCAGGTTCCCGGCATATCCTTCGTACCTGAACCCAACCTCTACCGGGGCGCATTCGGAAACAAAATCGATTCCTATCTTGATGCCATCGAAGCGGCCATCAAGGTTTCCACACCTGGCAGAATTGCGGGAATGATTGCCGAGACCATCCAAGGATATACCGGTATCGTCGAAATGCCTGCAGGCTACCTGAAAGGTGCGGCCGAACGGGTGAGGGCGGCCGGTGGCGTGATGGTGATCGACGAGGTTCAGTCGGGCGTGGGGCGAACCGGTGAATCGTTCTGGGCGTTCGAATCACATGATGTGGTTCCGGATATTTGTGTTCTCGCCAAGGGAATCGGCAACGGGTATCCAATCGGAGCCGTGGTCGCCAAACGGGAGATCGCCGAGGCGATGGCCGACAAGTTCATGTTCCACACCTACGGATCCAATCCAGTTTCCTGCGCTGCTGCCCGTGAAGTGCTGAGACTCCTCCGCGAGGAAAATCTGCAGAAAAACGCGCTTGAAGTCGGCGGGAGACTGCTCGACCGTCTGGGCGACCTGAAACAGCGTCACGCGGGGATCGGTGATGTCAGGGGAAAGGGGCTGATGCTGGCCATCGAGTTCGTCAAGGACAGGAAGACGAAAGAGCCCGATCCGGAACTGACAGCAGCGGTATTCGAGCAAACCCGGCAACACCGTGTCGTGGTGTCGAAATCCGGACCAGACCGAAATGTTCTTCGTCTGGTACCGCCACTCTGTCTGAACGACAAGGATGTCGATCAGGTGGCCGATGCGTTCGAGGCCTGTTTGTCGGGTGCCATGAAAGGGTGACGCGCCCGAGTTCGGCACGATCACTGGTCAATGCCGACGCTTGGGCGGTTGGCGCAGCGTTAGGGCTCAAGACGGGCTGGAGTTCATCGTTTCCCGCCGAACTCTGAGACCGGCTGTCGTGGCCGTGTCGATCGAGCATCCATCCTCGGTAAGCGCGACACCGTAGATCTGCCGGGCCGCGGCGGCGCTGACGATCTGATCTCGCACGTCCCGCAATACCAATTCGGGATCACGCATCATCGGATCGCCAAAGCCTCCGCCGGCTGGCGAGTTGATGTGCAGTTCGCCGGGTTGGCATTTCCACAGCCCGTAATCGGGTGGTGTAACCGGATTTTGCCGATCGCCCCCCGGAATGACCCTGGCATAGCCTCGCAGTCCGTCATGACCACCTTCGACACCACGGCCGGTATCTCGCGCAAGTCCCTCCGCCCGAAAGGAATGTTCGATCGGTTCCTCGAATGCGACTTCATAGTCGACGCCCGAACCGCCGCGGTATTGTCCTGCCCCAGCGGTATCACACCGAAATTCCTGTCGGAGAACCCTGGCCGGATAAAGCCGCTCGTAGGATTCGGCGTTCGGGATCGTCAGACCGCCAAGGGTTATGAGCGGGCCGATCTGATTGAAACCATCACGGCCTTTAACAGCGCCGGCTCCAGACAAAGC
The DNA here is from genome assembly GCA_021775495.1 of Hyphomicrobiales bacterium. Classification (GTDB taxonomy): domain Bacteria; phylum Pseudomonadota; class Alphaproteobacteria; order Rhizobiales; family Rhizobiaceae; genus JAJFHT01. Next base: position 9,230 of record JAJFHT010000340.1, on the reverse strand, counting down.
TCCCCAATTGTACATGACCCAGGTGGTCCCGTCGGCCCGTTTGCCGGAGGTGTTCGGAAAGGAACTCTTGCCCCAGCCTGCACAATTGCGATCAGGGACAGCGGTTCCCAATGCCCACCAGCAGGCGTGGATGATCTCATAGGCCGGAAAAACAGTGCACATTGTCACCGGTGCGGGAAATCTGGCATTCACGACGGATCCCAACGGCGCATTAATGTCAATGCAACGGAAAGTGCCCTCGTTTCGCGGAATGCCGTGGTCGAAGAACGAGGCGACAGCCGTGTAAACGGCTGAGTGGGTGTTAGCGAGGGAAGAATTCTTGAAGCCTTTGATCTGATCGCCTGTTCCGGCAAAATCCACTGTCAGCGTGTCGTTCCTGATCGTGATCTTTACCTTGATGGGCACGTTGACGGCCTCGAAGCAGTCATTGTCGAAGTTTTCTTCACCGCAATATTCGCCGTCGGGGACGGACAGAATTTCACGCCGCATCAGCCGGTCGGCATGATCGAGGATGCCTTCGAAGCAGCTGATCGTTGCTTCCGTCCCCAACTGGGTGGCAATCGAACCGATTTGCTGCGCGCCGATTTCGGTTGATCCCATCATTGCCCGCAGATCGCCATCCATCAGATCCGGGCAACGTGTGTTGAGCATAATCAGGTGCCACAGATCTTCTCTCAGCTTGCCTTTTTCGACCAGGTAGAGCGGCGGCAGCCGCAGGCCTTCATGGAAGATTTCGGTGGCTTCTGGGTTGTAGGTTCCGGCTGCGCCGCCGCCAATGTCGGATTGATGAGCTCGGTTGCAAGAAAAGGCGATCAGCTGTGAATCGGCGAACACGGGTCGGGCAATGACGTAATCCGGCAGGTGATTGCCACCTGCCTCGTAGGGGTCGTTCAGCAGATAGACGTCGCCGGGATTGATGTTCTCTCCAAATTTCTCAAGCAATGCTCTGACCGCAAATCCGCCGCCGCCGGTGTGGATAGGTATGCCGTCGGCCTGCGAGATCAGATTTCCCCTGCTGTCCGTGATGAAGCATGAAAAATCGTGTGATTGATTGAAAATCGGACTGCGGGCAGAACGGATCATGACCCAGCCCATCTGAATTGCAATATGGTCGAGACGATTCTGGACAAGGGCCAGTGTTACCGGGTCAACCCGCGCTGCGTCGGATCTGTCATCCTTCATCATTGCTTTCCGTCATTCGTAGCCAACCGGATCATGTAATCGCCAGTACGCTCGACACTGAAGCGGTCTCCCGCGCCGATCAGAATTGTCGTGGTTTTCTCATTGATCAGGGCCGGGCCTTCGAATTGCGCACCGGCTCCCAATTGTGCGCCGTCATAGACGGGAGTGTCCACCCAGCCATTCTTGGCGTCGATCCAGATCGACCGGATTTCGTCCGGCGTCGCCTCAGTCTTTCGGTCGTCGAATTTCGGATCGGGATACGTTTTGACCAAACCCGTCGCGACCATTCTCAACTTGGTGAATTCGATGACACCGTCTGGCTGGATGTGGCCGAACAGGCGCTTGTGCTCGATTTCGAAATTGGCCTTGATTTGGGCGGGGTCGAAGGTGGTGCTTTCTGCCATGACCTGGACATCCCATTGCTGGCCGCGATAGCGCAAATTGCACCCTGGATGGAACCTCATGTCGGCTTTTGAGAAGCCTTCGACATTCAGCATTTTTTCCGCCTGCTTCCTCAGCTTCTCAAGTTGTTGTCCAATCTCCTTCAGATCGGCGCCGTCGAGCGGCGCAAAATACACCCGGAAATACTCGTGCCGGACATCACTGTTCAGCATGCCCACGGCGCAAAACGCGCCGGCCAGTCGCGGGACATGGACCTGCCTGCAGCCAAGCAGCCGCGCGACTGCTGTCGCGTGAAGCGCGCCGGCCCCGCCACCGGCAACCAGGGTAAACCGGGAAGGGTCGTGCCCCCTTTCCACGCTGATCTGCTGCACGGCATGCAACAGTTTCTGATCCATCAGTCGCATGACGCCGATTGCAGCGTTTTCGATCGACATCTTCAGCGGTTTCGCCAACTTGCGGGCGATAGACGCGACTGCAAGATCCGGATCTATCGCCATCGATCCCCCGGCATATGTGTCGGAACTCAGCCGCCCGAGAACCAGATGGGCGTCGGTAATTGTGGGATCTTCGCCGCCAAGACCGTAGCAGGCCGGCCCGGGCCTTGCGCCAGCTCCCTGGGGGCCGACATACATCATGCCTGCGTCATCTACGCCGGCAATGGTTCCGCCACCCGCTCCGACCGTATGAACATCGATGGACGGCATCGCCAGATGATAGCCGTCGATGATCAGGTGCTCGGTTGTGGCTGCATGGCCATTGCTCATCAGTATCACATCACAGCTGGTGCCGCCGATTTCCATGGAGATGAGATTGTCGATATCGGTCGCCGCCGAATAATAGTTGAGAGCTCCCACGCCGGCCGCCGGACCAGACAGCAGCAGGGTCGCGGGCTGGTCGTCGATTTGCCGTATCGAAATGGCGCCGCCATTGTTCTGAATAAGCAGAACGGGTATCGGCAGACCCAATTCGGTCAGCTTCTCGTCGAGCTGTTTCAGATAGCGGACCGTTCTGGGTGCGATGTAGGCGTTCAATACGACTGTCGAACTTCTTTCGTATTCTCCGATCGTCGGCGCCAGGCGACTTGAACCGGAAATCCAGTCACCGTCCCAATTTTCCGCAGCTATTTGCGCAACCTCGTCTTCGTGGATATCGGAAAGGTAGCTGTTGTAGAGGCAGATCGCGATGGACTCGACACCTTCCGCGGTAAACTGCTCGGTTGCCCGTTTCACGTCCTCGACGGCGATAGGTGTTGTTTCATTTCCGGATCGATCAAGTCGTCCGGACACCGGCAAACGCAAATAGCGCGGAACGAGAACTTCCGAAAAGGCGGCGCGATGATCCCACGGATCGGTTCTGAATCCGCGCCTGATCTCCAAGCTGTCGCGAAATCCAGCACTTGTCAGCAGGCCGACTTTTGCGCCCTTGCGTTCCAGCAGCGTGTTCGTTCCCACGGTCGTGCCGTGAACAAACAGAGAGGTGGCGGACAGGAGGTCCCGGGCGGGTAGTCCGAGCTGGTCCGCAGCCTCGTCCAACGCCGCAATGACTCCTTGCCCCGGATCCGATGGAACCGAGGGAACTTTGACGACCAGCAACGGCGCGTCAGGCCGGACCACAACCATGTCGGTAAACGTGCCTCCGACATCGACGCCGATTTGATAATGCTGTTGCGATGAGGCAACGATGTCCGAAGGTTCCGATTGCGGTTTCTTACTCAAGACTGTTTACGACCCTGCTGCCGAGTAGACCCGACCGGAATGCGGAGCCCTTGCCGCCTCAACCGGCCGAACCAGCAAACGAGTGCTCCGGGAGGGCACTTCGCCGACGGAGTGGACCTGTGACATCATTCAACATCCGCTTGGCTGGTTAGTCAACATTTTGATATATCATATGCCAAATATCGGACGTTGCAATCCCGACCGGGTGAATCTATCCCCCTGGAGATTTCGAGAAAGACTCAATTCTCCGCCAGGAGGGGTACGAGAAAGCGCGTCCCGTCCTTCAGGTCTTTAACAATTGCGCGCCGTAGCGCTTTCGCATCGCCGCTGCGAATGGCTTCCAAAGCATCAAGATGATTGCGTGAGCCCTGTCGCGAGATTTGGTATTCGGGGGCCAGAAGGGACATTGTCGGGCCGGTTCGAAGCCACATCGCATCGATCAGCGACATCAAGGTCGGCATTTCCGATGTCCGGTATATGAGAAAATGAAAATCAGCGTTTCTCTGCTGAACGGTCAGATATTCTTTCTGGTCGGTATAATGCTCAATGTCTTTTTGAATACTCTCAAGCTCTGAAATCTTCTTCGCATCGAAATTCGGTACGGAATTTTCTGCTGCCAGGCCTTCGAGCAAAAGTCTGATTTTTATGATCTCCTTGTAGCTTGCTTTGGTCAGCCTCGGGACAAGAGCGGCCTGGTTGCGTCCCGGCGCCAAACCACCTTCCGCGACGAGACGTCCGATCGCCTCGCGAGCAGGGGTCAGGCTGACGTCGAGAGCCTTGGCAATTCGCCGACCGGTGACTTTCTCTCCGGGAGGGAGTTTGCCGGTCATCAAGGCATGTCGAAGCCGTCTATAGGTTTGCTCGGTCAGCGTTTCACTGCGCTCGACCATGCCGAAATTATCGGTCGTAGATTTCATTCGCAATCCTGTTTGCTGGCCAAATCCCGGTTGTAATGCGCAACACTACCGCCGAATTCATACCAATGGAACACGGGAAGCGAGAAGAGTGCGTCTTACTGCGTATTTGATATATGATATATAGAAATTGCGCTGTGGAGTGTGCTCGGCTATCTTTTTGAGCCAGCCCGGCGTGCCGTTTTAACGGAAACTGGACCACCATCGGACGGCATCGTGGCGTTCTGGCGGACTTTCGGATGACCGGTGCTCCAACATCGAGGGGAATTGGAAAGTGCATTGGAGGGATACATGTTGCGACACCTGAACCGGGCGGAAGAGTATCTCGCCGTGGGCTTGACGGTTGTCCTGGGCATTCTGTTGACAGCACAAATCGTGCTGCGCTTTGTTTTCGAACTCGGCTTCTCCTGGACGGAAGAAATAGCCCGGGTGATGTTCATCTGGGTGATTTTCCTTGGCGCTGCGGTGGGCATGCGCCGCCACTTGCATTTTCGCGTGACCGCGGGTCTGAAATTGTTCCCTCAAAACATTCGCTGGGTCGCCGAGCTGGCAGGGGATGGAGTGCTTTTGTTTTTCTGCCTGGCGTTGGCCTGGCATGGATATGAACTCGTGATGAGCACCGTGGAGGTCGAGTTTCGGCTACGGGCGACCGGAATCTCGATGTTCTGGCCGTATCTCATCATGCCGCTGAGTTTTGGATTGCAGGCTGTAAGGCTGGTCATGCGCCATATCGACGGATCACAGGGTTCCCAGGGTGTTTGAGTTTCTGGCAAGCATTGACGTCAGCATCATTCTGTTCGGAGCCTTCGCTTTGCTCCTTATACTCGGGATGCCGATTGCACACGCGCTCGGGGCGGCAACACTTGTCGTAATCTATGTGCATGACATCCCGGGCGTTTTCATGACCCAGACAGCGTACAGCGCTTCTGACAAATTTCCGCTCATGGCAGTGCCATTCTTCGTGCTGGCCGGTTATCTCATGGAATTTGGAGGCATCTCGAAGAGGCTGACAGATTTCGCCGGGATGCTGATCGGGCATATTGCCGGTGGATTTGCCTGCGTTACAATTCTATCCTGCATGTTCTTCGCGGCAATGTCCGGATCCGGGCCAGCGACGGTCGCCGCTATCGGCAGCATCATGATTCCTGCCATGATTCGCCACGGTTACAGTCGGCCCTTTGCAGGGGCCGTTGCGTCGACCGGCGGCACACTGGGCATCATGATCCCGCCTAGCAATCCCATGATCATCTACGCGGTTGTCGCGAACGTCTCCGTCACAGGAATGTTTACGGCAGGAATTCTGCCCGGGCTGATTGTCGGCGCAACATTGATATTTGCGAGCTGGTGGATATGTCGCCGCAAGGGTTTCCTCGGCCGGGAGCGGGCTGCAACGATCAGCGAGATTCTGCGCTCGCTCGTCGATGCCCGCTGGGCATTGCTTGCGCCGGTCGTGGTTCTTGGCGGGATCTACTCCGGCGTATTCACACCGACGGAAGCATCGGTCGTCGCAGTCAACTACGCGTTGTTCGTCGGCGCCGTTGTGTACAGGGAACTCACCTGGCAGAGCATCTACAGGGCATTGCTACAGGCGGTTCTGGTGGGTGGCACTGTCACGATCATGGTGGGCTTGGCCGGAACTTTTGGCCGGATCCTGACGCAGTTCCAGATTCCGCAACAGCTCAGCACCTACGTGCTTGCCGTTTCCGACAACTGGTTCGTCGTTCTGATGGTGATCAATATCGGCCTGATCATCGTCGGGACCTTCATGGAGACCCTGGCAACCATCATTCTGCTTACCCCGATCCTGCTCCCGGTTGTTGTCGCTCTTGGCGTCAGCCCGATTCATTTCGGAATACTTATGGTGATCACCTCGGAAATCGGGTTTCTGACACCACCACTCGGTGCGAACCTGTTTGTCGCCATGCCGATCGCAAAGGTCACTTTGGAAGAGATATCCCGTGCCGTCGTGTACTTTATCGGGGTGCTGTTCCTGCTGGTCGTTCTGCTGACCGCGGTTCCCGGAATCAGCGTCTGGCTGCCGGAACTGATGCGGTAGGATCGATCGGACAAACCTCAACAGTTTGGTTTGTCAGCGGGTCGGAAGCATCAAAATCCGGTCGGCTTTGCATGCCGCGACCCGAACGCGTTTGCTGCTAAGCGGCGGCGCGGGCTTCCTTGAAGGAAATCAGCCGGCGCTGTGTCTCGTCCCACAAAACCAGCCGCACGCAGTTGAAGCTCTCAAGCAGGGTGAGGCGGCCCATGTCGCGCAGTTCCGGATAATCGCGCAGCACGTGCTGTAGGCGGTAGAACGGGATTTTGCTGCACAGGTGATGCACATGATGCACACCGATATTGCCGGTGAACCAGCGCAAAAATGCCGGCAGGTCGTAATGGGAACTGCCATGAAGCGCAGATTCCTGACGGTCCCAATTGTCGCCGCTTTCCCACACGGTGTGCTCAAACTGGTGCTGCACAAAAAACAACCAGACACCGGCTGTTGCCGCAATGAGGAGTATAGGCAGCTGAATAAGGAAGAAAGTTTTAAAACCGATCAGCCAGATCAGCAGTGAAGCAATCGCCAGGATCGCGACATTGGTTCCCATGGTGCTGGCCCAGGGCTGCCAGCCGCGCCGCATCAATCCAACCGGCAGGCGATGCTGCAGGAGAAACAGATAGGCCGGACCGACACCGAACATGACCAACGGATGCCGGTAGAGCCGGTATTTCAATCGTCCCCAAAAAGGGCGTGCCTGATATTCCGCGACCGTCAGTGTGTCGACATCGCCAAAACCGCGATGGTCGAGGTTACCGGATCCGGCATGATGCAGGGTATGGGTGCGCTGCCAGAAGGCATAAGGTGTCAGCGTCAGTACGCCGAGCAAACGGCCAGTCCAGTCATTGGCCCGACGATCCGAGAAAAACGAACCATGGCTGCAATCATGCTGGATCATGAACATGCGGACCAGAAAACCGCCGGCCGGAATCGCAAGAATCAGCGTCAGCCAATAGCCACGGTCAAGCCCAGCCCACATCACCAGCCAAAGCCCAATGAGCGGCACGATGGTTATGGCGAATTCGACTGCACTTCTAAGATTGCTTGGCTGTCTGTATTCCGCCAGCAATTTTGCCCAGCTGCGCGCGTCCCTTTGCGGGGACTCCCCGGCAGCACAATCAGTATTGTTTTTCAATCAGGAAGGCTTTCTCTAGAATTTTGTGGTCAGGAACTCGGACCTGATCCGGCACCCGGGCCACGTGTAAATACTTTCTTTTTCGGTCCCGGCAGCAGACCTTCACGCTGCGCCAGTTTGCGTGCTGCCTTGCGGGTCCGGCGGATTGCCTCGGCCTTTTCGCGGGCACGCTTTTCGGAAGGCTTCTCATAGGAGCGCCTTGCCTTCATTTCGCGGAACACACCTTCCCGCTGCATTTTCTTTTTCAGTACACGAAGTGCTTGCTCGACATTGTTGTCGCGGACGAGAATCTGCAATTATTTTCCTGACTTCTGGCTTGCACCGGCTCAAGCGAGCTCGGGGTGCATCATACGCGGCGCGCCGGATTGACGGGCCTCTTGGCGCGCAAACTATCAGGAAAATTTCCAATTGCACCCCGTAATAACAACTTATTTCGGTTTTTTACGGCCAATTTCCAGTCAAATCGGGCGAATTGGACCGCCCGCGACGGGCGGCCCGGTGAAACAGGGTTTACGGCTGGTTAATTTGCCGGCAGTCGCAGGGTTGCCAAGTCGGTTCCGACAAGGGTGTCTCCGTCAAATCCACCATCTTTGGCGGCCTGTTTGTAGTCGTTCTCCGTCAAGGCGCCGCCGGGGATCGGGTAGGGGCCCTGTTTCGGAGCGCCCATTGGCGGAATCAGGTGTGTCAGCATCAGGTGTTTGGCGCCGGTACGCTTGGCCATTGCACCAAGATCGGAGGCGGTGCTCTGCCTGAAATAGATCGGCGGCGGAAAGCCGCTGTCCTTGTCCGGTCCCATGACCGGATGAATGGTCGAATGCACAATGACATCGGCACCCTGTGCCAGTTTCTCGACCTGTTCGGAGGTTGAGGAGGAGCGCGGCGGTTTCGGTTTGTCGTTGCCGGCGTCGCCGCCAATGACGACGCTGCCGGCCGGCGTATCGACCCGGTAAGACGCGTGGCCAGGTATGTGGCGCGATCCGATCGCGGTAACCTTGACGTCGCCGGAAGCCCAGACTTCAACCGGCTCTCCACCGGGTTTGAAGGTTTTTACATTGGTCAGATCAGCCGGACCGCCGGGCAGGCGGACCTTGTTTTCGGCCAAGCGTTGCGCCATCTCGCCGGATTCAATCAGGGCGTCGCCGATATGCGCGGCAAATTTCGTGCAACTCAGCGTGTGGCCCAGCGGCGATTTTGCGTCTTCGCTGCAGACGATGTCGACCTTCGGACCTTTCGAGCCGAAATGCCAGCGCAATTGCAGCATGTCCGCCAGGCCTTCGGTGTGGTCGGAATGCATGTGCGTGTAAAAAATGGCGTTCAACTTGCCGACCGGCACGCCAAGCTGAGACAGTCGCAAAGTGGTGCCTCGTCCGGTGTCGAATTGCATTTTGACGGCACCGCATTTGTTCTCGTCATTGCCATATTGAACCAGTGTGCCGGCGCCGGCCTGTCCTTTGAAGATCGGCGGCCCGCCCTGTGTTCCGGTCAACGTCACGGTCATGCATGGTGCAGCGACGGCAGCGGCACCATAGAGGCTGGCTGCGAGTGCCACAGCGCCTAAAATGATCGGTTTTTTCATATCTGATCCTCCCAAATCCACTTTATCACGTTTTTCAATGTTAAATCGATATTATCACCAATGATGATTGTGACCAAATGAAATCGGGACTCCATCCTGAGCCGGCGCCAGTCATATCCCTGAAACTGTCCCATAGGCGATGATCCCGGACGTTACGTCGCGTCATGCATGCTGCCCGCCAAAACCAACCTGCAGCTCGAATCCCAAGTTGAACAAAATCGGACTCGTATTGAAGTCAGTCAAAAACTGATCC
>JAJFHT010000339.1 GCA_021775495.1 Hyphomicrobiales bacterium | reverse complement strand
GCAGTTTCAACGCCATTTCGACCCTTTTTATGAGTCTATGACCTTACGACAGTGCCTACAGCACTTATTGCGTGCGCGACAGCCGGGCCAATTCGTCTTCTATGCTGCTGATGACTTCTGCCATCGCGGCGTGCATGTCTTTCAGCTTGCCAAGCTGTCCCTGAGTGATGCGGATAGCTGAAAGCCGGACTTCCTCTTCGGGGGCCTGCCCGACACCGGAGAGTAGCCAGGTTGGGGAAACCCCGAGAAAAGCTGCGAGCATTGTCAAACGGTTGGCGCGGGGTTCCGACCGGTCCGACTCCCATGCCTGGATCGTCAGGGTTTTGACCCCGAGTCGGCGGGCAAGTTGTGCCGGTGTGATGCCGGCCGCATCGCGCGCCCGCGACAGCCTGCCACCAAACGTGTCCATGTCAGGTGCTTCAGTATATATATTCGCCGGTGTCATGTTTGATCGGGCCTTTCCGTTCACCCAGCAAGGCGTTCTGCGTGCCATGCAAGATGATCGTCCATGAATGTCGAGATGAAGTTGTACGAGTGGTCATACCCTTCCTGCATGCGCAATGTCAGGGGAATATTTGCTTTCTTGCACACTTCTTCAAAAAGCCAGGGCCGCAGTCCGGTCTCCAGAAACCCGTCCGCATCGCCCTGATCCAGAAGAAACATATCAAGCCGATACCCATCTTCGACCAATGCACAAGCGTCATAAGAGCGCCAATTTGCGCTGTCATCACCGAGATAGCGTGCAAAGGCACCGGAAGACCAATCAGCTGTCATCGGATTGACGATCGGCGCAAAGGCCGAACAACTTCGGTATCGCCCGGAATTTTTCAGCGCAATTGTCATGGCGCCGTGTCCGCCCATTGAATGGCCGAAGATTGATTGCCGCTCCATGTCCGCTGGGAATTCCTCAGCGATGATCGCCGGCAACTCCTCGGTAAGGTAACTGTACATGCGATAGTTCTTCAGCCACGGTTCCTGAGTGGCATCAAGGTAAAACCCGGCACCCGAACCGAACTGCCAATTGTCAGCCTCGTCGGGGACGTTTTCTCCACGCGGGCTTGTATCGGGGCAGACTATGATAAGGCCATGTTCTGCTGCAGCCTGTCGGTATTCGCCTTTGTCCATGACGTTGGCATGGCTGCAGGTCAGGCCGGACAAATACCAGACAACGGGGCAGGGCTGTTGTGCCGCCTGTGGCGGCGCATAGACGGCAAATGTCATCTCGCAGTCACAAGTCTTGGATTGGTGTGTGTAAACACCCTGAACACCGCCATGGGCTTTGGATGTGGAAACGGTTTTCATGATTTCTCTCTGGTGATTGCTTTCAGGCAGCGGCGCACAGTCGTATCCATTGCCGACAGGAATTGCGATCGATCCCGTCCGGAAAATGTCGGATTGTGCGTGGTGATGGCTCCGGTTTCGCGAAGATCATGTTTCAGGTCGCGCATCGCGACTGCCATGCCGATATTATCCGGCGAAAACACTTTCCCATTCGGCTTGAGCACGAGGGCGCCCTTTGCGACCACGCGTTGTGCGAGCGGTATGTCGGCGGTTACTGCGATATCGTTCTGCATGATGTTGTCGACGATCCAGTCGTCAGCCTCGTCGGGTCCGCTCGGAACAATTACGGTCCGGATTTGAGGGTCTCTCGAGGGCCGCAGCCCTCCATTCGCGACGAAGGTGGTAATCAATCCATGCCGCTCCGCGACTTTCTTGATTTCCTCTTTCACCGGGCAGGCGTCCGCATCAACGAATATCTCAATGTTTCTGGTCACATCACCCAAATTTTCGTCAATGTCACCCGCTGTCTTCGACTGAGTGCTTCCAGTTAAAACTGTACCACTGCACGGATGCTTTTGCCTTCATGCATGAGATCGAAGCCTTTGTTGATGTCTTCCAGAGGCAGCACATGAGTGATCATTGGATCGATCTGGATCTTGCCGTCCATATACCAGTCGACGATCTTGGGAACATCGGTGCGGCCCCGGGCGCCGCCAAATGCAGTTCCACGCCATGAGCGGCCGGTAACCAGCTGGAATGGACGGGTCGAGATTTCCTGGCCGGCGCCGGCAACGCCAATAATGATGCTCTCGCCCCAGCCCTTGTGTGCGCATTCGAGCGCCGCGCGCATGACCTTAACATTGCCGATGCATTCGAACGAATAGTCCGCACCGCCACCGGTCAGTTCGACAAGATGATTGACCAGATCGTCGCCGTGATCGTTCGGATTGACGAAATGCGTCATTCCGAATTTCTCGCCCCATTCCTTCTTTGATGGATTCATGTCGACGCCGACGATCATATTCGCACCGGCAAGTCTGGCGCCCTGAAGAACGTTGAGCCCGATTCCACCGAGGCCGAATACAACAACATTCGAGCCCGGTTCCACTTTTGCCGTGTTGATCACCGCACCGATGCCAGTGGTCACGCCACAGCCGATATAGCAAATCTTGTCGAAGGGTGCGTCCGGATTGACCTTGGCCAGGGCTATCTCCGGCAAAACAGTGTGGTTGGCAAACGTCGAGGTACCCATGTAGTGGAAGATCGGTTTGCCATCGAGTGAGAAGCGGCTGGTTCCGTCCGGCATTAGGCCCTGGCCCTGCGTCGTGCGGATCGCCTGGCACAGATTGGTTTTTGGATTGAGGCAATATTCGCACTGCCGGCACTCAGGCGTATAAAGCGGAATGACATGGTCGCCTTTTTTGACGCTGGTCACTCCAGGGCCGGTATCGACCACGACACCGGCGCCCTCATGGCCAAGTATCGCGGGAAAGATACCTTCGGGATCGGCACCCGACAGCGTGAATTCGTCGGTATGACAAATCCCGGTGGCCTTCACCTCGACCAGAACCTCGCCTTCGCGCGGGCCGTCGAGATCGACTTCGGCGATTTCCAGTGGTTTTCCGGCTTCGAATGCGACTGCTGCTCTGGTTTTCATCGGCAAATCTCCCCTCACGAAAGAGCGCAAACGTTTCAGGAAATTGCCCGGCTTTCAACCCTTGAAACAACATTCGCGAACTCGGATAGTGAACGAACGGTGCGGTGACGCGATCAGTGATAAGGTCGAGCTGAGATTTCGCCGGAATTCCGACCTGGCCCAGCCTTGAGATTTTACGGAGACCACCTTGCAGATTGCCTCTCCCGACCAACGCGCGGGATCAGATCATGTGCGTGGAATGCTGATTATGGCGACGGCAGTTCTGATGCTGCCCTTGATGGATGCCGTTGCCAAATGGCTTGCAACAGTTGATCACATTCCGCCCGCACAGGTGGTATTCGCAAGGTTCTCTGTTCAGACCGTGCTCATGGTCGTCCTGCTGTTGGCAACCGGTGGTTGGACGGCGCTGAAAACCTATCGCTTCGGAGGCAACATTGTGCGCGGCGTGTTGCTTGGAGCGGCGACATTGTGTTTTTTCACCGCGATCAAATACATGCCGATCGCCGATGCCATTGCCGTCTTCTTTATAGAACCGCTGATTCTAACAGCTTTATCCGTGGTTGTCCTGAAGGAGCACGTCGGTTGGCGCCGCCGGGTTGCCGTCATTGTCGGTTTTATCGGCGCGGTATTTGTGATCCAGCCGAGTTGGTCGGTGTTCGGAGTGATATCGCTTTTGCCGGTGGCGACAGCCAGCTTTTACGCATTCTATCTTTTGCTGACCCGGAGTCTGTCGTCCCATGACAATCCGGCCGGAATGCAGATGGTTGCTGGTGTTGGTGGCGTGTTCACGGCAGCCATTGCCATGGTCTTCGGCACAGCAGCCGGTGTGGAGGACATGGCAGCTGTGATTCCGGTCCGAGGTGAGACCTGGGGACTGCTGGTGTTGATCGGAATCATTGCAACCGTTGGACATTTGCTCGTCGTCAGGGCGATGAGCCTGGCGCCGGCTTCGTTGTTGGCGCCGTTCCAGTATCTGGAGATCGTGACGGCAACAGCAGTTGGTGTGCTGATCTTCGGCAATTTCCCCGATCTGACCAAATGGTTTGGTGTTGTGATCATTGTTGGATCGGGCCTCTATACGTTCTGGCGAGAGCGCCGGACCGAAACGGCTTCGGTTACTCTCCTGGACTGATCTTGCGAATATGCTGCTGGTGAATGGCCTTGTGTGGTTTTTCGGCCTGCCTCGTTTCTCGCCGAATTCTTGATGTGTCCGGCTTGAGCGTGGCAAGTGCTGTCCGTAAAACAAAAATGATTCTGGGAGGCGAGATCACGTGTTCAAAAAGATACTGATTGCAAACCGCGGCGAAATTGCCTGCAGGATCATCAAGTCCGCGCGCAAGATGGGGATTGCAACAGTCGCGGTTTACTCCGACGCCGATCGCAATGCAGTTCACGTTGAAATGGCTGATGAGGCTGTCCATATCGGCCCGCCTCCGGCTGCAGAAAGTTACCTGTTATCTGAAAAGATCATTGCCGCGGCAAAACAGACCGGAGCCGAAGCGGTGCATCCGGGATACGGGTTTTTGTCGGAACGGGCCGCCTTTTGCGAAGCGCTGGAGGGCGACGGGATTGTCTTCATCGGCCCGAAACCCCGCGCCATCACAGCGATGGGCGACAAGATCGAATCGAAGAAATTCGCCAAGGCGGCAAATGTCAGCATCGTTCCCGGCCACATTGGATTGATCGAAGATGCCGATCACGCAACGGCCATTGCTGCCGAAATCGGCTATCCGGTGATGATCAAAGCTTCTGCCGGCGGTGGCGGCAAGGGGATGCGGGTGGCGTTCGAACAGGCCGATCTGCAGGATGGCTTCGAGCGCGCCAGGTCCGAGGCAATGAACTCCTTTGGTGATGATCGGATATTTATCGAGAAATTCATCCAGTCACCTCGGCATATCGAGATTCAGGTGCTCGCTGACAGCCATGGAAACTGCATCTACCTCGGCGAAAGAGAATGCTCCATCCAACGGCGCAATCAAAAGGTGGTCGAGGAGGCACCGTCTCCGTTTCTGGATGAGGAAACCCGCGCTGCGATGGGACAGCAGTCCGTGGCCCTGGCGAAAGCGGTAGACTATCAGAGCGCTGGTACGGTCGAATTTATCGTCGACCAGGATCGGAATTTCTATTTTCTCGAGATGAACACCCGGCTGCAGGTCGAGCATCCGGTGACCGAACTCATAACCGGGATTGATATCGTAGAAGAAATGATCCGGGTCGCTGCCGGCGAGCAACTTTCGATCGGCCAGCAGGCGGTCAAGCTTGACGGGTGGGCCGTGGAGAGCCGCATTTATGCGGAAGACCCGTACCGCAATTTCCTGCCTTCCAGTGGCCGGCTCGTTCGATATAGTCCTCCGGCCGAAGGCGACCATGGGGATAGGTGCCTGATCCGCAACGACACCGGTGTTGCCGAGGGATCGGAGATTTCGCTGTTTTACGATCCAATGATTGCCAAGCTTTGCACGTGGGCGCCGGATCGGAATCTCGCGGTTGACGCAATGTCGGATGCGCTTGACAGTTTCGTGGTGGATGGGATCGCCCACAATGTGCCGTTTTTGTCGGCATTGATGCAGCATCCCCGCTGGCGTTCGGGTGATATTTCAACCGGGTTCATCGATGAAGAATATCCAGACGGCTTTTTGCCGATCGAACCGGGCGAAGATGATATTGTCATCCTCTGTTGTATAGCGCTTGCGGTGGAATTGCTGCGTAAGGATCGGCTTGATCGACACCTTGACCGTTTGGCACCCCACAGCGGCAAGCTGCAACCGAATTGGGTGGTTCGGATCGGCGATACATACTTTGAAACGACCGTGCTGGACGGGGAGACTTCAGGCCAGATACGTCTGAAAGCCGCCATCGGCGGTCGTGATCCTGTGTCGGTCGAATCGGATTGGACATCGGACCAGATCGTCTGGCGTGGCATGGTTGCGGGTGAATCGGTAAATGCGCAGATTCGCCCGGTTCTGAACGGAATAGCGGTCTCCTGGAGAGGCATGGCAATCACCGCGCGCGTCATGTCACCGGAGATTGCCGGGCTGGACCGCCTGATGCCCGTAAAGGAAGCACCGGACACGTCGAATTTGTTGTTGTGTCCGATGCCGGGACTGGTTGTTTCGATCGCTGTTCAGCAAGGTCAAAAGGTAAAGGCCGGAGAGACGCTAGCGGTTGTTGAAGCGATGAAAATGGAAAATGTCCTGCGCGCCGACCGTGACCTCACGATAGCGAAACTGTTGGCCAAACCAGGCGACAGCCTTGCGGTTGACGCCGTCATCATGGAATTCGAATAGGCTTCGGATTAGCCGTCGGCAACTTTTCCCCGCGTTGAAAGACTTCCTCAACGTCACTGAGATATGAACCGTTCCTGCGCATTGTGGTGGGGGATTGCGGCATGTCCGGTTTGACGATGATTGTCTTTGTTGCATTCAATGTTGGGCTGATCTTTTTGCTGTTGGTCGCACCGTTCGGCAGGCGAACCCTGACAGTCAAACGTCGGGTGAATGCACCGCGCGAGCGTCTATGGCATGCTCTATTTCCCTTGGGCGACCAGGTTGGATGGTCGGGTGAGGTTCTGCAGGCCACACCGGTTGGACCGGAAGCTGATCAGGTACTACTGTCGATGGCTTGGGAGGGACGGGACGGCAATCCCATAACCCGGAACATCCAGTTGCACGACGTTGTTCCCAAAGAGCAATTTGCGTTTACCGTCGTGGATGACAGTTCGCTGGATATTGCATTTTGGGGAGACTTTCGAAAATCGATCACGTTGCATGAAGAAGGCGGCCGGACCGAAGTCGTGCTCAGCCAAACCGACCGATACCGCGGGTTGGCGTTCATGATATTTCGCTATTTCCGCCTGCGGCGGGAGTTGGACCAACTATCCGGCTGGGCTCAAAATGGTCGTTTTGAAGATAAGGCGATTTTCGAACACCCGGTGACACAAACCGGTCTGGCTGTAGTTTCGACACTAATCATATGGCCGCTCTTCGGCCTGACCGGCACGGGATTGCTTCTTGCCGGAATTTTGACGCTGGTGGTGGCATTGCACGAGCTTGGTCATATGGCCGCATTCCGTGTCACCGGGCACAAGAGCACAAGGATGATTTTCATTCCTGTACTCGGCGGCATTGCTATTGGTGGACGACCCTATGACCGGCGGTTCGAGGTCGCTTTCGTGGCCTTGATGGGCGCGGGATTCTCCGCATTTCTCGTGCCGATCTCGATCACAGCCAGTGTTTGGGCAAGCGCCTCGAGTTATCCATTTGCTGCTGAAGTTTTCGCCTCGTTTGCCGCTTTTTGTGCATTCTTCAATCTTGCCAACCTGGTCCCCGTCTGGAAATTCGATGGTGGTCAGGTACTGCGGCAGATATGTGAAAACCGCATTGCTCTGGCGCTTTCGTCTTTCGCGCTTCTGGTAGTGTTCCTGGCCTTTGGATATGGTGCCGGAGTTCCCATCGGTGCGCTGCTTGTTGCCGGTGGAGTGGTTGTTGTGCTCAGCCTGATGACAGCCGGTCGTGGGGTGAAACCCAAACACGAACTGACACCTTTGGTGCCCGCCGAACGTGTCGTGCTCGCAGCAGGCCTGGTTGCGGTCTTCTCAATCCACGGGTTGGGTGTCATGTGGGCTGCCGACAATTTCCTTTGACCGGGAATCCAGGTCGGCAAGCGATTGCCGCTTCCTAGTCCGGCCAACTGCTGCATGATATCTGCCACTATCGTGTTTGCACTGCAACATTGTGTGGCTTGCAATTGGCGGGACTTGCCTCTATATGGCCCACCATCCCACACACGGACTATGGGCAAATTCCGGGAGAAATCCGGTTTTGCCTCCGGTGGCGGTTTACCGCCTGATGTCCGTGGAGGTTCAACCGGAAAGGAATATTGCAATGGCATTGCCTGACTTCAGCATGCGCCAGCTTCTGGAAGCTGGTGTTCACTTTGGCCACCAGACACATCGCTGGAATCCTAAAATGGGTTCACTGATCTTTGGTGAGCGCAACAACATCCACATTATCGATCTGAGCCAGACCGTACCGATGCTGCATCAGGCGCTCAAGGTCGTTTCGGACACTGTCGCCGGAGGCGGCCGTGTGCTCTTTGTCGGTACAAAACGTCAGGCTTCTGAGATCGTTGCCGATGCGGCGTCGCGTTCTGCACAATATTACGTTAATGCGCGCTGGCTCGGCGGCATGCTGACGAACTGGAAAACCATTTCCAATTCGATCAAGCGGCTTCGTACCCTTGATGATCTTCTCACAGGTGAAGCGGAAGGCTTTACCAAGAAAGAGCGTCTCAATCTGGATCGCGAGCGCGCGAAGCTCGACCGGGCTCTTGGCGGGATCAAGGATATGGGATCGACCCCCGATCTGATGTTCGTCATCGATACCAACAAGGAAGCGATCGCCATTCAGGAAGCCAAGCGTCTTGGAATTCCGGTGGTCGCTGTGATCGATTCCAACTGCGATCCGGATCTTGTCGATTATCCGATTCCTGGCAATGACGATGCCGCCCGCGCAATCTCGCTTTATTGCGATTTGATCGCCAAGGCGGCTATTGATGGCATCGCTCGACAGCAGGGATCGATGGGCGTCGATATCGGCGCACAGGCAGAGGCGCCGGCCGAACCGGCGATCGAGGCGGCCGCTCCGGAGAGTAAAACCGCTCCGGCCACAGAAGAGCCTACGGTTCCCGAGTCGGCAGGCGAAGCAGCCCCGGCAGCTGAAGAAGCAGCCCCGGGAGCTGAAGAAGCAGCCCCGGTTGTTGAAGAAGCTGCTCCGGCAGCTGAAGAAGCAGCTCCGGCTGTTGAACCTGCACCGGAAAGCGGAACCGAGGACGGCAAGACGTCGGCCTGACGGCAATTTGCCAATCCACGGAATTGAGTGGGCCGCCGCCACCGGCGGCCAGATCGGACGGCTGCGGTTTGCACCGTCATAGAATTCACCGAAGAGATTAAAATGAGCATTAGTGCATCACAGGTAAAGGAACTTCGCGACCTGACAGGCGCGGGTATGATGGACTGCAAGACAGCCCTTTCTGAAACCAGCGGAGATGTTGAGGCTGCGGTCGATTGGCTGCGCAAAAAAGGAATCTCCAAGGCCGACAAAAAGGCCGGGCGTACGGCGGCTGAGGGTCTGGTTGGTGTTGCTTCCGATGGAAGGTCTTCCGTTGTGGTGGAAGTCAATTCCGAGACCGACTTTGTCGCCAGAAACGATGCGTTTCAGCAGATTGTACACGGCGTTGCTGCAAGCGCACTGGCTGGTGAGGGGTCAACGCAATCCGTGGCCGATGGCAGCTATCAGGGCGGCGAAAAGTCGGTCAGCGAAACGATCCGCGATGCAATCGCGACGATCGGAGAAAACTTGAGTTTTCGGCGCTCGGCCAAGCTGTCGGTCGACAACGGTGTCGTTGCGTCCTATGTGCACAATGCAGCCGCCGACGGCCTTGGAAAAATCGGAGTGCTGGTCGCACTGGAGACAACAGGCGACGAAGCGGCGGCAAATGCGTTCGCACGTCAGGTGGCCATGCATGTTGCCGCGACAAGCCCGATGGCCTTGACGCCGGATGAAATGGACCAGGCGGCTGTCAATCGTGAAAAGGCAATTTTCTCCGATCAGGCGCGCGCGTCCGGGAAACCGGAAAATATCATTGAAAAAATGGTCGAGGGACGTCTGCGCAAATATTTCGAAGAGGTGGTTTTGCTCAAGCAGGCATTCGTCATGAACCCCGACGTCACGGTTGAACAGGCTGCCAAGGATGCCGAAAAAGATATCGGCGCCCCGGCCAAAATCACCGGATTTGTCCGCTTTGCTCTTGGCGAGGGCATCGACAAGGGTGACAGTGACTTTGCCGCTGAGGTTGCCGCCGCGGCAAAAGGCTGAATTACTTAAGAAACTTAGCTGTTCTTTGCGGAGGGCATCGCGTGACAACGCGGTGCCCTTCGTGTATCGCAGGCTCGCAATCGAGGCTGAGAGGACAGGTACGGCATGGCGGCAGATGCGGTTTACAAACGCGTGGTGTTGAAGGCATCAGGTGAGGCCCTGATGGGCAGCCAGGGCTTTGGCATTGATGTGGAAGTTGCCGACCGAATTGCCGCGGATATTGCCGAAGCACGTAGCCTTGGCGTCGAAGTCGGAGTCGTTATCGGTGGTGGCAACATCTTCCGGGGAGTGGCCGTCGCGTCCAAGGGCGGTGATCGGGTCACCGGCGACCACATGGGCATGCTGGCCACCGTCATCAATTCCCTGGCTTTGAGAACCTCTCTGGTCAAACTCGGTATCAAGGCAGTCGTACTGTCGGCGATCGCCATGCCCGAACTCTGTGAAACGTTCTCCCAGCGCCAGGCGACCGCCTATATGGATGCTGGAAACGTGGTGATTTTTGCCGGCGGCACGGGGAATCCGTTTTTCACGACAGACTCAGCGGCAGCTCTGCGGGCAGCGGAGATTGGTGCGAACGCATTGTTCAAGGGGACGATGGTCGACGGTGTCTACTCGGCCGATCCGAAGGCATTTCCGGATGCCACCAGGTATGACAGAATCACCCATGATGATGTCCTCAACAAAGGCTTGTCGGTTATGGATGCGACTGCGGTGGCACTTGCACGGGAGAACGACATCCCGATAATCGTCTATTCGATTCAGGAAAAAGGTGGATTTGGCCAGATTCTTGGCGGTGCGGGCCGATATACCATTGTCTCAGATGCCTGACCGGCCAGAATCAGCGGCCCAAACGACGGAGATCGGTTTATGAGTGGTTCAGTTCAATTCGACGATTTGAAACGGCGCATGGATGGAGCGGTGAATGCTTTCAAGAACGATCTTGCGTCGCTGCGGACCGGCCGCGCCTCGGCCAATCTGCTCGATCCGATTTCAGTTGAAGCCTATGGTGCGAATATGCCGATCAATCAGGTCGCGACCGTAAGCGTGCCGGAGCCGCGGATGATCTCCGTTTCGGTCTGGGACAAGTCGATGGTCAAGGCGGTCGAGAAGGCTATCATGGAATCGAATTTGGGATTCAATCCGATTACCGAAGGCACAAGCATGCGAATCCCGCTGCCGGAGCTGAATGAGGAACGCCGCAAGGAACTGGCGAAAATCGCCCATCAATATGCCGAGCAGGCCCGAATTGCGGCACGAAATGTTCGCCGGGATGGAATGGACGGTTTCAAGAAGTCCGAAAAGGACGGGGATATTGGTCAGGACGAACTGCATTCCTCTTCAGACCGGGTACAAAAGATGACTGACGAAACCATCGCGGAAATCGACAGCATGCTTTCCGAGAAGGAAGCTGAAATCATGCAGGTCTGACCGGACGGCAGTGTCGGGGCAGGGACAACTGAATGGCAAAACCAGCGCATATTGCGATTATCATGGACGGCAATGGTCGTTGGGCCAAGGCGCGGGGACTGCCGCGCAGTGCTGGCCACAAGGCCGGCGTTGAAACCCTTCGCAAGGTCGTTCGCAATGCTGGCGAGTTCGAAATTCCCTGGCTGACCTTATATGCGTTTTCGTCCGAGAACTGGTCGCGCCCGCACCAGGAGGTCAATGATCTTCTGGGGCTTTTGAAACTTTTCATTCGCCGCGATCTTGCCGAATTGCACCGGTCGGGCGTTCGGGTCCGTGTCATTGGGGAGCGTAGCAGCCTCGCGAGCGACATCAGGGCATTGCTCGAGGAAGCTGAGGCCCTGACACGCGAAAATCGCTCCATGACGCTTGTCATCGCCTTCAATTACGGCGGCAGGGATGAAATCACCCGGGCGGTTGGCCGCATTGCCGAACTGGTTGCAGCGGGCAGGGTTGACGCCGGCGCTGTAACGGAAGAACTGATCGCCTCACATCTCGACACAGACGGTATTCCCGATCCGGATCTGATCATCCGCACAAGCGGCGAGCAGAGGCTGTCGAATTTCCTGTTATGGCAAGCGGCCTACAGCGAATTTATCTTTCTGCCGTGCTACTGGCCGGATTTCTCCGGCGCCGACCTGAAAGCCGCCATAGACTCCTACGCATCGCGTGAACGCCGCTTCGGTGGCGTTGTCGCCAGTACTGTCGCGTCATGATTGACGTTCGCAATGAGATTGCGGAGCGCCTTCGCCAGGATGCGCCGTCGGGCATGAGCAATCTGCAAATCCGCATCATATCCGGCGTGTTCCTTGCGGTTGTGGTTCTTACCCTGACATGGCTGGGAGGCCTGCCGTTTCGCATTCTTGCTGCAGTGATTTCCGCCGCGGTGCTCTACGAATGGGTCAGGATGCGGGTCAAGGAACACCTGACCGGCAATGACATATTCGCCATCGTTGCGATGGTGTCGGTGCTTCTGTTTTTGATCATTGGCGTATCGGTACCAATTCTCGCCGGTTTATTCGCAATCGCATTTGTACTGTCTGCCGTGATCGGTTTGGCATTCGGCCAGGGCACCTGGAACGCGTGGGGAATATTGTACGGCGGGGCGGGCGGATCGGCGCTCGCTTATCTCAGAGCAGATGACACGCCCGGGTTTGCGGCCATTTTGTTCCTGTTTGCTGTGGTCTGGGCGACCGACATATTTGCCTATTTCACAGGACGCTCACTGGGTGGTGCCCGGCTTGCGCCACGTATTTCGCCGAAAAAGACCTGGAGCGGGGCGATTGGCGGCGCCGCGGCTGCCATCGGAGCGGGTGTGATGATGGCATGGGTATTCGGCCTGCAGGGCGGCTGGACGGTCCCGATGGTTGCGTTGCTGCTGTCGATCGTATCACAGAGCGGCGATCTGTTTGAATCCTGGGTTAAGCGCCGTCACGATGTGAAGGACTCAAGCAACCTGATCCCGGGACATGGCGGTGTGATGGATCGGGTTGACGGGCTTGTGGTGGCGGCCGTTGCTCTATACCTGATCGGGTGGTTATTCGCTGACCGCGATCATCCCGCACATGGTCTCTTCGGGGTTTTGTCCTGATCCGTGAACCATCGAATCGCCGGATTGCCAACGGACAACTCAATATTGCAATGAAAGGGTCTGGACCTTGAATGAGATGCTCACTTCGGTGCTGGGCTTTGATGGATTGTTGCTTGGGACCTTGGTCCCCTTTCTGTTTGTGCTGACGGTCGTCGTTTTTGTCCACGAGATGGGGCATTATCTGGTTGGCCGCTGGTGCGGCATCGGCGTGCGCGCATTCTCGATCGGATTTGGACCGGAACTGTTTGGATTCAATGACAGAACGGGAACGCGCTGGCGCATTGCGGCTATTCCGCTAGGTGGGTACGTCAAATTTGTTGGTGATGTCAGTGCGACCAGCAGCCCGACCGGTGTCGGTGAAGAGGAACTGAGCGCCGAGGAACGCAAGGTTGCGTTTCATACTCAGGCCATATGGAAACGTGCGCTGACCGTAGCCGCAGGGCCGGTCTTCAATTTCATTTTGACGATTGCCGTATTTACCGTGATGTTTTCGGTATATGGCCGCTTCGTTTCGGAACCGATGGTTGCGGAGGTCCGGGCCGACGGTCCCGCCGCGGCCGCCGGCTTTCAGCCCGGCGATCGGTTTGTTTCGCTGGACGGAGTTGAGGTTGAAACTTTTTCCGATGTTCAGCGCTACGTCTCGGTGAGGGCGGGAGAACCGATCCGATTTGTCCTGATGCGCGACGAGCTGGAGGTCGAACTGACCGTGACACCGGAAGTCAAGGAGCAGACAGACCCCCTGGGCAATGTTGTTAAAGTCGGAATGATCGGCGTTGCCAATGACGAATCGCTGGGCAAGCCGAGGGTTATCGAATACGGGCCGATCGAAGCCGTTGGACAGGCATTGCTCGAGACAGGTTACATTGCTGCCAGAACCGGACAGTTTCTAAAGCGCTTTGTCATGGGCCGGGAAGACAAGTGCCAGCTGGGTGGCCCGATCAAGATCGCTGATATGGCTGGAAAGGCCGCAAAGAAGGGGTTTGATTGGCTTGTGCAACTGGTTGCCCTGCTGTCGATCGGCATCGGAATACTCAATCTGTTGCCGATTCCCCCTCTGGACGGAGGCCACCTGGTTTTTTACGGCATTGAAGCGGTTATCGGGCGGCCAGTCTCTGAATATGTCCTCGAAATGTTTTATCGCGCCGGACTGATTCTGGTGCTGATGTTCATGGCATTCGTGTTCTGGAATGACTTGTTCGCCTGCTGAACCGCGGAGAACGGAATTGGTTGACCGAAAATGAGACAGGTTTTAACCTTCATGAAGAGATTCCGTGACGCGGAAGCCACGCTTGCCGGATTAGTAAGCAGAATTTCGACAGAGCCCTTGCGCGTGAGTGAAATCAAGGTATTAGAGTAGTTCCAAAGGGACTACATCGTTCGGTTTTTTCGCCGTGGGGACATCGAAAAAAGGGTTTGCAGGCCAAATGAAGGCAATATCTAGTTTCCTGAGTGCTGTCTGCGCGGCTGCTCTTTGGGTCAGTATCGTTGCGACTGGGACGGCAGCGACCTATTTGACCGCTGTTACCGCCGCCGAAGCGGCGGTCGTAAGCCGTATTGAAGTGCGCGGAAATCAGCGTGTCGATGACGAGACGATTCGCAATTACGTCAATGTGGAACCGGGAAAGTCGTTTTCGAACGCGGACCTGAACGATGGCGTGAAGCGGCTTTTTTCGACCGGACTGTTTGCAGACGTCGATGTCAACAAGGTCGGCTCGACACTTGTAATCGAGGTCGAGGAATATGCGATCGTCAATCAGGTCATTTTCCAGGGCAACAAGAAGGTCAAGGATGCGGCCCTTGCTTCTGCGGTTGATCTGTCGCCGCGCGATACCTTCTCGCAGAGTACCCTTGATTCCGACGCCGATCGTGTTCGGGAGGCCTATGCCCGCGTCGGTCGCAGTGACGCGGAGGTGAACGCTCGCACGATCGACCTTGGTGACAATCGCGTTAATGTCGTTTTCGAAATCAACGAGGGTGGCCGCACCAAGATCGAGGGTATCAACTTTGTCGGCAACAATGCCTTCGGTAACCGCCGTCTTCGCGATGTCATCAAGACGAAGCGATCGAACTTTCTGTCGTTCCTGTTCCGCAACGACGTCTATGACGAAGATAGGTTGCGCGCTGACGAAGAAACACTGCGTCGGTTCTACTTTAATCGTGGTTATGCCGATTTCAGGGTCATCTCCTCATCCGCTGAACTTGACGAAACCAACAATGAATATGTGATCACGTTTACTCTGGACGAGGGCGAACGCTACACGTTCAGCGAAATCGACGTAGAGAGCAGCGTTCCGGGAATTGATGTCGATTCGCTCGGCTCGAAAATCAAAACCCGCAATGGCAAAGCGTACAGTGCCAAGAATGTCGAAGACACAATCATTGGATTGACGGAAGCGGTAACCGAACAGGGTTATGCATTCGCGCAGGTCGTACCGCGTGGAGACCGTAACTTCGAAACACGGACCATATCGGTTGTCTATACAATCGATCAGGGACCACGGACCTATATTCAGCGAATCGAAATTCGTGGGAACTCACGGACGAGGGATTTTGTCATCCGCCGCGAGTTTGATGTCAGTGAAGGCGATGCATTCAATCAGGTCATGATTCAGCGCGCCAAGAAGCGCTTGGACCGGCTTGATTTCTTCGAGCGTGTCAACATTTCCTCTGCTCCTGGCTCTGCTCCTGATCAGGTTATCGTCGTTGTCGATGTTGTCGAAAAGTCGACAGGAGAATTCTCGATCGGTGCGGGGTATTCGACCGGCGGCAAAAATCAGGGACCGCAGCTTGAAGGATCGATTGCCGAGCGGAATTTCCTTGGCCGTGGACAGTTTATCCGGTTTTCCGCCGGTGCCGGAGAGGATAGCAGAAACTACCAGCTGTCTTTCACCGAGCCCTATTTCCTGGGTCGAAGAATTGCGGCCGGATTTGATATCTATCATCAGACAAACAATTTCGACAACTACGACAGCGAGACGACTGGAGGCTCAATCCGGTTCGGACTGCCGATTACAGAGTATCTGTCTACGACGGTCGCTTATAATCTGTCGCAGGAAAAATACGCGCTGAGCTCGGGTTGCGATGCGAACGGGGATGGTATTCCCAACGCGACCTGTGCAGTTGCGACTTCAATTGTCGCCGCCGTGGCTTCCAGTCCGTGGACGAAATCGTCGGTGAGCAACACCTTGCTCTACAATACGATCGACGATCTGAAGAATCCTCATGAGGGGATCTACGCCACGTTCACCACAGAATTTGCCGGACTTGGTGGCAACGCCAATTTCGTCAAGGTGACGGCCCGTGGGTCCTACTACCGCACGCTGTCGGAAGAGCAGGACATCGTCGGTCTCCTTGTTGTCGGCGGTGGTCATGTCGAAGGTATCGGAACTGGTGGGCTTCGGGTGTTTGATCTGTTCCGTTCGAACGCGAAAATCATTCGCGGGTTCGAGTATGATGGAATTGGCCCGCGGGACGGTGTTACCGGTGAACAAATCGGCGGTGAAACTTACATTAATGCATCCGTCGAAGCCCAGTTCCCGTTGCCGGCGGTTCCGGAGAGCTTTGGTCTGAAGGGCGCGGTGTTTGCCGATGCTGCATCTCTTTTTGGAACGCCTGTGGCCGGTGCGGTTGGCACTGCATTGTCGATGCGTGCATCGGTCGGCGCCAGCCTGATTTGGGCGTCACCATTTGGACCGTTGCGGGTTGATTATTCGGTTCCGGTGGCCTCGCAGTCCGGTGATAAAGAGCAGGCCTTCCAGTTCGGAATCTCGACACGCTTCTAATCTGCCCGGGGAACGCGCTTCCTGGCCAGACGGGCCCGGAAGAAGAGGTCTATGATGATTGATCCAAGCTTCTTTACGCCCGCGCGTGCGATCACAGTTGGTGAAATTGCTGAACTGACCGGAGCCAGCCTCTCGGAGACTGCTGATAACAAACGGATCGTTCTAACAATTTCTTCAATCGAAGACGCGGCGGAAGGGTCTCTGGTATTTGCCGAGACCATTGCGCACAAGCGGTTGATTATCGGGCTCAAGGCATCGGTGATCTTATGCAAGCCAGAATTGGCTGGTCTGGTTCCGGAAGACGTAGCCAGTTTGACGACCGAATTTCCACGGCGCGCGTTCGCGCAGGTAGGACGAGAGCTTTTCCCCGACGCCAACAAACCGCCGGCCGTTTCAGGCGAAACAGGCTTGTCGGAACATGCCTTTGTTCATGAAGATGCGGAAATCGAAGCCGGCGTTACGATTGAAGCCGGCGCGGTCGTTGGCCGAGGTGCCACGATTGGACGGGGAACCGTGATCGGTCCGAATACCGTCATAGGTATGGGCTGCAAGATCGGTCGGGATTGTCACATAGCGTCAGGCTGCGGGGTCAAGGCAGCGTTTATTGGAGATCGGGTGATTATCCATGGTGGTGCTCAGATCGGGCATGACGGTTATGGTTTTGTCCCGGGCGAAAAAGGGTTTGAGAAGATCCCTCAGTTGGGGCGGGTGATCATTCAGGATGACGTTGAGATTGGTGCGAATACTACCGTAGATCGTGGCTCATTGTCGGATACGGTGATTGGTGAGGGTACCAAGATCGATAATCTGGTTCAGATCGGACACAATGTCAGGATCGGTCGGCATTGTCTTGTTGTCGCGCAGTGCGGGATTTCCGGAACGGTTACAATGGAAGATTATGTGATTTTGGGCGGTCAAGTCGGCGTCGGAGATCATGTCACCATCGGTACTGGCACCCGTATTGGTGCTCAAAGCGGGGTCACAAAAAACGTCAAGCCTGGCGAAACAATGTTCGGTACGCCCGCACGGCCAATTAAAGAGAGCATGAGGACCGAGATAGCTTTGCGTCGGTTGACGAGATCAAAGCCCCGTAAAGGCGACAGCAATGAATGATTCAACCAAAACCGAGTTGCACAGCCTCGATGTTTTGAAGATTATGCGGCTCCTTCCGCATCGATATCCGTTTCTGCTTGTTGACCGGATTGTTGATATCGATTCAGATAATTCAGCGGTTGGCATTAAGAATGTCACTTTCAACGAACCACATTTTCAGGGTCATTTCCCCGACAATCCAGTCATGCCTGGAGTGCTAATCATTGAGGCGATGGCTCAGACGGCAGGGGCGATTTGCGCTCTCAAGGCAGGTATTGACGAACCAAGCCAGGTTTTCTTCCTGACGATCGACAAAGCCAAGTTCAGGCGTCCCGTCGTTCCCGGCGACAGGCTTGAGCTTCACGTGCAGAAATCGAAACAACGTGGCAACATATGGCGATTCGCATGCGAAGCCCTTGTCGATGGAGCCAAGGTGGCCGAGGCGGAACTGTCTGCAATGATTTCACTTCCCGATAGCGCCTGACGGAATCGCCAAATGCTGGATAGTCGTCAAATACACCAGACAGCGGTGATCGAAACGGGTGCCTCGATCGGTGCCGGCGTCCGGATTGGACCGTTTTGTCACGTCGGTCCAGAGGTGGTAATCGGTGATCGTGTCGAACTTAAAAGCCATGTTGTAGTGACCGGCGCCACGACTATCGGTGCCGAAACTCAGGTATTTCCCCAGGCCACTCTGGGGTGCGCGCCGCAGAACAACAAGCACACGGGTGGCCGGACCACACTGAAAATTGGCGAGTCATGCACGATACGCGAAGGCGTGACCATGCATGTTGGATCTGATACCGACCGCGGTGAGACCATCGTCGGGGATCATGGTAATTTCCTGGCCTATTGCCATGTGGCGCATGATTGCATCGTCGGCAATCATGTCACGATTGCCAGCTATTCGGGTCTGAGTGGGCACTGCGAAGTGGGTGACTATGCGATCATCAGCGGGCTGGCGGGAATTCATCAATTTGTCCGGATTGGACATCATGCATTCGTCGGCGGGATGACGGCGCTGCGTGGCGATCTGATTCCCTTCGGTATGGCGGTCGGAGGGGAGACCGGAGGCAATCTTCGCGGGCTGAACATTGTCGGTCTGAAACGATCCGGCGTTCCGCACAAAGAAATCAAGGTTCTGAGACAGGCCTATGCCATTCTGTTCGACGATGCGCGGACAGTAATGGAAAATGCAAACTTGATGTTGAAAGCCTTTCCGGATTCCGATCATGTCGCAGACCTTGCCGGCTTTGTAACCGAACGCAAGAACAGGCATTTCTGCGTTCCGCCGCGTGGAAAAGCTCGCGATGAAAATCCGGATGACAAGCACTAGTCTCATTCCGTCCGGAGTACTTCCGCAACATGGACGGATTGCGGTCCTTGCGGGCAGCGGAAGCCTTCCGGAAATAGCTGCAAACGCGATCAAAGCTGCCGGATACGCCCCACTCGTCATCATGATAGAGGGTGAGGCGGGGGATGAACTTCGAAAATACGAGCACCGGATATTCCCGGTGACAGATATTTCCGACTGCTTGAGATTCATGAAGGATCAGAACGTTACCGCAGTCGTGATGGCCGGAGGTGTAAGCAGCAGACCGAATCTGATCGACATCAAATGGTCACTGGATTTGCTGCTTGGCATTCCCCGTATCGCCAATGCTTTGGCGAAGGGTGATGATGGAATATTGCGCACGGTGATCGGTATTGTCGAGTCACGTGGCATAAAGGTCATCGGTGTCCATGAAATTGTTTCGGATATCGTCGTTGAGCAAGGAGCGATTACCCGCCGAAAACCCGGGAAGTCGGATTGGAACGATATTGGTCCTGCCATCGCTGCTTCCCGGTTGTTGGGAAC
The DNA here is from genome assembly GCA_021775495.1 of Hyphomicrobiales bacterium. Taxonomy (GTDB): domain Bacteria; phylum Pseudomonadota; class Alphaproteobacteria; order Rhizobiales; family Rhizobiaceae; genus JAJFHT01. The sequence goes on along the minus strand of JAJFHT010000339.1, from coordinate 10,049 downwards.
GATCGACGTGGGACAGGCAGCCGTCTCTGTCGGTGGTCGCGTTGTCGCCCTCGAAGGAGCAGAAGGCACTGCTGCCATGCTCTCCCGTGTTGCGGATATGCGAAAAAATGGTCGAATTTCCAGCACGAAACCGGGTGTGCTGGTGAAATGCCTGAAGCCCGGTCAGGAAATGCGGGTCGACATGCCGGCCATTGGCGAAGACACGGTGCTTCAGGTCAAGAACGCAGGCCTGTCGGGCATCGTTCTGGAAGCCGGCAGCACGCTGGTTCTTGATTACCGGCAGACAGTGGCAAAAGCCGATGAACTGAAGCTGTTTATCTTTGGCCATTCCCTGGAACCGCAGGAATGAAGAAGCCGGTTCATATCGCCATTGTCGCTGGGGAAGAATCCGGTGACCTGCTTGGCGCTGATCTGGCCAAAGCTCTCCGGTCCAAACAAGACGGCGCCTTGGAACTCAGCGGAGTTGGAGGGCAGCATCTTCAGGCGCTGGGATTGAATACCTTGTTTGACCCGTCCGAGATTGCTCTGGTGGGTTTTAGCGCCGTTGTGAGCCGCCTGCCAAAGCTGATCGCGCGCATAAACCAGACGGCCAGGGCTATCATCAAGGTGCAGCCTGACTGCCTTGTGATCATCGACAGTCCTGATTTCACGCACCGGGTGGCTAAGAAGATCCGCGCAGCCGCACCGGATATTCCGATCATCAACTATGTCTGTCCAAGCGTGTGGGCCTGGCGCCCCGGCAGGGCCGGCAAAATGACGTCATATGTCGACCATGTTTTGACTATCCTGCCGTTTGAGCCGGAGGTGTTGAAGGAATTGAACGGGCCGGCAGCGACATTTGTCGGTCACAGGCTGGTACAGGATGAATTTGTCCGGCAAGCCGCCAAACAGCAATCGCTTCGAAAGCGCCCGTCCGCTGGGGAAACCCGTAACCTTTTGGTGCTGCCGGGCTCCCGTTCGTCCGAGGTTTCCTCACTGCTGGATGATTTTGGCAAGACCGTAACGATTCTGGCCGAACGCGGTCACCATTTTAATATTCTCTTGCCAACGGTTCGGCATGTTGCAGAAAGGGTACGCAACGGAACGGCAGATTGGCCGATAAAGCCCGAAATATTTGAGGATACAGACCGTAAATGGCAGGCGTTTGGTGAAGCGGACGCGGCGCTTGCCGCATCCGGGACCGTGCTGCTGGAACTAGCTCTGGCCGGGGTTCCCGTGATCTCGACCTACAGGACCGATCCGTTGATCCGCCTTGCCATGTTCATGATATCGACCTGGACGGCCGCGCTGCCAAATCTGATCGCGGACCGGGTTGTGATACCGGAATATTACAATTCCATGATCAGACCCGGCCTGATCGCGCGAAAATTGGAACGTCTGATGATTGATGGTCCTGATCGTGCCGTTCAGCTGGAGGGGTATTCCGAGATCGCCAGGCGGATGAAGACGCTAAAGCCATCGGGCGAATTGGCGGCTGATGTTGTGCTTGAACAAATCCGCATGAAGACGGCTGGCGTTGAATAAAAATAAACCCGCCAGCCCGTGGCCGGCGGGTAATGCCCATATCAATTTGGACGTGGATCAGCGCTTGGCAATGCCGACATAGTCACGCTGTTTTTCACCGGTATAGAGCTGACGCGGCCGGCCGATCTTTTGGTTCGGGTCTTCGATCATTTCTTTCCACTGCGCAATCCAGCCGACGGTTCTGGCCAGGGCAAACAGCACCGTGAACATGGTGGTCGGGAATCCCAATGCCTTGAGGGTGATGCCAGAGTAGAAATCAATGTTGGGATAGAGCTTCTTTTCGATGAAATATTCGTCCGTAAGGGCAATTCGTTCCAGTTCGATTGCCACTTCCAGCAGCGGATCATCCTTGATGTTCAACTCGTTCAACACCTCGTGGGTCGTCTTTTGCATGATCTTGGCGCGCGGATCGTAATTCTTGTAGACCCGGTGGCCAAATCCCATCAGACGGAACGGATCGTTCTTGTCCTTGGCACGCGCGACAAATTCGGGAATCCGGTCCGCCGTTCCAATTTCAGCGAGCATCGTCAGTGCGGCCTCATTGGCGCCACCATGAGCCGGACCCCACAGACAGGCAATTCCGGCTGCAATGCAGGCAAATGGGTTGGCGCCCGACGAACCGGCCAGCCGCACCGTCGAAGTGGAGGCATTCTGTTCGTGATCGGCGTGCAGTATGAAAATCCTGTCCATGGCGCGCGCCAGAACCGGGTTCACCTTGTATTCCTCACACGGAACCGCAAAGCACATGTTCAGGAAGTTTTCCGCATATTCCATATCGTTGCGCGGATAAACGAAGGGCTGTCCGATATGGTATTTGAATGCCATTGCGGCAATCGTCGGCATTTTTGCGATCATCCGGAGACTTGCAACCATGCGCTGATGCGGGTCGGAGATGTCGGTTGAATCGTGATAGAACGCCGAAAGAGCACCGACAACACCGCACATGATCGCCATCGGGTGCGCATCACGCCGAAATCCGGAGAAGAATCGCGACATCTGCTCGTGGATCATGGTGTGACGGGTGACGCGATAGTCAAAATCTGCTTTTTCGGTCTTTGTCGGCAATTCTCCGTATAGCAGCAGATAGCAGGTTTCCAGAAAATCACCGTGTTCTGCAAGCTGCTCGATCGGATAGCCGCGATGCAACAGGGTACCTTTGTCGCCATCGATAAAGGTGATTTGCGACTCGCAAGCAGCGGTCGAGGTAAACCCCGGATCGTAGGTGAACACGTCGGTTTGCTTGTAAAGTGGGGCAATGTTCACAACATCGGGACCAAGTGTCCCGTGAAGCTGTTCGAATTGATAGGAATTGCCGCCAATATCGATCGTTGCTTCTGATTTGGCCATTGCAAATTCCTTTCAAAGTCTCTGTTTTTGTTACCGCATTTGCTGCGGCGCAATAGCCGCAATGCTTCGTATTGGGTGCACTAGCTAGCGCATTTACCTCTTAGTGCCAAGTTGGCGAATTGTACCATGTTGCGTTGCAACATTATCCGCTATGAGGCACGAATGCTATCCGGTCTGGTCACGAATGCGCGCAAGACTTTCATCACGGCCAAGCGCGGCCAGGACATCGAATACACCCGGCGATACGTTCCGGCCGGTCAGCGCCGCCCGCAACGGTTGGGCAACCTTGCCGAGTTTAAGTTCCTTTTCCTCAGCAAAGGCGCGCACTACGGCTTCAAGTACCGCGATATTCCAATCGCCGACGGATTCGAATTTCGGCAGGATGCCGGCCAACAACTCGCGGGCGTCCGTACTCAAACTGGCGCTGGCTTTTTCCTCCACGATCAGGGGGCGTTGGTCAAAAAGAAAGGCTGCCCCGTCAGCCAGTTGCACAAGAGTTTTCGCCCGTTCCTTCAATGCCGGCATTGCTGCGCGCAGGCTGTTTCTCAGCCCGGCATCAAGTTTTTCAAGCAGTGCCATGCCATTTGGCAGATACGGCAATGTCTGAATAAAGGTTTCGGTCAGCGCGTCTGCGTCCATTGCCCGCATGTAATGACCGTTCAGCGCTTCAAGCTTCTTGAAATCGAAGCGCGAGGCACCCTTGTTGACGTCTTCAATGGCAAACCACCGGATCATGTCATCGGTTGACATGACCTCGTCATCTCCATGGCTCCAGCCGAGCCGGACGAGATAGTTTCTCAAGGCTTCCGGCAGGTAACCCATTTCCCGGTAGGCTTCGACACCCAGCGCGCCATGGCGCTTGGACAGCTTTGCGCCATCGTCTCCGTGAATCAGCGGAATGTGCGCCATCACAGGAATAGTCCAACCAAGCGCCTTGTAGATGATTGTCTGGCGCGCCGCATTCGTCAGATGGTCGTCACCACGCACAATGTGCGTGATGCCCATATCGTGGTCATCAACGACAACCGCATGCATATAGGTCGGCGTCTTGTCGGAACGCAGAATGACGAAATCATCCAGATCTTCATTGGGAAACCGGACATCCCCCTGGACCCGGTCCTCAACGATGGTAACGCCTGACAAGGGTGACATGATACGAACAACCGGCGCCACCCCTTCGGGCGCGTCTGCCGGGTCGCGGTCCCGCCATCTTCGATCATAGGCCGGACGGCCATCCTGTTTGGACCGGTCGCGCATCTCCTGCAGTTCCTGCTGGGAGGCGTAACAATAATAGGCTTTGCCTTCGGCAACGAGTTGTTCTGCCACTTCACGGTGGCGGTCTGCGCGGGCAAATTGAGAAACCGGGTCACCGTCCCAATCAAGCCCCATCCAGGTCAATCCGTCCAGAATGGCGGTTACCGCAGTTTCGGAAGATCGTTCGCGATCCGTGTCCTCGATTCTGAGCAGCATTTTGCCGCCGGTGTTCCTTGCAAGGAGCCAGTTGAACAAGGCGGTGCGCGCACCGCCGATGTGAAGAAAACCCGTCGGAGAGGGGGCAAAGCGGGTAACAACGGATGGCGACATGGTCTCCGGCATTTCCTGATGCTGATTGATGAAATATGTGTGCGGTCGGCTCACATGGCATTTGCTGATGCTTCCTGTAGCATAGCAGCATCCCGGCGCAAAAGATCAATACGGGTGGAGGCTGCGGAATGGGCAGGGAGGCGGCAGGCAGGACCCTTGGCGAGAAAACGGTTCCGCAGATGCCGGTGACAGGGCTTGAACGGGACAATGATCCGGCCACTTCGGGCGTGCAGGCTCCGCCGTCCGGACGGATAGGGACGGGGCGGTTCATCAGGCGCCCGGCCGAGCCATTTTGGACCAGATTGCACCGGGGTCTTGCGGCGAACCTTGTTAAGGAACAAGAGCGGGGAGTGGCGTTTCTCTTCGTCCCGGTGTTTCTCGGCATCGGCGTGATTCTCTATTTCTCGCTGACCGTGGAGCCTGGATTTTTGCAATTGGGACTGGTCGGTGGCATTCTGGTGGCGCTGGCGTTGGCTTGTCGCCGAATCCCGGCGGCCCAACTTCTTGTTTTTGCTTTGCTTGCTATTGCGGCCGGATTGCTTGCGGCGAAGTTTGAGACCTGGTCTGCGGATACAAAAGTTCTTGGCTCGGAAATCACGACCCGGGTGACGGGAACGGTGGTTCTGGTCGAGCGCCGTGCAAACGGACGCACCAGGCTGACGATGGACGTCTTGAAAACCGAACGGCCGAAATTGCGTTATCAGCCGGATCGCATTCGGGCCACCACCCGTTCCGAAGTGTCGCACATCCACCCTGGCTCCCACATCAAGGGGCTTGTCAGGCTGCGCCCGCCACCCGGACCTGTTCAGCCGGGTAGTTATGATTTTTCGCGGGAAAATTATTTTGATGGTCTCGGAGCGAATGGCTTTTTTCTGTCGGCGGTTGAAACCGTTGCGGACGGCGCTTCCGGTGGAGTTCAGCAACGAGTCTCGATTTTCATTGCCGATTTGCGTGATCGTCTTTCCACCCGCATTTCCGAAACGATCGGCGGCAGGGAGGGGGCGATAGCTGCGGCCCTGATAACCGGCACCAAGGCCGGCATTCCCGACGACGTCAACGAGGCGCTGAGGCGAACCGGTCTGGCCCACATCCTCTCGATCTCCGGATTGCATATGGCGCTGGTCGCCGGATTCGTCATGCTGGTCCTGCGCGCTGGATGCGGCTTGTTCCCGGGCTTTTCCTCCCGCCGTCCCGTGAAGAAATATGCCGCGATTGCAGCCCTTGGCGCAATCTTCTTCTACCTGTTTGTCTCCGGCACAAGCGTGGCGACGCAACGCAGCTTCATCATGCTCGCCGTCATGCTCGCTGCTCTGCTATACGATCGCGCAGCCATCACCATGCGCAATCTGGCAATTTCGGCAATTGTTGTCATTCTGGTCGCGCCGCATGAGGTTATTGGCCCGAGTTTCCAGATGTCCTTTGCCGCGACGGCGGCGCTCATTGCCGCCTATGCGGTATGGTCCGAGCGGCGCGAACGCAGGATCGAAGCCCGGGGAGTCTCGGATCTGGACGGTCGATGGGAAATCCCGCGCACGCTACTGCGATATGGCGGCGGTCTCGCGTTCACATCCCTGATAGCCGGAACGGCAACGGCACTGTTCGCTGCTTATCATTTTCATCGGATTGCACCGTACGGCCTGATCGCCAACCTCGCGGCCATGCCCCTGGTCAGTGTAATGGTGATGCCTTCGGCGGTCTTTGCCATGATTTTGATGCCCTTCGGACTCGACAGCCTGCCCCTCACGGTGATGGGCTGGGGCATATCGCTGGTCATCGCCATTGCCGAATGGCTTGCCGCGCGCACCGTATTCGATGAGGTCGGCATAATTCCGATGCGAGCGGTCGCCGTTCTTGCCCTGGGACTGGTCCTGCTGACCCTGCTGACGAGCCGGCTGCGCCTTACCTCAATCCCTTTGATAGCTGTCGGACTGATGATGATCATCATGCGGCAGGAACCGGATGTACTGATATCGGAGGACGCGCGGCTTGTGGCCGTCAAATCCGATTCGGCGGCGTTGGCAGTCAATCGAAAGCGTCCGAATGCGTTCACGCTGGACAATTGGAAGCGGGCGCTGAGGGCGGCAGTCGTGGAGAAACCGCTGTCGGAATTCGAGGGTGAGGGAATTTTTTCCTGCACCGATGACCTCTGCATCATCCGCCAAACCGGCGGAGCACTGCTGGTTCATTCGAAATCTGCCGAAAAGGCCTCTGTTTGGTGCCGGGAGGCGGCAATTATCATTGTTGATGACGCCACCGCGAGCGGTGTCTGTTCCAACGAACGGATCGCGGTCATAACAAAACGCCACCTGGCAAAGTGGGGCAGCGCGGCGATTGCATTTCGCTCAACGGGAAATCACATGGCAGCAGACATAGATTATGCCGTCAGTGAACCTTATCGCCCGTGGCACGGACACCGTGCATTTTCACGCGCCGCCCGCGGCATGCCGCCATGGCGGCGCAAGAAAGCCGGCACGGGTAATAAACCCCGGCCGGCTTCGAAATAAGGGATCGTCAATAGCGGCGTATCAGTCCGACCAGCTTGCCTTGGACCTTTACTCGGTCTGGTCCAAAAATCCGGGTTTCATAAGCCGGGTTAGCGGCTTCGAGCGCGATGGACGCGCCCTTGCGCCGAAGGCGTTTCAGCGTCGCTTCCTCATCATCGACCAGCGCCACGACGATCTCGCCGGCATTGGCCGTATTGGTGTCTCTGATGATCACCGTATCGCCTTCGAAGATGCCGGCATCGATCATCGAGTCACCCTTGACCTCAAGGGCGTAATGCTCTCCGACCCCGAGCATGTCGGGCGGTACGGAGATCAAATGTGTCTGGTGTTGGATGGCTTCAATCGGCACACCGGCCGCAATACGTCCCATCACCGGAACCGCGACTGCCGGTTCGGCGTTGTCGTCATTGCTCGCAGTCGGAGCACGAATTGCCTCCGGCTGCCGCCGCCCAAGACTGCCTTCTATGACACTTGGTGAGAAACCACGCTGTGGTGACAGGCCGGGCGCGATGGAATCGGGCAGCCGAATAACCTCGAGCGCCCGTGCGCGGTTGGGCAGGCGACGGATGAAGCCGCGTTCTTCAAGCGCCGTGATCAACCGGTGAATACCGGATTTCGAGGCCAGGTCGAGCGCTTCCTTCATCTCATCGAAGGAAGGGGGAATGCCTTCCTCCTTCATCCGTTCGTGAATGAACATCAGCAGTTCATGCTGCTTACGGGTCAACATCTTGGCGCCCCTTTTTCAAAGAATCATATTAAAACAAAACCAGAACAATCACTATATGTTCCAGTTGTGTTCTGCAAGTGTTTAGAATTGATTAACGCTGATGGGGCAGCCCGAATTGATTGCCGTCGGCCTGTTCCGCAATCCCCAACTACGCGTGGTGCGCAATCCGGCGAATTCTCCGAGACCTTGGAGGAAAGTCGGGTCTCAGGTCATTGTCGATGACATCATACGGGTTGCTGGACGGGCCTGCGCTGAGCATCTCTGCCAGGCATGCGATGGGCGGACTGTTTTTGTTACTGCAAATCCTACCGAGAATTACCGACTGCCCAAAATCGTCGGTCATCAAAACGCAATCTCGATCGCGCACAATCTGGATGCGGATAGGGGAGTTCGAATACTCGTACCGATGCATGGTCGCGATGGTATTCGGTAGTTGCGCCATGCGGCATTCCAGATGTTCAATGATGGAAAATCAGTTCGGGAGGTGTCGATTGCGCTGCGCATTCATGAGCGAACCGCGTTTCGATATAAAGCTGCTTTTCGGCGGAAAGATTTGGACGGTGGCCTGACTGCAAATCCCTGAAGGCTCTCCTTCCAATATGATTTGCTTTCGCCGACGAAATCGGAACAATTTCCAGATCAAGCGCAGGCTATTGCGTCTCAATTTCGGAACCATCTACTCCGAAAAACACGGCATAAAGCGTCGGGACAATCAGAAGTGTCAGGATGGTGGCGAAGCTCAAGCTGCAGATGATGACGACCGCAAGGCTTTTGAAGAACGGATCCCACAGCTGCGGCACGACTCCGAGAACGGTGGTCAGTACATCCAGTGTCACAGGTCTCACTCGGCTAACGGCGTCATCGCCCTCGATTGCCACATATTCTCGGTCGGTGTAGGCAGGCAAAGGACGTCGTCGGAACGAAGGCAAGCCGTCGGATACGTTGCTGACTGCGATCTTTCACCTGCGCCCATTGTTCGGATGCGCTAAGGGTCCTATTCGTCAAAGAGGTTTATTCGGATGCTACCGTGGATACATCTGGCGACAGCGACCACGCCGGACAACGCTACGCTGCGGCTTCTGCGCCGGGGCAAGGAGTTTTCCATCCGTCTCAACGGCGGCAATGAGCTGATGAACAGCCGGCTCGGCGCTTCGGAAGAGGCGCTCGCCATCCTGGCTATGGATCACCTGATCGGACGGCAAGCGCCTAGCATCCTGATCGGCGGGCTCGGCATGGGCTTCACTCTCCGTGCCGCGCAAGCCGTCGCCGGGTCCGATGCTCGCCTGATCGTGTCGGAAATCATGCCTGATCTGGTCGCGTGGGCAGCGGAGTATATGGCGGATGTGTTCGGTGACTGCCTCGCAGACCCCAGGGTTGAAGTGAAAACTGGCGACGTTGGCGCTGTGATCCGCGAGACGGAGGCCGCGTTCGACGCAATTCTGCTTGACGTCGACAACGGCCCGAACGGCATTACCTATGCCGGTAACGACGCGCTTTATAGCGAGATTGGCCTGCGGGCGGCGCGACGGGCGCTTACCCCCGGGGGCGTCCTCGCCGTCTGGTCTGCCGCACCCGACCCTGACTTTTCGCGACGGCTCTCACGGTGTGGATTCGAGACCAGCTCGACGACGGTCCGCGCCACACGCTCGAAACGCGGCGCCCGTCACACAGTCTGGCTCGCTGTAAGGACCATCAAATGATGCTTGGCGACCGTGGCCCACAAGGCAATCTAGCCCGGGTTTCAAGGAGTTGGTTCGACTTGCATAATGCCGCGTCGGCCGATTTTGATGAAAAAGGCCGCCTTAAGTAATCGACATTGGCTGATTCCGGATAACGACAAATAATTACGGGCTCCACACTGAGGCGATCGCTTCTGCCTAACGTCTGGGCAGCATTTCACGACCGCCGTTCAGACCGAATGCCAAAATCATATCCCAATCACCATGCGGATCATCAGTTCGTCGTCAACAAAGGGTCAGACAAACGATCACTCAATGGGAATAGGCAGCGGTTTCAACTTAAAATCTGACCGCCCGGTGCCTGGTCCACCGGGGTGATCTCAATGGTACTGACATTGACGTGCAATGGCGTGCGGATTGCATATTGTATTGCCTCGGCAATGTCTTCCGGGTCCAGCAGCCTGATTTCTGCAACGAATGTTTCACGTTCTTTTGCGGTGCGGAACGCCGTGTTGAAAAAGCCGGTTTCGGTGCGGCCGGGGCATATTTCCGTGTGCCTGATTTTGGTGCCGCTCAATTCCATCCTTAGATGGCGCGACATGGAATGGATGGCACCTTTTGTTGCGCCATAAACTGGAAGTCCAAGTGGATAGAGGCTGGCAATCGAGCCCATCTCGACGATAT
>JAJFHT010000338.1 GCA_021775495.1 Hyphomicrobiales bacterium | reverse complement strand
ATCGCCGCTAACAATGTCGCGCAGAATTCATGGAACATGGAATTCTTCGATAGTATGGCTTTCCCATTCTTGAACTCCGCCGGTGGGATCTACACGTTCGAACTGGCCGCGTTTGACGGGATGACCGAATTGGCGCGCACGAGCATTGATGTGAATGTCGCCGCCGTGCCGCTTCCAGCCGCATTGCCGCTGTTTGCAGGCGGTCTCGGTCTGATGGGATTGCTCGGATGGCGCAGGAAGCAGAAAACCACTTTGGCTGCCTAACCTTTTTTGTCATACACGATGTAAAAGCGGCCCTTCGGGGCCGTTTTTTTTGAAGTCTGTTTAGGGCTGTGCACATATGCCCGTTCAATCGGCACACCTGCAGGCTGAACTCTGACCGATCGGGTAATGGCGGTCAGGTCGCCGTTAGCCTACTGGCCCGCCATTTCAGGCGTGACTGACCGCCACTGTCAGCATGATCAGGATGATCGCAAAAACCGCAATTTTCCAGAAATCCTTGCGGCGGCGCAGGCCGGGCAGGCCAAGCGGGCGGATGATGTGAACGACCATTATCAGGATCACCATGAGCGACAGGATTTTCGTCATTTCGTGATCAATGTGCCCGGCGCGCGAGGGAGGGATGAAGGCGGCAGAATCGCTGTTTTTTTGACTGTGCCGCCGGCTCAACCGATAGTCAAATGGACGGAGTCGCTGTTTCACGTCTAAATATGCCGAACAAGGGCCATGCCTAAGCATCGGCCGATCGGGAAGGAATGCCAATGACATCGCGCTATCATGAGGTTTACCAGGGCTGGAAGAACGACCCGGAAGGGTTCTGGGCCAAAGCCGCGGAAAACATTGACTGGTATGCGCCGTGGGACAAGGTTTTCGACAAGGATCTTGGTGTCTACGGTCGCTGGTTCGCTGGTGCCACCTGCAACACTTGCCACAACGCCGTCGACCGGCATGTTGCCAGCGGCCGCGGCGATCAGACGGCGATCATCCATGACAGCCCGGTAACAGGGTCACAGCGCAAACTGACCTATTCGGAACTGCTGGAGGAGGTCCAGGCGCTGTCCGCAGTGCTTGTGGACAATGGCGTCGCCAAGGGCGACCGGGTGATCGTCTATATGCCGATGGTCGCGGAAGCGGTGATCGCGATGCTTGCCTGTGCCCGGATTGGCGCGGTCCATTCGGTGGTTTTCGGCGGATTCGCGCCGCAGGAACTGGCGAGCCGGATCGACGATTGCCAGCCTGTTGCCGTTATTGCCGCCTCCTGCGGCATCGAGCCGGGGCGGATCATTTCCTACAAGCCGATGCTGGACGAGGCGATCGAGATTGCCGGCTGCAAACCGTCGCTCTGTGTTGTCCTGGAGCGGCCGGAACAGCCCTGCGACCTGATCGACGGCCGGGACATCGACTACGCTTCGGCGGTCGCAAAAGCCAAAACTGACAATCGGATCGTCGCCTGCGTCCCCGTTGCTGCGACCGACCCGCTCTATATCCTCTACACCTCCGGCACCACAGGGACGCCGAAGGGCGTGGTGCGCGACAATGGCGGCCACATGGTGGCGCTCGCCTGGTCGATGGGTGCAATGTACGGTATCGAACCTGGAGAGGTTTTCTGGGCGGCGTCGGACGTCGGCTGGGTTGTCGGCCATTCCTACATCGCCTATGCGCCGCTGCTGATCGGCGCGACGACGATCGTATTTGAAGGCAAGCCGGTCGGCACGCCCGATGCGGGAACCTTCTGGCGGGTCATCTCGGACCACAAGGTTGCGGCGCTGTTCACCGCTCCGACGGCTTTCCGGGCGATCAAGAAGGAAGATCCCGGCGGCGAACTTGTCGGCAATTATGATCTTTCCGGCATGCGGACCCTGTTTCTTGCCGGCGAACGGGCCGATCCGGAGACCATTCGCTGGGCAGAGGAAAAACTGCAGGTCCCGGTGATCGACCATTGGTGGCAGACGGAAACCGGCTGGACCATTGCCGGCAATCCCGTCGGGCTTGGGCAGTTGCCGGTCAAATACGGCTCGCCGACCGTGGCGATGCCTGGATATGACGTGCAGATACTCGACGATGCCGGCCATCAGGTCGCTCCGGGCGAACTCGGCAACATCGCCATCAAGCTGCCTCTGCCGCCCTCCTGCCTGCCGACGCTGTGGAATGCCGATCAGCGTTTTCACGAAGCCTATCTCGACGAGTTTCCGGGATATTACAAAACATCCGATGCCGGCATGTGCGACGAGGACGGATACCTTTATGTCATGTCGAGGACGGATGACATTATCAATGTGGCCGGTCACCGGCTGTCGTCGGGCGGGATGGAGGAGGTTCTGGCCGAGCATCCCGATGTTGCCGAATGCGCAGTCATCGGTATCGCAGATGCGATGAAGGGTCAGATACCGGCGGGCTTCCTGGTGCTCAATGCCGGGGTGGAGCGGACCGAGGAAGATATCGAGAAGGAAGTGGTCGGTCTGGTGCGCCAGCGCATCGGCCCGGTGGCTGCTTTCAAGACGGCGCTGGTGGTCAAACGGCTGCCCAAAACCCGGTCGGGCAAGATATTGCGTGCGACGATGCAAAAGATAGCCGATAAACAGGACTGGAAAATGCCGGCGACCATCGATGATCCCGTCATACTGGACGAGATCAAAGCCGCGCTTGAAACGCGCGGCATGGGGATCTGACCGGCCCGCAACGGGAGATGGCCATGGCACTGGACGGCAAGATCGCAATCGTGACGGGTGGTGCCGGAGGTATCGGCCGGGCAATCGCCAAACGTTTCCTGCATGACGGCGCCAAGGTGATGATAGCCGACTGGGATGTGGATGCCGGAGCAGAAGCCG
>JAJFHT010000337.1 GCA_021775495.1 Hyphomicrobiales bacterium | reverse complement strand
ATTCCCAGATCGTCCAGTTCGCGGGTGGACAGGCGGTTGAGTTCATTGCAGGTGTCGCGGAAACGACGCCAGTTGCGATAGTTACGAATTACGTTCATGACGAGCCTCGTCGGTATGCTGTTTCGGTGATCCATCGGATCGATGTTCTATAGGTAGTGACGTCTGCTCGTGATTTGCAGTCCTGATATTGCATAGCAGCATTGCAAATTGTGCAATGCAGCATGACGAAATTCGGGGTGAAACAAGGCAAATGCGCGGGTCTAGTGATCTGCGGGATCGAACTGTGCCGAATGGCTTGAAAATGCCTGAAATCGCCTATTTTTCCTTTGAACCCGGCGGGACTGGTGATATAGAAGCCCGCACTTTGGTGGCCGCCGCGGTTCCCAAATGCGGGTGTGGCGGAATTGGCAGACGCACTTGGTTTAGGTCCAAGCGCCGCAAGGCGTGGGGGTTCAAGTCCCTCCACCCGCACCAAAAGCCATTTCAGGCGACAGGATATTCGAGAACGTGGCGACTGACCGACCGGTTTGGTTCGCTATTGCGAGAACAAAGGTTTGACGATGCAGGTTACTGAAACGCTCAATGAAGGGCTGAAGCGCGAAATCAAGATTTTGGTTTCCGCGCAGGATATGGAATCCAAATTGATGGATCGCCTGACCGAAGCCAAGGATAAGGTCCGTTTGAACGGATTTCGCCCGGGCAAGGTTCCGATCGGCCATTTGCGTAAAGTGTATGGCAAGTCGATGATGGCCGAGGTGGTCAACGAATTGCTCAATGACGGTTCGAGGTCGATACTGGCGGATCGTGGCGAGAAATCCGCCACGCAGCCGGAAATCAAGATGACCGAGGATGAAGCCGAAGCCGAGAAGATTCTCGAAGGCGGCAGCGATTTTGAGTTTTCGATGATCTATGAGGTGATCCCGGATATCGAAATCCAGGATGTGTCCAAGATCAAGGTGACCCGCGAAGTCTATGAAGTTCCCACGGATGAGATCGAAGAGCAGGTCCAGCGTGTTGCCGAGTCCGCCCGGACCTACGAACCCAAGAAGGGCAAGGCCGAAATGGGCGACCGGGTGACCCTTGACTATACCGGCAAGGTTGATGGCGAACTCTTTGAGGGAGGCGCCGATACCGATTCCAATCTGGTGATCGGATCCAACCAGTTTATCCCCGGATTCGAAGATCAGGTGATCGGTTGCAAGGCCGGAGATGAGAAACAGATCAAGGTCACGTTCCCCGAAGACTATGGGGCTCCGGCTCTGGCCGGTAAGGAAGCCACATTTGACATTGTTGTCAAAGAGGTCGGTAAGCCCGGTGAATTGGTGGTCGATGACGAGATGGCAAAAAATCTCGGACTCGAGTCACTGGAGAAACTGCAGGAAGTCGTCAAGGGGCAGATTGAAAGCCAATACGGCTCCATTACCCGGCAGAAGATCAAGCGCAAGATTCTTGACGCTCTTGATGAGACTTACAAATTCGAAGCGCCAAGCAAACTGATCGAGTCGGAGTTCGAGAACATCTGGAATCAGGTGTCGAGCGACCTCGAGACAGCTGGCAAGACCTTTGAAGATGAAGACACCACGGAAGAAGAAGCCCGCGAGGAATACCAGAAACTTGCAGAACGGCGCGTACGTCTTGGGCTGGTGTTGTCGGAAATCGGTTCAAAGGCCGAAATCGAGGTCACCGAAGAGGAATTGCAGCGGGCACTGTACGAGCAGGTGCGCAAATATCCCGGCCAAGAACAGCAGGTTTACGAATTCTATCGCAGCAATCCGGAAGCTGTTTCCGGCCTCCGGGCGCCTGTGTTTGAGGAAAAAGTCGTCGATCATCTGCTGGCAGAAGTGTCCGTCACCGACAAGAAGGTCAGCAAAGAAGAACTGATGGCTGACGAGGACGACGACGCCGAGGCGAAACCGGCGAAAAAGAAGGCGGCAGCCAAAAAGAAGGCTGCTCCGGCGAAACAGAAGCCAGCGGCCAAGAAAGAAAAGGCTGACTGACCTTCTTAATATAAACTCTCAATGGCCACCTCAAAGGTGGCCATTTTTGTATGACGGGAACCATACTCAAAACGCCAAGGGGAAAGCATGTCCGACAAGCCAAAAATTGCATTTCTGGGTACAGGTTTGATGGGCGCGCCGATGGTGCGCTGCCTGCTGAAGTCGGGCCACAGGGTAGCCGTATGGAACCGTTCCGCTGAAAAGGCTCAGGCGCTTGAAGCCGATGGTGCGGTTGCTTTTGCCAGTGTTGCGGAAGCAGGCGCCAATGCCGATTTTGTCATCACCATGCTGTCGGACGGCGCGGCGGTGACGGATGTGCTTTTTGGCGGTGGCACAAACGCGATGAAGGCCGGTGCCACGATTATCGACATGAGTTCCATCGCGCCGTCGACGGCGCGCGACCACTGCAAGAGGCTCGACGGGTTGGGTTTTGGGCATCTGGATGCTCCGGTTTCGGGCGGCACCGCTGGAGCGGAGCAGGGTGCGCTGGCGATTATGGCCGGTGGAGAGGTGCCTGTTTTCGAGGAAGCCGTCCCGGTTCTGCTTGCAATGGGGCGGCCGATACATGTCGGACCGTCGGGATCGGGTCAACTTGCCAAATTGTGCAACCAGTCCATTGTCGCATCGACGATCGCCGCGGTTGCCGAAGCTTTGTTTCTGGCACGAAAGGCCGGTGCCGACCCCGTCGCTGTCCGCACCGCACTGCGCGGCGGGTTCGCGGAAAGCCGAATCCTGGAACTGCATGGCCAGCGTATGCTTGACCGCGACTTCAAGCCGGGTGGTCCGGCAGTCCTGCAATTGAAGGATCTGGACAACGCCCTCGATGCGGCTGGTGAAGCGGGCGTGACCTTGCCAATGACGCAGCAGGTGAGGGACCGTTTTTACCGGCTTGTTCACGAGTTGGACGGCGCGCAGCTTGATCATTCGGCCCTGCTGCTTGAACTTGAGGCTAGCCAAGGTTCCGCCGGCGCTTGACGGGCAACCGTATTACTTCAGATCAGTTGCAGGCCCTTCAGGCTGGCGTGTCCGTCCTTGCCGATGATGATGTGATCATGCACCAGGATTCCGAGCGGTTTTGCCGCCTCGATGATGGTATGCGTCATCGCGATGTCTGCGCGAGAGGGTGTCGGGTCGCCTGACGGGTGGTTGTGCACCAGGATAATTGCGGTCGCGGACAATTCCAGCGCACGCCTGACAACCTCACGCGGGTAAACCGGCGTGTGGTCAACGGTGCCGGACTGCTGGATTTCATCGGCAATGAGCGCGTTCTTCTTGTCGAGAAAGAGAATGCGGAACTGCTCGCGCTTTTCATATGCCATCGCCGCGCTGCAATAATCGATCACCTTGCTCCAGGACCCAAGCACTTCGCGGTTGTTCAATCCGCCTTTCAGCATCTGCCGGGCTGCGGTTGCGGTAAGTTTGAGATCGAACGCGACGGATGGTCCGACACCCTTGACTTCGAGGAGCAGGTTTTCAGGCGCGCCCAACACTTCGGCAAGCGATCCGAAACGCTTCAGCAGGGCCTTGGCTACCGGTTTTGTGTCGGCACGCTTGATTGAACGAAACAACAGCAGTTCAAGCAGTTCATAATCGGCGAGCGCCGAAACACCACCGGTATTGAACCGTTCCCGTAGGCGTGTGCGGTGGCCGTGATAGGTCGCATCCTGAGGCGAATTGGTTTTCGTTGGCGTGGCTGGAACCTGTGCAGCGGCCTCGGAGAACGAAACATTCTTTTCGCGGCTATCCCTGGGCACCACGAGCTCCAGGGATTGATGACGGCGCACACGTGGCCATCACATCGTCGCCTAAGCGGCCTGCAGGCCCGGACGATCCAGGCCGGCAGGGGAAAGCGTGAACACCTCGCAACCATCGGCGGTCACACCAACAGTATGCTCGTATTGGGCGGTCAACGATCTGTCGCGGGTCACTGCCGTCCAACCATCCGACAACACTTTCACATGCGGCCGGCCGAGATTGATCATCGGCTCGATCGTGAACATCATCCCCGGTTGCATTTCCACGCCCTCGCTGGGGCTGCCATAGTGAAGAATGTTGGGCGCGTCGTGGAACAGGCGTCCGAGGCCGTGCCCGCAAAAATCGCGCACGACGGAACAGCGCTCCGCCTCGGCATAGGTTTGAATTGCAGCACCGATGGCTCCGGTCCGTGCCCCGGGGCGAACCGCAGCAATGCCCCGCATCAGGCATTCATGTGTTACTTCCATCAGCCGCTCGGCGGCTCGTTTGACCCTGCCAACCGGATACATGCGGCTGGAATCGCCATGCCAGCCGTCGAGAATATAGGTCACATCGATATTGACGATATCGCCGTCGCGAAGCGGTTTGTCATTGGGAATTCCATGGCAGACGACATGATTGATCGATGTGCAGGATGATTTTGTGTACCCACGGTAATTCAATGTTGCCGGTATGGCGCCATTGTCGGCGCCGAACTCGAACACGAACCGGTCGATCTCGTTCGTTGTCACACCGGGCTGTACCATGTCGACGAGGGTATCCAGACAACGGGCGGTCAAATTGCTCGCCTTTCGCATCCCGGCAAAACTCTCCGGACCATGAAGGCGAATCTGGCCGGTGTTTTTCAGCGGTGCGGCTTCGGCGTCAAGATATGTAACCATGGTCCAGTCGTCCTAAAAATCGATCGTTATCTGCCGCTCGGGCGTGATTGCCTCTGAAGTGATTTGGCATCGAACGGCGTAGGCTTCAACCCCCAGTGCCCGCGCCTTCTCAAAAGCGGCACCATAGGTCGGGTCCAACTCGCTGCAAATCCTGAAATGGTCACAGTCTCCCCGCTGGATCAGATAGACCATGATGGCACGAAATCCGCTCTCTCGCATCCGGCCGAGTTCGTCCAGGTGTCGTGCGCCGCGCGCCGTCACCGTATCGGGAAACTCGGCAAGGCGATTGACCCGCATGAGGTGGACATTCTTGACCTCGACATAGGCTGACGGCCGATCCTGATCTTCCAGCAGAAGATCTATGCGTGAACGTGTCCCATATCGCTGTTCCCGTTTCACGGTGGAATAGTCGGCGAGATCGGAAATCATGCCTGCGGCGATGGCTTCTTCGACAAGGCGGTTCGGTAGACCAGTATTTACTCCAACCAGGCCGCCATCCGCTGCCACCATTTCCAGAGTATGGGCGTATTTGCGTTTCGGGTTGTTCGACCGCGACAGGAAAACTTCGGAGCCCTCGGCGGTCAATCCCAACATCGAACCGGTATTAGGCACAGCAACGGTGATGTTCTCGCCCGAATCGAGAGTGACGTCGGCTAGAAAACGTTTGTAACGGCGGATCAGGCGGGCACGAATGAGGGGAGGGTCAAAGCGCATGATTTTTCTTCTAGACGCTTTCTGGCCGATATTGAATCGTTTTGTTAGTGACCGAATGTTCCGGCCTTCGTGAAATGCAATGTGTTGATATTGCCTGTGGTGCTATAGCAAGCGAACTGTCTGGGCAACGGCTCGGCAAGCGACCGTTCCGATCTCTGATTCAGTCTGTTGCTTGAAGCATGCTGCGGGCTTCTAGCCAGCCCGGCAAGAAAGTTGGTACGCCCAAGGGGAATCGAACCCCTGTTTCCGCCGTGAAAGGGCGGCGTCCTAGACCGCTAGACGATGGGCGCCCAGACGCGCGGGTTATAGAGAGCTTCAGATGGTCCCGCAACCCGTTACGGCGCCGAAATTGAAAAAGTTCCGCACTATTTTTTTCGGCGCCGGCAACGCCAGTTCCAGTCGCGTTCCGGGCCAATGTCGACATGGACAGATTTGGTATGGCAATAGGTTCCAACTCCGCCGCGCCCCGGCAAGGAGCGGGCGTAATTTGCTAACTGCCATTTGCTGACTCCTGCGACCTGAATGTCGACGGCAGCGCAATACATATGAAAGGAATTGCGTGCCCCACGTGCTTTGCGGTTACGCGCTGGACTGCGGTATCCGGATGTGACGACGACCTTGCGTCCGTAGTGATATTCGATCCGCTTCAAAAACCTGACCAGTGACGGTTTCAGGCATTTGACGTCGACATCCTTGTGTTGCCGAACGAGTCCGTTGGGGGCGAGACGCGCCAGACCTGCCGCAGAGGCCAATCGGATCGTTCCGGAGGTTTCGTTGATGTCGATGTCGCTGTCGTCGTCGAGGCCGGATTTGCGAATAATCTCGAACAGCGAGGACTTCTTGCGCACGCCGGGCAGGGAATCGCCCTTGATCGTGGCGCGGATGAAACTGGGGCGCTTACGGTTTTCTTCGCGATCGGAGAGATCGACAAGAGGTTTCGGTTTTTCCGAATCCTTGCGAAGGGGTTTCGATTTCGGGGAGGACGAGAACAGTGAAGTCAGGAAACCGCCCGAGGAAGATTTCTTTGCTGCCGATTGATTTTCTTTTGATGTGCTCGGAACTGTGTTGGTCACAACAGAGCCGGTAAATCCGCGGTCCCCTGAATTGGTAACGGTTGCGGCGGCTGACCGTGACGAAAGATCGGCGGCGCTTATGGCCGCCACGGCACCTTCGTCGGACTGTTTGGTTGAAGCGATGGCAAGGGGTGGAGTGTCCGCCTCCGGCCGTTGCGTCGGAATGGCCACGCTTTGCTGTTCGCCTTCGTCTGAGACAGCTTGCGCTTCAGCAGATGTTTCTTCCGCCTCGGCGCTGTCAGCGGCTTCGTTCAACAGGCCGGCGGTCAGGTTGCCAAAGGGTTCTGACGTGGAGGTACAGGAAACAAGCAGCACCGAAAGCAGCAGAGCCGCACCGCGGAACGCGCCTGTCATTGCATTTCGGGCCTTGCCAACCTTCAATCCCAGTCCCCGAATTCGTGCCCCAAATGTTGTCGCGCCCAAATGCCAATCAAACGGACTAAACGGCAACACTTAGGTCGCGGCGCGTTGATGGCAAAGTTGACAATACCGATTATCGGCTAGTTCGCAAATAAGGCGAAAACGTGGTTCGAGTGTTGACGTAGTGGAACCACTCCTGTTGCGAAATTGCGAAGCGGTAAGACCAGCATATTACAATTCTAAACCCGGACTTTCACGTAGGAGCCGGGCGCATCTTCCAACGGCTGGTTTTTCTTGCTGCCAACTCTGCGGGCGGGAACCTGCTTGGTGTTCTGCCGTTCGATCCAATTTTGCCAGTGCGGCCACCACGAGCCGGGATGTTCGGTGACGTTTTCGAACCAGGATTCGAAGGAACCTGTCGGTTCCGAACCGGTCCAGTACTGGTATTTCTTCAGGTCGGGTGGATTGACCACCCCGGCGATGTGGCCGGAACCGGTCAGGACATAGTCCACTTTGCCGCCAAAATACCGACAGCCGGCAAAAACCGATTTCGCCGGTGCGATATGGTCTTCTTTGGTGGCCAGATTGTAGATCGGGATATTGATGTCGCCCAGCGAAAGTTTTTGACCTTCAAGAACCATTTTGCCCCTGGAAAGGCTGTTGTCGAGATAACAGTTGCGCAAATAGAACGAGTGGTTGGCTGCGCCCATTCGCGTTGAATCGGCATTCCAGTACAAAAGGTCGAAAGGCAGGGGATCCTTGCCGCGCATGTAATTGTTGATGACATAGGGCCAGATCAGATCGCTGGAGCGCAGCATGTTGAAAGCCGTCGCCATTTTCGTGCCGTCGAGAAAGCCCTCTTCATTCATGGCCCGTTCAAGCGATTTGATCTGATCTTCGTCGACAAAGACCTTCAGATCGCCTGCATACTCAAAATCGGCCTGCGTCGCGAAAAACGTTGCCGAGCGGATGCGGTTGTCGCCCTGCTTGGCCATCAGCGCCAGTGCGGCAGTCAGCAGCGTGCCGCCGACACAGTATCCAATCGCATTGACTTTGGTCTCGCCGGTTGTTTCTTCGATGCAATCAAGCGCAAACTTCAGCCCGAGCTCAATGTAGTCCTCCCAGGCCATTTTGGCGTGGCGTGTGTCGGGATTGACCCATGAAACGACAAAGACGGTATGGCCCTGGCCGATGGCCCATTTCACAAAGGATTTTTCCGGGTTCAAATCGAGGATGTAGAACTTGTTGATCCATGGCGGGCAGATCAGCAGCGGACGTTTCAGCACCTGGCTGGTCGACGGTTCGTACTGAATGATTTCAGCCAGTTCGCTGCGGGCAATAACCTTGCCAGGTGTGTTGGCGATGTTCTTTCCGACCTCAAACTTCGAATAGTCCGCCTGGCGCAGTTTCAGGTCGCCCTTTCCGGCATCAATGTCCTCGGCAAGCATTTGCATGCCGCGCACCAGATTTTCGCCATTGGTCGCTACGGTCTCCTTGAACAGTTCCGGATTGGTGAGAATGAAGTTCGACGGCGACATCGCGTTGGAAATCTGCTTCATATAAAAGGAAGCTTTGTGACGCGTGTGTTCATCGAGCCCGTCTGCGTTTTCGACAAGGTCGCCGGCCCAGCGCGATGTCACCAGGTAAGCCTGTTTCAGAAAATCGAAGAACGCGTTTTCGCCCCATTCCGGGTCACGGAACCTTTTGTCGCCCTTTTCCGGTTCCGCCGTGTTCTCGATAGTCTCGCCACTCATCCGACGGACAGAGTTTGCCCAGATCGACATGTAGCCGGAAAATAACCTGGTCTGGGCCTCAAGAGCCCGGGTCGGATCGGAAAGCCAGTATTCAGATACCTTTGAAAACGTCTTGACGACATCCGCCATGGGATCGGCGACATTGTCTTTACGCAAGCCCTTCTCGCGCGGTGTCACCCATGCTGAAGCTGCCTTACCGGCTCCTTCGATCATCTTGGCGAGATTTCGCGCAAAAGCCTCCGGGTCGCGAACAGTATACCGGTCCATCGGTGACTTCTGATTCTTGTCGTCGTTGTCGTTTGTACTCATCGACCAAATACAATCCTGTGCGAGCGCTTTGTTGACACATTACCATGTCAAAGCCATACCGTTTTTTCCCGACACATGAGCGTGTCAGCAGCGCCATAGCCCAGCCAGTGACCCCAGAGTATGACATTGTGCAATAGATGGCATCTTTTTTCCTGCAAAACCTTGCCGGGACGAGGTGTCGCAATTGTTGGACTGGCGTTCTGGCTTGCTGGCTGCGCCACTGGCTCGATTGATGACGCCGTGCCGCTTGCTGAGGTGGAATCAACGGCGCCGACCGCCGAACTGGAGCGCAGCCGAATACGAAATACCGGCCAGTTTCCCAATACGAACACGATACCGGAGGCAGCGACCGAGCAAATGTCGACGGAGCAGAAGGCTGCATTTCTTCAGGATCTGAAAGCCAATCAGGAACGCCAGAATCGGCAGGCCGCCGATCCGGCTGCTTATCAATCCGAAATCGAGCGAATGCAGGATCTTGCCCGCGATCACGGCAATGATGCACTTGAAGAGATCGAGAAAGAGTAGATGCCCGCCGACAGGGCTGAAAACCAGGTTAGCGGGATGAATTATGAAAACCGCATCGGTGGCCAATTTGCGGGCATGAGCGCCGTAAACCGTCGGGGCGAAGAAAGTTTTACCGCCCTCGACCGCGCCGGGGTTATTGTGTATATCGCCGGCATCCCAACCTCCAGTTGCCAGACGGAATGATCATGGAAGAATTTCACAAGGTCCGCCGGCTCCCTCCTTATGTCTTCGAACAGGTCAACCGCCTGAAGGCAAGTGCCCGCTCCGCCGGGGCCGATATCATTGATCTTGGTATGGGAAATCCCGATCTGCCGACGCCGACGAGCATCGTTGACAAACTCTGCGAGGTGGTGCGGGACCCGCGAACGCATCGCTATTCATCTTCACGTGGAATTCCCGGCCTGCGCCGCGCTCAGGCCGCATATTATGCGCGCCGTTTCGGGGTGAAGGTGGATCCGGATACACAGATCGTCGCGACTCTGGGATCGAAGGAGGGTTTTGCAAACATGGCACAGGCCATCACCGCGCCCGGTGATGTTGTGCTGTGCCCAAATCCGACCTATCCGATCCATGCTTTCGGTTTCATCATGTCCGGCGGCGTGATCCGCTCGATGCAGGTAACGCCCGACGAGACCTTTATTCCGGCGCTCGAGCGTGCGGTTCGCCATTCCATTCCGAAACCGCTGGCGCTCATCCTGAATTACCCGTCAAATCCGACGGCCCATGTGGCTTCTCTGGAGTTCTACAAGGACGTGATTGCCTTCGCCCGCAAGCACGAGATCATCGTCCTGTCTGACCTTGCCTATGCGGAGATCTACTTCGACGGCAAGCCGACACCGTCGGTGCTGCAGGTTCCGGGCGCGATGGACGTTGCCGTCGAATTCACGTCCATGTCGAAGACGTTTTCAATGCCCGGTTGGCGCATGGGATTTGCAGTTGGCAATGAGCGGCTGATTTCGGCTCTGACCCGTGTGAAATCCTATCTCGATTATGGCGCATTCACGCCGATCCAGGTTGCCGCCGCCGCGGCGCTGAATGGTGGTGGCGCGGAAATTGAGGAGGTTCGCGGCACCTATCACCGACGGCGTGATGTTCTGGTTGAAAGTTTTTCGCGGGCCGGTTGGGACGTACCCGCGCCACGGGCAACGATGTTCGCATGGGCGCCCATTCCCGAGGCGTTTCGTCACCTGGGATCGCTGGAATTTTCGAAGCTGCTTATTGAAAAGGCCGATCTCGCAGTGTCTCCAGGAGTCGGTTTCGGTGAGCATGGCGATGAATATATCCGCATTGCGCTGGTTGAAAACGAGCACAGGATACGTCAGGCGGCACGGAATCTGAAAAAATTCCTGGCATCTGCGGAGCCAACGCCGGATAATATCATTCCACTCAACGCCCGTCGCTGACCGGCCCATCCAATCTTTTAGAATGACAGGAAATCGGAACATGGCCGAAGCCCTTCGTGTTGGAATCGCCGGTCTCGGTACGGTTGGCGCCTCGGTCATCAAGGTTGTTTCCAACCACGGCGCAACGCTGAAACGCCAATGTGGACGCGAAATAGCGGTAACTGCGGTATCGGCCAGAGATCGCAACAAGGATCGCGGTGTCAGCCTGGGCAATGCAGCCTGGTACGATGACCCGATCGATCTCGCCCGCTCTGACGGCATCGATGTTTTTGTCGAACTGATCGGCGGCGAGGACGGACCGGCACTGGAGAGCGTTCGGGCCGCGCTTGAATCGGGCCACCACGTGGTGACGGCGAACAAGGCGTTGCTGGCACGACATGGCGTTGCGCTGGCCGAAATCGCAGAACAGAATGGCGTTCTTCTCAATTATGAAGCCGCGGTTGCCGGCGGGATCCCGGTTATCAAAGCGATGCGGGAGTCGCTTGCCGGAAACACCGTTTCACGGGTCTACGGGATATTGAACGGCACCTGCAACTATATCCTGACGCAGATGGACGAGGCCAACGTGTCATTCGATGCCTGCCTTTCCGAGGCACAACGGCTCGGTTACGCGGAGGCGGATCCGACTTTCGACATCGAGGGTCACGATACCGCCCACAAACTGGCAATCCTTACCAGTCTGGCATTTGGCTGCCAGATCGCACCCGACGATATCTATATGGAGGGGATCAGCAACATATCGCTGGCTGATATCCGGGCGGCGGGTGAACTCGGATACAAGATCAAACTCCTTGGCGTTGCCCAGAAAACCGACAGCGGGATCGAACAGAGGGTGCATCCGACAATGGTGCCCAAGGCCTCGGTGATTGCCCAGGTCGATGGAGTCGTCAACGCGGTTGCTATCGAGACTGATATTCTCGGTGAATTGCTGATGTCAGGTCCCGGAGCAGGCGGCATGGCCACTGCGTCGGCTGTGATCGGCGATGTTGCGGATATTGCCAAAAGCCGGCCGGGATTTCAGCACGGACCGGTATTCGGCCATCCGGCAAAGAAACTGGCGCCGTATGTGCGTGCGCGCATGAGATCCCACGAGGGCGGTTACTTCATCCGCCTTACCGTGGCTGATCGCGCCGGCGTGTTTGCCGCCATTGCCAAGCGCATGGCCGACAACGACATCTCGCTTGAATCGATTGTCCAGCGTTCCGATGCCGGGGACGAGAGTGCAGATGAGCAGAAAACTGTCATACTGGTCACCCATGAGACAACCGAATCGGCTATTCGCCAAGCCGTGGAAGGCATTGTTGCCGACGGCCACTTGATGGCCAAAGCACAGGTCATCCGCATCGAAAGAGCCGGTTAGACCGGTCTTCACTATTTTGGCGCAAACGCCCGGCATGGGGCTTGCTCCGGTCGGGCCACTTTGACAAAAGAACGGCGTTGGCTGCCGTGACGGACCGGCATCGGATCCGCGGTTTTACAGGGAAATTCAAAAGATGATGAAGACTGCAAAATCCGGCCTGGACCGGATACTGACCATCGAACTTGTCCGAGTGACCGAACGGGCCGCCGTCGCGGCGGCTAAACTGCGCGGCCGCGGTGACGAGAAGGCTGCGGACCAAGCTGCTGTCGATGCGATGCGGTCGGAATTGAACCGTCTTCCGATTGATGGGACTGTGGTCATCGGCGAGGGCGAGCGGGACGAGGCGCCGATGCTTTTTATCGGTGAGGAAGTCGGCACCCACGAAGGCCCGACGGTGGATATTGCCCTTGACCCGCTTGAAGGCACGACAATCTGTGCAAAAAACCTGCCCAATTCGCTTGCGGTAATTGCCATTGCGGAGAAGGGCAGTCTGCTGAACGCGCCGGATGTCTATATGGAGAAAATTGCCGTTGGACCGGGCTATCCTGACACCATTGTCGATATTGATTTGCCCCCGGCCGAGATGATTTCCAGAATTGCCGAAGCGAAAAATGTCCCGGTTGCCGAGGTGACCGCCTGTATCCTGGATCGCCCCCGCCACGCGCGTCTGATATCGGAGGTGCGTGATACCGGTGCGGCCATTCGGCTTATTGGGGATGGTGATGTCGCGGGGATCATTGATACCACCCTGCCGGATGAAACGGGCATTGATATTTATATGGGTATCGGCGGCGCACCTGAGGGTGTTCTGGCGGCGGCAGCGCTGCGTTGTACCGGCGGACAGATGCAGGGGCGGCTGATACTCGACAGCGAGGAGAAGGTCTCTCGCGCCCGCAAGATGGGCGTCGATGATCCAAACCGGGTCTATGACCTTATGGATATGGCCAGCGGAGATGTTCTGTTTTCGGCGACCGGAGTGACCGACGGCAACATGCTGTCCGGCGTAAAATTCAAGAGAACCTGGATCGAAACAAATTCGATTGTGCTGCGCTCTTTTTCCAGAACAGTGCGCGAGATTACCGCCCGACATCAGGATATGGACAAGTTCTGAGCGCGGCTGGTTTCTTTTCGTGCGATAAACAGATCCTGACAAAGCCATGCGGGATCGTCGATGAGCGCGCAACAGCGGACATTTCTGGAGATCGAGAACTCCGCTAACGGACTGCGGTGGCAGCACCGGCTTGACCTGCGCCAGGAAAATTTCGCCCTGGCCATTGCGCAACAGGAAGGCATAGCCGATCTGGTTGCGCGCGTGCTGGCGGCACGAGGTGTCGAGGCCGATCAGGCCGCCAAGTTTCTGCAGCCGAGCATTCGTGATCTCATGCCAGATCCGGCATCTCTGACCGGCATGCAGGAGGCGGCGTCGCGTATCGCCAAGGCAGTCACCGGGCGCGAGAGGGTGGCGATTTTCGGTGATTATGATGTCGATGGCGCGGCATCCTCCGCACTTTTGAAACGGTTCCTCGATCATTTCAAAATTGCCAGCGAAATCTATATTCCGGACCGCGTGTTCGAAGGTTACGGGCCCAATGACACTGCGATGCGTGATCTGGTCGAGCGAGGTGCGCAATTGATCGTTACGGTTGATTGCGGAACGAATAGCCCGGGTCCCGTAGCGGCCGCCAACGAGGCCGGAGCGGACGTTGTCGTGCTGGACCATCATCAGGTCGGCGGCCCGCTTCCCGAGGCGGTGTCTGTTGTCAATCCCAACAGGGAGGACGACCTTTCGGGACAGGGACACCTTTGTGCCGCCGGCGTGGTGTTTCTGACCCTCGTCCAAACGGTCAAACAGCTGAAGATCGAGGGCAAGCATGCGGTACTTCCGGATCTTCTCAAGATGCTTGATCTGGTGGCGCTTGCGACTGTTTGTGACGTTGTTCCCCTGATCGGTGTGAACCGCGCCTTCATTACCAAGGGGCTTCTGGCTGCCCGGCACCAGAACAATCCGGGACTGACTTCGCTTGCACGCGTTGCCAAGATCGGTGAACCTTTGAACAGCTTTCATCTGGGGTTTCTGATCGGCCCGCGTATCAATGCCGGAGGACGTATCGGCAACGCCGGCCTGGGCGCGCGTCTGTTGTGCACGGAAGATCCGGTTGAAGCCGAAAGCATCGCATCGGAACTCGATCGCCTCAATCAGGAACGGCAGGCCATGGAACGCGAGATGCTTGCCGAAGCCATGGCCGAAGCCGAATCCGAGGTCGCGTCGGGACAAGGGCCGGCCGTGCTGGTTACCGGCAGCACGCAATGGCATCCGGGAGTCGTCGGCCTGCTTGCATCGCGGTTGAAAGACCGGATGCGGCGTCCTGCTTTTGCCATTGCATTCGATGGAAATGGTGTCGGGACGGGCTCGGGACGCTCCGTTTCGGGATTTGACCTTGGCAAACTTGTTCGTCAAGCGGCGGAACAGGATTTGATCGTCAAGGGCGGTGGCCACGCGATGGCCGCTGGCATCACCGTGAAGCGTGAAAAACTTGCGGAGTTACGCGCCTATTTCGAGGAACAGGCGGCGGATGCGGTTTTTCGGTTGCGCGGCGAAGAGTGTCTCAAGATTGACGCGGCCCTTTCCGCCGATGGTGCCACGGCAGATTTGCTGGAAGCGCTTGAAAAGGCCGGGCCGTTCGGCCCCGGTCACCCGCAACCCGTGCTTGTGCTGCCAAATCATCAATTGGTGGATCTTCGCACGGTCGGGCACGGACATTTGAGATTTTTCCTGCGCTCACAAACCGGAGCCCGTCTGCAGGCGATAGCGTTCAGAGCGGCTGAAACACCATTAGGAGTGTTTTTGCATACGCGGATTGGGCGGGACATCCATGTTGCCGGAAACCTTTCGGCCAACTACTGGAACGGCAACAGATCTATGCAATTGCGGGTTATCGATGCAGCTGTGGCGGGATAGTCCTGCGAGGTTGTGACAGAGACAGACGGGGCGTTTTTCAAGTGCCGACCGGGTCGCTTGCCACCGGGCATTGATTGCTCTAACCGAGGGCCGCAATAGATCAATTTGAAAAAACGCTGCTGACCAGGTCTCATGACACTTATCGATACCAGAACCCCAGATCCGAAGAAGTTCATTTCCGGCGCGACAGGCGATTGGGAGATTATTATCGGGCTGGAGGTCCACGCACAGGTGATTTCGAAGTCGAAACTTTTTTCAGGTGCCCCGACGACCTTCGGTGCGGAACCGAATTCCAACGTCTCGCTGGTCGACGCTGCAATGCCCGGTATGCTTCCGGTGATCAATGAGGAATGTGTTCGTCAGGCGGTTCGGACCGGTCTTGGCCTGAAGGCGGAAATCAATCTGAAATCGGTGTTTGACCGGAAGAACTACTTCTATCCCGATCTTCCGCAAGGCTATCAGATCTCGCAATTCAAGCAGCCGATCGTCGGCGAAGGCGTGGTAACCGTTTCGGTTGGACCCGACAAAGCCGGGCAACTGGAGGAAATTGAGGTTGGCATCGAGCGACTGCATCTCGAGCAGGATGCGGGAAAATCGATACACGACCAGCATCCCTCAATGTCCTATGTCGATCTTAACCGGTCCGGCGTGGCCCTTATGGAAATCGTTTCGAAACCGGACATGCGTTCGGCCGATGAAGCAAAAGCCTATGTGACAAAGCTGCGCAGCATTCTTCGTTATCTTGAAACCTGCGACGGCAACATGGATGAGGGTTCCATGCGGGCCGACGTAAACGTATCGGTTCGACGTCCCGGCGGGGATTTCGGAACCCGTTGCGAAATCAAGAACGTCAATTCAATCAGGTTTCTCGGTCAGGCCGTCGATTACGAGGCGAATCGACAGGTCTCGATTTTGGAGGATGGCGGAACGATCTCCCAGGAGACACGGTTGTTCGATCCGGGCAAAGGCGAAACCCGATCGATGCGTTCCAAGGAAGAGGCTCACGATTATCGGTATGGTCCCGATCCTGATTTGTTGCCACTGGAGTTCGACCAGGCTTTTGTCGATGCGCTCGAGGCGGAGCTTCCCGAACTCCCGGATGAAAAGAAAGCGCGGTTTACCGACAAGCTCGGTCTGTCCGCTTACGATGCGTCGATCCTTGTCTCTGAAAAATCGATTGCGGACTATTTCGAGAAAGTTGTCGCTGGTCGTGACGACAAGGCTGCTGCCAACTGGGTCATCAACGATTTGCTCGGTGCACTGAACAAGGCCGGCATGGATATTGATGAATCACCGGTGTCGCCCGATCAGCTCGGTGGCATCGTGGATCTCATTAAGTCCGGAACGATATCGGGCAAGATTGCAAAGGACCTGTTTGAAATCGTCTGGAACGAGGGCGGCGACCCCAACCAGATCGTGGAACAGCGCGGGATGAAGCAGGTGACTGACTCCGCGGCAATCGAGAAGGCCGTGGCGGATGTTCTCGCAGCCAATCCGGACAAAGTCGAGCAGGCCCGGGAAAAACCGGCCATGGCGGGCTGGTTTGTCGGACAGGTGATGAAGGCGACCGGCGGCAAGGCCAACCCGCAATCGGTCAACGCGCTGGTGAAAGCCAAACTCGGCGTCGAGTAGTCGGATCATGAATATCCGAGCGGTCAGAGCGTCGGACATCGCTGAAATCAGCGCGTTTCTGTCGCAGTGCTGGCATTCGACCTATGACGATATCTACGGCCGCGATCGGGTCAGCGCAATTACCGCGAATTGGCATTCATGTGCAGCGCTTGAGAAACAGCTTGAACGGATGGGAACGGTGTTTC
This sequence comes from Hyphomicrobiales bacterium, assembly GCA_021775495.1. GTDB lineage: Bacteria > Pseudomonadota > Alphaproteobacteria > Rhizobiales > Rhizobiaceae > JAJFHT01. Next base: position 2,831 of record JAJFHT010000337.1, on the reverse strand, counting down.
TCGCCGCCATTGATGCAGAAAGTGTCGTCGGAATGGCCTATGCATCCCAGCGTACGCATGCCGAGATTATGCTGCGCCAGCTCTATGTGAACCCGTCGCACCATGGCCGCGGTCTGGCAGCGGAGCTGCTAAATCGGGTAGAAGCCGCGTTTCCAGACGCTGAGCTGATTGATCTGGAGGTCGAGGAACTGAACCACAGGGCCGTCGCATTCTATCGAAAGCATGGTTATCTGCCGGTGGGCCAAACAGATAATTGCGGCGAGCCAACCTCTGGCATCCGCGCGCTGACATTTGCAAAGCGGCTTGATGGAAAGACGGCTTCCAATTGATGCAATTGCTGCCATGTCAGGCACTACGGCACTTGCCTTCAAGTCCGGCTCACGCCATAACCAAATCCTGTTTTGAACTCTGCGGCATGTCTTGTTGATGAAAACATTCTTTTTGCAATTCTTCACTTGGTGGCGTGGCCAGACGCTCGGTACCCGTTTTTACACTTGGCGCAAAGGCAATCGTGTCGGCGAGGATGCTTTTGGCAATGTCTATTACCAGGGTGGAAAACTTCCCGATGGCCAACCGCGCCGCTGGGTTATTTATCGTGATTACACCGAAGCCTCTGCTATTCCCCCAGGCTGGCATGGGTGGATGCACCATCGTACGAATACGCCGCCGACGGACGATTCCTATGCGCCCCGCGATTGGCAGCAGCAACACCAACCCAACATGACGGGAACACCTCATGCTTATCGGCCGAAAGGGTCGATCCTGCGGCCAGAGGACCGGCCGAGGGTGACGGGCGACTACGACGCGTGGACGCCTGAGGCATAATTCGGGGATATGCTTGGCTTTGTAGGCCCGGCTTCTTGTCTCGCCACAATTCATGGTTAACGAAATGTTGAAGATGTGGCGGCCATAACCCGCTGGAAGATGGTTTGGGCGGGACTGTTTGGCGTATGAGCATGGTGGCAGATATCGGCAACATGAGAAGAGTTAATTTGCGCCCTGTTCTTTTCGCATTGACTGTTGTTGCGGTTTTGGCCGGGCCGATGTCGAACCGGGCGATCGCTGAACGCCTGGAAAATCCTGTTGCCGAGTTTACCGGATTGGACAAGATCACCGGTCGCATCATCAATTTTGACGTCTATATCGACGAAACGGTACAGTTCGGGGCGCTCCAGGTAACTCCGCGGGTGTGTTACTCACGCACCGAGGAAGAAGAACCGAAGACAACGACATTTGTCGAGGTCGATGAAATCACACTGGACCGGAAGATCAGGCGCATATTCACAGGTTGGATGCTTGCGGAAAGCCCCGGATTGAATGCCGTCGAACATGCGGTCTATGACGTCTGGCTGCAAAGTTGCAAACAGACGTCCGACGTTCCGCCGCCAGATGCCGGATAACGGTCTTCAGGCACTCTCTTGAACCTAAGGATAGTACCTTGCTTGCTGCCGGATCGCTGATTCGAGCAAACCCTCATAGTGTCTTCGCGGGATTTCCTCGGCGCCAAACCGTTTGAGGTGGTCGGTGATGAACTGCGTGTCCAACAACTGGAATCCGCGTTCGATCAGGCGCGCAACCAAGTGGACCAGACAGGTTTTGGAGGCATCGGTTTCCCGGGCGAACATGCTTTCTCCAAAAAAAGCAGCGCCAAGCGTGACCCCATACAGCCCGCCGACAAGCTCACCATCGCGCCATGCCTCGACGGTATGGCAATTTCCCCGCTTGAAGAGCTCTGCATAGGCATGCCGGATGGGCGCGTTTATCCAGGTGCTGGTTCGACCATCCCATTTTTGGGCACAGGCTGAAATAACGGCATCGAAGTCCCGGTCAAAGGCGATCTCGAATTGGCGTTTGCGCATCGACTTGATCATGCTTTTTGGTACATGAAACTGATCGAGCGGAATGATTCCCCTTGTTTCCGGCTTGACCCAGAAAACTTCCGGATCGTCGGCATTTTCGGCCATCGGAAACACGCCCGACGCGTAGGCCCGCAGCAGCAACTCAGGAGGAATTTCATGTCCGGGTGCGAAAGGGCGATTCATGCAACGTCACTTAAGCCGTTCGGGTATCTGGATGTCTCCAGACGGAAAACCGGCTTCCGCCCTATTGCCAATCGGCCAAATAGTTCTCGAGCCAGTGAATGTCATAATCGCCATTGGCGATATCCTGATTTCCAACCAGATCCTGGAACAATGGCAGAGTGGAATTAATGCCATCCACGACAAATTCGTCTAGAGCACGGCGAAGTCGCATCATGGTTTCCGATCGATTGCGGCCATGCACGATCAGCTTGCCGATGAGGCTGTCGTAATAGGGCGGAATCCGGTACCCGGAGTAGACACCCGAATCAACACGAACGCCCAATCCACCGGGGGTATGGAAATGCGTTATCAGGCCAGGTGAAGGGGTGAACGTCCTTGGGTCTTCGGCATTGATGCGGCATTCAATCGCGTGGCCCTGAAACCGCACGTCACTCTGCTTCACCGAAAGGCCTCCACCTGCAGCGATCCGGATCTGTTCATGCACCAGATCGATGCCGGTCACAGCCTCGGTAACGGGATGTTCGACCTGCAGCCGAGTGTTCATTTCGATGAAATAGAATTCGCCGTTTTCGTACAGGAATTCGACGGTGCCCGCACCGCGATAATCCATATCGCCAATTGCCTTGGAAACAATGTCGCCGATACGCGCGCGTTGGTCATCGTTCAAGGCGGGTGAGGGTGCTTCCTCCCAGACCTTCTGATGCCTGCGTTGCAGCGAGCAATCGCGTTCTCCGAGATGAACGGCATTGCCCTCGCCATCTCCCATCACCTGAACTTCGATATGCCGCG
>JAJFHT010000336.1 GCA_021775495.1 Hyphomicrobiales bacterium | reverse complement strand
CAATGACCCGCTGGGCCGAGATTCTGCCGAAGGCATGGAAGGACTATCCGTCCGTCCACAGGTTCATGGAGCGCATGTATGCGGATAATGGCGTGCAGACGGTTATGGATGTTCAAAGGGTGAGATGAAACGGCTTAGTCTTAGGTGAAGCAGTCATTGATTCATTGCTGTGAAAGGTCCGCTTTGTCCGCAACTCGGACATCTGGTCAAGGCGCAGCAAATGACCGCTCACCGCCCAAATTTGTCTTCTCCGGTTTTGGTCGACGGTTCAAAAAAATCCGTTCGACCGTCTTTCGACGTCAGTTGGGCTGATGTTGTCAAAGTCAAACAGCGGGAGCGCCGAGCACAGGTTTTTTGCACGCTTACCGCGATGTCACCTCTCCGCCTCGTCCATCAGGCCACGCACCCAACGCGCCACCAGGAACGTGGCAGGGACGCCCAGGGGCACGGAAAGAATCAGTGCCCATACAGGCGAGAGGGCCGGCAAGCCGATCGCCTGCCACATCAGTCCCAGCATGAACAGATTGATCGCCACGGCTGCGGCTGTGAAGGGATAGAGCAGCAGCGCCAATTTACGCACGGGCCAGCGACCACGTGTCGAACTCACGCGGCAGTCCTTTCACTCAATTCGCAGTGGAGAGTGTCGGCTATCAATCGGGCGATGCCGTCATATTGGCAGAAGGGAGGCAAGACCGGACCGGTGAACCGGGCCCGGGAAAGTGCTTCGGGGACATCATCACGAACATGTTCGCCCCTCATTGCGAAGAAAGGCAGACAGATGGAACGGATCGGCATATGAACCGCTGCACTGGCCAGATACGGCGCTTCTTCGAGAAAGCCAATGGTAATCCCGGCAAAGGGCAATTTGGTGGCCAGATGATGGGCAAAATCGCGGGCAGACCTGGCCGCGGCATCTCCCTGCATTGAGCCGTGAGCGGCCAGCAGAACATGCGTATCGGCCGGGCGCCATCCGGCGTCATCGATCATCTTCCGTGCCAATCCGGCCGCGAGATCAGGCAGCCGGACATCAAGACCCAAAGGCGGCAGAACACGAAAGGCGTGCCCCTGAAGACGTTCAGCCAGGGCGGTTTTCACGAACCAGCCATCCGCCATGAAAAGCGGATAGATGGCCGCCGCCTTCGGCAGTTGTTCAATCGCCCGTTCCAATTCGCCGGGATTGGCCATGGTAGCCGAGGCGATCGGAGTGTCAGGCAGGCGTGCCTGAACCCGTGCCGTCAGATCCGAAAGCGCGGCTTCCGCAGGATGAGGATCGGAGGGCTGGCCGTGCGCTACAATCAGCGCACGAGGTTGCTCAGCGTCAATGGCTGGTGCCTTCCGAGAATGTAATTTTGTTCCAGACATTGTATTTCCCTGAAGGTTTGCGCATCGGCAAACGCCTGACTTCTTCCATCGTCTCGGCGTCGTAGACGATCACCGCGCCGTCATCTTCCCAGACAGAGACAAGGGCATGCTTGCCGTCGCGGGTAAACTCGACATGAGCCACCGTTGCGCCGGGCACAGGCCGCAACGTCTTGACGATCTCAAGGCTTTGTTTGTCGATCACATGCATCAGATCCCTGTTCGGACCAAAAAAGACGTCCGACCAGAAATACGGTGTATTCTCATGACTTCTGAGGAAAAAGCCCGGCCCCTCGGTCTTGATCGTGGCGATCCGTTTCCAGGTTTGTGTGTCTATGACTGACAGCTTGCCTTCTTTCAGATGCGGCGTGGCCATCACGCGCCTGCCATCGCGATCCCAACTGATGCCGGAGCCCAGATGCGGCAGTCCATCAAGCGGCAGTTCGGCAATTTCGCGGCCCTCGGTCAGGTTCACCACGATGCCGCGCACACCGTCGCGGGCGGCACCGATCAGGTTGCGGTACTCATCGTCAAAAAAGAAGTCGTCAATCGGTTCTGCAACTTCGATCCGACGACGGCCGAACGGCTCGTTCGCCGCGGCCTGTGGGTCAAAGGCAACCTCCCATATTTCCGGCGCGTCCTTGAGGGCGAGAATGAAGCTCTTGCGCTGGGGCGCCTGATAGACCGCAGAAACCCGGCTCGCGCTGTTGTCCTTGGCCACAACCGGCATCACCTGTGCGACAGACAGGTCATCGGCGGACAGGATCGTCAGCGTCATCGGCAGGTAGTTGGCGACAGCAATCCATTTACCGTCGTGGCTCATGGCGATGTTGCGGCTGTTGAGGCCGGCGCGCAAACGCCCGACCTCTTTCAGTGCCCAGATATCGTATTTCTGCACCCACCCATCGCGCGACATGATGAAAACATACCGCCCGTCCGGCGAGAATTTCGGGCCGCCATGGACAGCGAACGGTGTCTCGAACCTGTCCAAAACTTCGAATGTGTCACCGTCCAGGACGCTGACATGATGATCGCCGGTTTCCACCACCAGGGTGATGTTCATCGGGTCGGATTTCCAGCCGGGCGCTTCAACCGGGCGATACCCGGCGTTCATCTGCAGGCTGCCTGCGATCTGTACCTCGCCCCATGTCGGAACGAAGTCCAGAGGCGTTTTGAGCCAGGCAGCCAGCTCTTCCGCGGCTTCGGTCTCCAGGCTTTCGGCAAATCCGGGCATCTGTGTAGAGACACGACCCTTCAGGATCACATTCACGACGTTCGGGCCGCGCATCCGTTTCAGCGTCTGTGGTATCAGCGCCGGACCATCGCCACCCAATCTGCCAGCACCGTGGCAGTCCGCGCAGTTTTCAGCATAAGTTTCAGCCGGTCCGGCGTGTGCAACGGCGATGCCGGACAGCACGAGGGCAATGGTCAGAATCGCGGCCTCAAGGATTGCCCGTGACGCGGGTACCAAGCTTGAGCGCGACAAACTAGCAGAACTGGTGTTTTGGATCATTTCGTTTCCCACGGAACGGGGCAACGCTCAACCTTTCGGTCTCGTCGTCCACGCCGATCTCGGCATTGCTGAGGTAACATGCAGGATCTTCAGCCCAGGGATCGCCGGTCAGTTGCAGGGCGCGGATTCTGGTATTGCCTCCACAAATGGATTGAAATGCACAGGCGCCGCACCTGCCCTTGAGCGGCCGGGGACGGGTTCGCAGCTGCGCCAGCATCCGGTCATCCCCAGTCCAGAGTTGGGAAAACGGCGTGTCCTTGACACTTCCGACCGTGTAGTCAGACCAATAGGTGTCAGGATGCACATTGCCCTGGGTGTCGATATTGGCCACCCCCAGACCCGACGAATTGCCTCCCCATGCTTCAAGATGGTCACGGAGATTGTCCAGCTTGTCGTCGGAAAAACGGTCGCGCGCCCAGTTCAGCATATAGACCGCGTCGGCATCATTGTTGCCGGTCACGATGTCCAGCGGCGTTCCGCCGTTCGCTCCGTCCCAGGCGCGTTCCAACAACATGTCCAACGCGGTACGTGTATGGCCGTGCAAGGCATCTTCGCCACGGTTCTTGTCACCGCGCCCGGCATAAACGAGGTGGGACAAATAGAATTTGTCGACACATTCGTCCTCGCAGAGCTTGAGCAGTTCCGGCAATTGTTCGGCATTGTCGCGGGTCAAGGTAAACCGCAGACCGACCTTGATGCCGCGTTTCTTGCATTCGCGCACTCCGCGCACTGCATCGTCAAAGGCGCCATCAACACCGCGAAACCAGTCGTTGGTCTTGCCAATGCCGTCTATCGATATCCCAACATAGTCAAAACCGATCTCTTCGATCCTGTCGGCATTTTTGCCGTGAATTTTGGTGCCGTTGGTCGAAAGCGCCAGCATCCTTGTGAACCGGCGGGATGCCTTTGCGATGTCAAAGAAATCAAATCTGTTCATCGGCTCGCCACCTGAAAGGATCAGCGCGTAGATGCCGAATTCCTCCATGTCCCTGACAGCGGCCATGGCCTGGTCGTGCGACAGTTCACCCGGAAAATTCACATCAGCCGAGACCGTGTAGCAATGACGGCATTTCAGGTTGCATCGGCGGGTCAGGTTCCAGATCACCACCGGTTTGACCATGCCGGCGCTAACGCGCGCGCGCGCCGGTGTCGGGTGTACCAGTTGGTGCATATATTCGGACATACGGAACATGCGTTGCCTCTTGCCGTGACGTCGCGGAGCCGGTGTGCATTCATGTTTATGCAACGCATCCCCGCGTGCCTTGACTTTGGTCATGCCCCGCAGGGATAGGCGGAGTTCCGCTACAATTTCCGGATTACTGCCCGAGCCTGTTTCCGATGTTGTATTTCCCAAGGGGCTTGCGCATTGGCAACCGCGTCACCTCTTCAAGGGTTTTTGCATCATAGACAATGACCGCACCATCATCCTCCCAAACCGACACGAGCGCGTGGGAACCGTCGTGGGTGAATTCTATGTGGCCAACAGCAGCACCGGGCACAGGTCGCAAAGTATGCGCAATTTCCAGGCTCTTTTTGTCAATTAGATGCACAACATCCTTGTTCGGGCCAAAGAACACATCACCCCACAGATGGGGTGAATTCTGATGGCTTCGCATGAAAAACCCCGGACCCTGTGTCTTGATGCGCTTCACCGTTTTCCAGGATTTCGCATCGATCACCGACACGGTGTTGTCTTTCAGGTGCGGCGTTGCGATCAGGGTTCTGCCGTCCTGTTTCCAGGTGACGGCCGATCCCAGTCGGGGCCGGCCAGGCAATTCCAGATCAGCGACCGTCTGCCCGATCACCAGATCAATCACCGCGCCACCATCGCCGTTGCCGGAGGCGCCCAGGACGTATTCATAGGTCGGGTCGAAGTAGAAATCGTCCAGAAGACCCCGGGTCGTGATTCTGCGCATGGGAAAAGACTTGGTCTCACGCGGCGGACCCTCGTCCCTGTAATCGTGCACAAAGCCGTAAAACGGCGGTTTTGCCCCGTAAAAGACTTCCCAAATTTCCGGAACATCCTTGAGAGCGAGGATAAAACTCTCCCGAGGTGGTGTGGTATATACGGCCGAGACGCGGCTGGGCGTGCCATCCTTGCCGTTGATCTGGTGAATGGCGGCAAAACTCAGGTCTTCGCTGGACAGTATTGTCAGCGTTCCCGGCAGATAGTTCGCAACCGCCAGCCATTTTCCGTCGTGACTTATCGCAATATTGCGGCTGTTCAATCCAGCCCGCACACGCCCGATTTCCCGCAGCGCCCATAAATCGTATTTCTGAACCCAGCCGTCACGCGACATGACATAAACATACCGGCCGTCAGGGCTCAATTTGGGTGCGCCATGCACAGCAAAAGGCGCCTCGAACCGGGTGAGCACCTCGAAAGAGTCGCCATCCAGAACGCTGATGTAGTGAACGTCGGTTTCCACCACCAGAGTGATATTCTTCGGATCCGACGGCCAGACCGGTGCCTCGACAGCAACATAGTCTTCGTTGAAGGTGCGGCTGGCCTGTATCTGGTCTTCGCCCCACGGCGGAATCCGTTCCAAAGGGGTCTTCAGAAATACCGCCAGAAGGTTCGCATCTTCAGCAGAAATCTGATCGGCGAAAGCCGGCATTTCAGTCGGTGGACGCCCTTGCAAAATCATATTGGCGATTTTCGGTCCGCCCATCCGCCGGAGGGTCTGCGGAATCAACGCGGGGCCGGTATCACCCAGCCGGTCTGCGCCGTGGCACTGCGCGCATTTTTCCCGATAATGAGCTGCCGGATCGGCCCAGGCAGCAGACCCAAACATAAGAATCGACGCGCCAATTAACTGCAGGGCAATCCCAATCCGCAATGTTAGGGGACGGCGGGTCACTTCTTGTTCCGGAGCCTTAGCCCCGTCTTCTTGAGAATGCGTTTTGAATAGAGAATGTCACCGGCACGGCAGGCAGACCCTAAAATACCGGCAATATGAGCGCGTTTTTCTTCGACTTCTTCGTCGCTAGACCCATGCACCATTGCAAACAGGTTGTAGGGCCAGATGGGCAGCGCGCGCGGGCGCTCATAGGCATGAGTGACAAATGGCAATGCGCCAACAACACCGCCAAGTTCGGCGATCCGGCTGTCTTCGATGTCCCAGACCGTCATACCATTGGACGTCATGCCCAGTTTGTAATGGTTTGGCGCCGCTGCAATCCGCCGGATCACGCCGGACGATTTCATGCTGTTGAGCCGCTCGACCAGTTCAACCTCGGTCAGTCCAAGTTTTCCCGCGATTTGTGCATAGGGTGCGGGCACAAGAGGCAATCCTGCCTGGAGCGCCCTGACGATCTCCTGGTCGACTGGATCCATTCTCATGCGACCACCCTGAATCCGACGAAGAACTCCTGTGTCTTTGGGAACCGGTAGACGGTCAGTCCGGTTTCCCGTTCAATTGAATCCGCCGCCGTCCCGATGCCATCCGGTGTTTGGGTTGCCAGGACAAACCACATGTTCAGTTGATGCGTGCGTTCATAATTATGGGCGACCTCGACATGGGCGTTCACGATTTCGGTGACCTCTTCGAACCGATCGGGTGGAACTGCGATGGCACACAGACAAAACGCGCCGCCCATCGCCGCGGCGTCGAAAAACGGACCAAACCGGGTCAGTACACCGGTTTCAAGCAGGTGCTTCACGCGTTCCAACAAGGTCTCTTCATCCAACCCCAGTTCCTCCGCGAGCGGCAGGAACGGGCGATGATCGGTGAGCAGGTCGTCCTGCAGGCGGTTTAAAAGTTTGCGGTCGAGCTCATCCAGCCGGCTCATGGGCGACCTCCGGTGTACTGGTAATCATTGCGCCGGTCTGTTTGAAGCAACGCACGGAAAACAACACCTTGTGCGGCACACCAGCCATTTCTGGTTGAGCGCGTGCCGCTTGCAGCACCTCGATCGTTTCCGAGCGGCTGCGGCCATGGATCATGCAATACAGCCGATAGGGCCAGACATCGTCGGCAGGTTCGCGTTCATAACACAAGGTGATGCCCGGCAAGCTGGCCAGTTTCGGCCCGGCAATATCGATCTTGTCTGACGCCATCTGCCAGACAACCATCGCATTCGAACTCCATCCCAGTGCGCGATGACGCACGATCACACCCAACCGGGAAATGATGGCAGCGTCATGCAGTTCGGCAATTCGTTCGAGAATTTGATCTTCGTGGCGTTCCAGGCGGTTCCCAATTTCTGCGAAAGGGTGCTGCACAATCGAAAGCCCACGAGTCAGAGCCTGCAGGATGTCATGATCTCCTTGCTGCATGACACTGGAATTGACGGGACGGGAGATTGGCGCTGGCAAATGCCGGCCGCTTTCGCTCATTCGAAATCCCAGATCCACATTGAACGGGCGGACAAGCCTCAGATCCAGCACTTGCAGCTGTGCCTTGGCCTCAATGCGTTGGAGAGTGGCATTTACAAAGGCACGATCCGGCCCGGTAACGACGAACCACAGGTTCCAGTGATCCTCTCGCTGATAGGAATGGTTCACTCCGGGCTCTGCGCCAATGATGGCGGAGACAGTATCAATCCGGTCTTCCGGCGCGGCTATTGCGGCCAGTGTGCTTGCCGACACTGAATTTGGCGCACATGTGGCCCCAACGCGCGCAATCCGACCACCCCTGCGCATCCGTTCAAGCCGTTGCAGCACTTCGGCTTCTTCAATGCCGAGTTCATTGCCAAGCACCGCGAAGGGACGAGACGTGATTGGAAAATCTCTTTGCCAATCATCCAGTAGTCGGCGGTCAATCGGATCGGCTATGATCTTCACCGCTCACAGTCCCGTTTTATGGGCGCGCGCGGTGAAGAATATCCCCGAGGGGCTGTCTGCATCTATTTCCTGCAGCTTTTCAAACGTGTGGGTGTCATAGATCATGACCTTGTTGGCATCCCGTACACTGATCCAGACTTCATGCCCCCGGGGAGTGAACTCCATGTGCAGCACGGCAGGGCCAGGTTTGAATTGGTGAATGATCTTTTTGGTCACGCTATCAATGACCTGAATGGTGTCATTCAGAGGATGGGCAAAATTCACCCAGACCTGACGCCCGTCCGGGCGCGCCATCGCAAAGACAGGCTGGCCATGAGTCGGGGTGCGCCCGGTCTCGATCAACTCGTCGGCATCCACCCACAAGACCTCATGGTGACCGACCGCCGGCAACACGAATTCTCGCCCCGCCAGGGCCCATCCTTCAAGGTGGGGCATTTTGTATACCGGCAACTTTTCCTGGCCACGTCCGTAACCAGGCAGCACGCGAATTGGTTTGGGAGTCTTGTCCCACAGATCCAATGCGGTCATGCCATCTTCGCCGAATAATCCGGTAATATACGTCCGGCCATTTCCAGTGATCAGCGCATCATAAGGATTGGCACCCATATCCTCGATCTTGATGATCTCCGGCGCCTTGCCGGACATGTCAGCGATCCAGGTCTCGCCCGTGTCCCACATCGTAAAGACGAACTTGCGGCCGGGTGCGTCGACCAGCCCTATGGTCTTTGATCCCGTAGGGATATCAGCGACCAACTCCAGCGTATCGGCGTCAAATACCCGTACGCCGCCGGGCTCATAATTTGATACTGCCACCAGGCGTCCGTTGTCCGAGATCGCTCCACCAATCGAGTTGCCGGCTTGAATAATCCGGTTCACGATCTTGCGCGCCACGATATCGACTTTGGTCAAACCGCCATCGCGGCCGAACACGTAGGCAAACCGTTCATCAGGGCTGTAGACCAGGGAAGCATGGCTGAGGTCGCCCAATCCTTCGATCCGCGTCACGACCGCGCGTTCCGACTGATCCACCAACAGAACCGAACCTGTGGCCCGTTCAATTATCAAACCGAGATCACCAGTAGCCGTTGATTCCGCCTGCGCGGCAAAAACCAGGAGACTGGCAACAAATCCAAGGATCAGAGATTTCATTTTGTCTCCGGTTTCAAAAGGTATTGCGCGATCCAATTCGCCGTGTCGGAGGTGATAAGCGGCCTCCAGGGCGGCATCGCCGTTCCGGGGATTCCGTCAAGGATTACCGCTGCCAGACCATCGACCTCATAATGCTCAAGGGTTTGCGGTCGCAGGTCCGGCCCTAGCCCGCCCTTCAGAGTCAATCCATGACAGCTTCCGCAATCGTGATGAACGAGGCGTTTTAGCGCCTCGGAATTCTGAGCTTCACCCGCCTGTGCCATCCACGCAGAACCAGCCAGAAACGCAGCGATGGCTGCCAGTCTAACCATGGGCGATGACTTGGCTGATATCACCGGCGATCGCGGTGACGGGCTGTTCCGCATATAACGAAACCACCTCACCGATTATGAAAAGAACGGGGGCCTTGAACTCCGAATCACGTATGTCGCAGGCGATGCAGTCCAGCCGGGAAACCAGTCTCTTTTCATCCGGCGTTGTCGCTTTGGCGACCGCCAGAACCGGGGTCGATCCAGGCAGCTTCTCGGTCATCAAGCCCACGGCAATCTGGCCGATATTGGCGACCCCCATATAGACCACCAGGGTTGTGTTTGGATCAGCCAGCCGTTTCCAGTCCAGATCAAGCACCTTGTCGGCCTGTCGGTGACCCGTGACATATTGAATGCCGGTTGCAAGTCCACGATGAGTCAAGGGTACACCGGTTGAGCAGCTTGCCCCCTGCGCCGCCGTTATTCCGGGCGCATATTCCACCGCTATGCCATGCCGGGCGAGATGCGCCGCCTCTTCGCTGCCACGTCCAAAGATCATCGGATCACCGCCCTTCAGGCGCGCCACAACGTGGCCGCCGTGAGCTTCCCGCAGAAGTATGTCGTTGATGCCCTGCTGCGTCACTGGATGGCATTTTGGAGATTTTCCGACCGGGATCATGCGGGCACCAACTGGCGACATCGCCAGAATCTCAGGGCTGACAAGTCTGTCATAAACCACGACATCAGCTTCACCGAGCATGCGTAAAGCGCGCAATGTCATGAGTTCAGGATCGCCCGGGCCGGCTCCTATAAGTAAGACTTTACCGGTCATCATAAACCTCGCTCGCCTTAATCAGTGCAGAAAGCCCTGCTCCATTCCCGGCACCGAAGGTTGGCACCTGTGGGGCAAAGATGTGTTCGACGGTCCTGATCCAGTTTCGAAAAACGGAGCTTCTCATACCGGCAGGATGGCGGCGTCAGGCCGAAGCCGCCTTGATCAAAGTTAAGGCATGCAATTTTTTAACCTGGCTGGGGTCGTCCGGAATCCCCAAACTCGCTCAAGGTTCTACGGTGACCATGCTGAACATCTTTTGAGTTTCCCAATGGGGTCCACACAGGATGTCCTGCGGACCGGGAAACTCAAAAGTGAACTCGAAGACGTCTTCGGGAAAAATCCTGTCTGACTCCGGGATCTCCGAACCCTTCAATATCACGCTGTGACTGGTGCGCTTGTCGACGTTGACCCAACGTATGGTCGTGCCCCGCGGCACCGTGATCTGGGACGGGCAGAATTTGTACTTGTACATCGTCACAATGGTGACACCTTCCTCTTCCGAAGACGGGTGTCCGAACAGTTCGGCATAGCGCTCTTCCGCTTCCGCGCAGATAGCGGCAGTTTTTTCGTCCTGTGCCGCTGCGGGAATTGTTGCCGGCAGGGCGAGTAGGACGGCAAAAAGACAGAATGGAATGCTGCGCATGTGGCTTTCCTCTCCGTGGCGTGCGGCGGTGCAACTCGACCACCACACCCGGTTATTGTCCGATCACGTTGATCGTTGCAGTGTCGTCATCCAGCGCAAGGCTGAGATCCAGTGTCACATGGTGAAAACGCGCTGCCGCGAAGTCATCATGGACAGCAAAACCCACCGTGTAGGCTTTACCGGCCGCAAGCGGTATGTCGCCTGGCGCCCCGGTATCCAGAGGCCGCGTGAACACTACTGTCCACACTCCGCCGGACAGGTTTGCCTCGGCGGCGATTTTGCCGGCGTTCTGAACCCTGCGATCCAACAGATAGCCGTTGCTGGCACTGCCGTCGGCATAGACCCGCATCAGGTCCATAAAGGTGCCGTCCGCCAGATATTGCTCAATCTCCTCCACCGGCTTCAGCTTGTCCCAGCCACCCTGGGCCTTGCCGCGCCGTCCCCTGACCTCGACCTTTGTGCGGCTTTCAGTCAGATATTTGGTGATCGTGTTCTTGGCCTGGAGCTGTTCGGCTACTTCAGCATTCGCGGCAATGCCATCGGCGCCCGGATCGAACGGCATATAGCTGTTATCGGCGTGGCACGTCGCCCAGCAGCCCACCTGGTCGCCCAGTTTGATGTCGGTGCCGGCAATCATCATGGCCACTTTGATCTGGTTGTCGGGATCCATCTTGCCGCCGTCGACGAAGGGTGCCGGGTTGTGGCCCGCATCCGGCCATTGCAGGCGGACATAGAGATTTTCAGCGTCATGCGCGGCCTGCACAGTCGCATTGATGAAGCCACGTTTGCCGGGAATAGGCGTTGGCTCGACTTCGCCACCGGCGACAATCTTGTTGCCGATTGTCTCCAGTTCCTTTGCGTGGCAGGTCGAACAGGCATCGCCTCCCTTGGTCAATGGACGCGCGCCACCGTGCGTCTTGCCGTTCTGAACCCATTCGAAGGATGCCTGACCGGGGTAGAACAGGTGCAGATCCGCACCCGCGACATCTTTCCAGTTCACATCGGGAGCGACATTTCCGCCACTTGCTGTCTCGGAAGATGTCGAAGTTTTCGTGCCCTCCGCCTTCGCCCGTTCCTCTGCTCGGGCCGCATCGACCGCTGCCAGAACCCGCGCATCGACAGCTTCCTGTTCCTGTTGCCGGGCGGCTTTTGCCGCGGCGGCCTCCTCGGCTTCTTTCCTCGTGATGCGATCCAGACTGGCGAGATAGATGTCGGGAACTTCGCGTGCGAAATCCGGATTCGGCGTCTCCAGCTTTTCAAGATAATCCTCGTCGGCCCGGTCGCGAAGATTCCTGTGGGCAATGCCCTTGTGGCAGTCGATGCAGGTCTGGCCAATTTTCATGGCATTCAGATGCTGCAGGCGTGCACGTGGCTTCTGGAATTCGGGCATCATGGATTCAAAGCCATGACAGTTCCGGCATTCGACCGAGTCGGTGGCCTTCATCCGCTCCCATTCGTTCATTGCCAGGTGCAGGCGTTTGGATTCGAACTTTTCCGGTGTGGAGATCGAACCGGTAATCTTGCCCCAGAGTTCCCGAGACGCCTTGACCTTGCGGATAACTTTGTGTGTCCAGTCTTTGGGTACGTGGCAGTCCGAACAGGTGGCGCCGACGCCCGAGCGGTTCACGTCATGAATGGTCCCCTGGTATTCCTGATATACAAAGTCATTCATCTCATGACACGAAACACAAAACTCCAATGTGTTGGTGGCTTCCATGGCGGTGTTGAAGCCGCCCCAAAAAATGATGCCCGCAACAAATGCGGCCAGGACGCCTGCAATCGGCATCCCCCAAATGAAATACCTTCGCCAAACGGGTTTTCTCAGTTCGGACTCGCCGCTCCGGTTCATTTGCTGCCTCCGTCTTGGCGTTGATTGGTTACACCACCGGCGGATCGCTGACATTGTGTCGCTGGAAGCACAGGCGATTATGAGCAAATGCTTCGCCCGACCCTTCCCTGGTCCTGCAATCCCGATACGCCGTTGTGGAAGGAAGGGCGGAAGATGAATCCGCCCTTCCGATGCTGTGTCAGATCACATCAGGTGACGTGGTTCGTACGGTTGTAGACGTTGAACTTGCCGGTTGGTGCGTAGAGCCCCTTCACACGCGCCTTTTCCTCAAGGGTATCCGCGTCGAAGATCACGATCTCGCCATTGGGCTCTTTCGAGGTCGCCCGGTTCCATTTCGAGACCCATACCTCGTTGCCATCCTTGTTGAACTCGATGTGGACCGCCACGTTACCTTCTTCTTCGGTAATCTGGAGGGTTTTCACGATTTCACCGGTCTCTTTCGAGATGACCTGAACCGACTGTTGTATTTCGGGTTCCGGATGCTTGGTCTGATCGACCCAGAAGTACTTAGACTTCGGATGGGTCCGGATGAACAGGCCTGCACCGTCGGTCTCGACCTCATAACAGGTCTTCCATGCCTTATCCGGATGGCCTTCAGGGTCGTTACCCCACACGGTCACGGTGCCTTCGCCCAGATGGGTCGTGCCGGCCACCGGCCCGCATTTCGGATCATTCCAGTTGGCGCCCGGACCGGGATGCGGCAGCGGAGCGGTATCGATCAGAGCTTCCAGCTTGCGCTCTTTCGAGTCGACAACCACCATCTTGTTCGAGGCGTTTGCGGCAATCTGAAAATACCGACCAGTCGGATCAAAGAAACCGTCATGCAGGAACTTCGCGGTGTTGATCTTTTCGATCCGCAGATTGTCGAGATCGGAATAATCCACCTGCCACATCTGGCCGAGTTCCTTCACGGCAACGAGCCAGGAAGTTTCGTTCGGTGTGGTGTAGATCGCCGCCACGCGTGATTCTTCGACATAGTCGCCGTCAATATTCACACCGCGCGTCGAAACCACCTTCAACGGCTCCATGGTCACAGCGTCCGCGATAACAAAATGGGGTGGCCAGTATCCACCGCCAATCACATATTTGCCGTCGCCGGACACGGCCACGTCTCTTGCGTCGTATGCGACCGTAACTTCGGAAACCAGCATCTTGTCCGGCGTCTGCCAAAGGTCGATTTTGGTCATTTTGCCGTCGCGGCCCATAGTGTACCAGAAGCGACCCGGCTGTTCGGGCTCGTTGATGTTGTGGTGTTCGGACGCCTTGATCACATGCACGGCGTAGCCGGTTGGAATGTGCGCGACGATTTCCTTGGTATCACCATCAATGATGGCAACCTTGCCCACGTCGCGTTCGATGACGACAAAGAAGTTTTCCCAATTGCGGCCATGCAACGGCTCGGTCGGGTAATCAGCTTCCTCGACATAGACCTTGCGGGTCTCCCTCATCTGCGCAAGTGACATTTCAGGCGGTTTTGGCGGATCCATCATGATGTAGGTCGCCATTTCCTTGATTTCCTGCTCGGACATGATGTCCGAGAAGTTGTTCATGCCGCCTTCGGTGCCGAAGGAAATGATCTTCTCAAGGCGCTCCTGACCGAGTTTCAGCGTACCGCCTTCGGTAGCGGTGCCATCCTTGGCCGTTTTTTTCCAATGCGGCTCGAGGTTCTTGCCGGTTGCGCCTTTACGCAGCACGCCGTGGCAACCAGCGCAGCGTTCAAAGTAAAGCTGCTTGGAGCTGTCAAATGCTTCGGTGCTCAGTGTCGGATCCTGTGCGAAAGCCGGTACGGCGGTGCTGCCGAGCAGCAGCGCCAGGCAGGCACTCATGATACAGCTTGATTTCTTTTGGGTGATTCCTAGTGACATCATCACTCTCCATTTGCTGGTGAGACCGATGCTAACTGCGCCCGTTTGCGCCTGCTCATCCTTGACTTTCGTCAACCGTCTTCACCAAAATGTGAAGCATTCTGACGCACCACGGTGCACGCCGGTTTTTTTTACCGGCGGATATGCGCCGGGATTTCAAACTCCGTTTTTAGAGAATCACCTTCAGCAACGCCGGAGCTAGCGCACAAAGTGCAAAAGCCGGCCCGAAAATTCGTCTCACTTGACTTTCGTTAAGGAAATTCGCCGCGCGCGAACGCAAGCTGCCGAAGAATATTCACCCGGGGCAAAGGAGAGCCCAATGCGCGAAGTCATGACAAAGAGCATGACCCGGAATATTTTCTATGGCGGGTCCCTGTTTTTTATCGTTATTTTCTTAGGTCTAACGTTCCACTCACACAACTACATAACCACCGTTTCGACCAACGCCGAGAAGCTGACTGACAGTGTCGCGGACGGCAAAAGGCTTTGGGAGCGTCACGCCTGTATCAATTGCCACACCATCCTGGGTGAAGGTGCCTACTTTGCACCGGAGGTGGCCAATGTGATGACCCGTTGGGGCGTTCAAGATGATCCGGAAGCCGCCTTTGAAACGCTCAAAGGATGGATGGAATCGCAGCCGACGGGCATCGAGGGCAGGCGTCAAATGCCCCAGTTCAACCTGACCGACACAGAAATCCGCAACCTCGCCGACTTCCTGATCTGGACCGGTAATATCAATTCACAAAACTGGCCGCCGAACGACGCAGGTTAAGGGGGATTATCCAATGAAATATCAATCTCAAAAAATCGCTCTGATCTACTTTGCAGTGGCGATGGGCTTGTTCTTGATCCAGGTTTCAGGTGGCTTGCTCGCTGGCTGGATCTATGTGCAACCCAATACTCTGTCCGAGCTCGTTCCGTTCAATATCATACGGATGCTCCATACCAACTCGCTGATCGTCTGGCTGTTGCTGGGATTTTTTGGTGCTGCCTACTTCCTGATCCCGGAAGAAGCCGAGCGGGAAATCCATTCAGAAAAACTTGCCTATCTTCAACTGGCCATTCTGGTTCTTGGAACACTTGGTGTTGTGGTGACGTACCTCTTCAACCTGTTCGAAGGTAACTGGTTGCTGGGCAAAGAGGGCCGCGAATTCCTCGAACAGCCAAAATGGGTCAAGGCTGGGATCGTCGTGGCCGCGCTGATCTTCCTTTACAACGTGACGATGACCGTTCTGAAAGGCAAGAAAACAGCAATCACAAACATCCTGCTGCTTGGACTGTGGGGGTTGGCACTTCTATTCCTGTTCTCTTTCTACAATCCGGAAAACCTGGCGCTCGACAAGATGTACTGGTGGTACGTCGTCCATCTGTGGGTCGAAGGCGTGTGGGAACTGATCATGGCATCGATCCTTGCCTATCTGATGTTGAAACTCACAGGTGTCGATCGCGAGGTCGTGGAAAAATGGCTTTATGTCATCGTCGCGGCTGCTCTGTTCTCGGGCATTCTGGGGACGGGCCACCATTATTACTGGATCGGAACTCCCGGGTACTGGCAGTGGATCGGCTCGATCTTTAGTTCGCTGGAAGTCATTCCGTTCTTTGCAATGATGGCGTTTGCCTTCGTGATGGTCTGGAAGGGTCGTCGGGATCACCCCAACAAGGCCGCTTTGCTATGGTCGCTGGGCTGCGCAACGCTGGCCTTCTTTGGCGCCGGCGTCTGGGGCTTCCTGCATACGCTGCACGGAGTGAACTACTACACCCACGGCACGCAGATCACAGCAGCGCATGGTCACCTGGCTTTCTACGGTGCCTATGTCTGTCTGAACCTGGCTATTTTCACCTATGCCATGCCAATCCTGCGCAACCGCGATCCGTATAACCAGGTGCTGAACATGGCCAGCTTCTGGTTGATGTCGAGCGGAATGGTTTTCATGACCTTTGTGCTGACATTTGCCGGTACAATCCAAACCCACCTTCAGCGGGTTCTGGGCGACTACTTCATGGACGTGCAGGACCAGTTGTCGCTCTTCTACTGGATGCGCTTTGGCTCAGGTGTGGTCGTGGTGTTGGGCGCGATTTTGTTCATCTATTCGATCTCGGTTCCGCGCAAGGAACTGATCGAACCTGGACAGGTATCCGAGGTTCCCGCAGAGTGAATATGATGCGCCAAACTTTGAAACACGAAACGGGGGCGTCTGACGCCCCCTTTTATCTCGCGCAGAGCGACGAGCGCAGCGTTTTCACTGCTGCCTACGCCAACAATCTGCCTGTCCTGCTGAAGGGACCGACGGGATGCGGTAAAACCCGCTTTGTCGCGCATATGGCAGCAACACTGGGCCGACCGCTTTATACGGTGGCCTGTCATGACGACCTGGCCGCAGCCGATCTCATCGGGCGCTACCTTTTGAAGGGCGGTGAAACGGTCTGGGTCGACGGGCCGCTGACTCGTGCCGTGCGCGAGGGAGCGATATGTTATCTGGATGAGGTGGTCGAGGCGCGTAAGGACGTGACGGTGGTCCTGCACCCGCTGACCGACGATCGGCGTATCCTGCCGATCGACCGCACCGGCGAAGAGCTGACGGCGGCAGACGGCTTCATGCTGGTGGCATCCTACAATCCGGGCTACCAGAATATCCTGAAAACACTCAAACCATCGACCCGTCAGCGATTTGTCTCGCTCGAACTGGATTTTCCCAGGCCCGAGCTCGAGGCCGAAATTGTGGCCGCTGAAAGCGGACTGGAAATCAGCCGGGTCAAGCCGCTGGTGCGGCTGGCGGGCAAACTGCGCGACCTCAAAGGCCAGGACCTTGAAGAAGGCGTGTCCACCCGGCTTGTGGTCTATTGCGCGACCCTGATTGCGCAGGGAATGAATGTGGACCGGGCTGTCCGGGCAGCGATGATCGAACCGCTGACGGATGATCAGGATGTCAAACGCGGACTTCTCGATCTCGTCACTGCAGTCCTGGGGTGAGAACTTTCGGTGGTCAAGATCGACTTTGAACCATGGGAGCCCGAAGAATCGATCGGGAAACTCTGGCACAATTTTGCCAGCCGGCTTGATGCGCCGCTGGCTCACGAAGGAGCCGCAGTCGATCTATCCGAAGTTGGAGGGCGACTGGCCGTCTTCTTCAGGGGTTTGGGGGGCAACCCGAGTGTAGAGCTCCGTCCGGTATCCGACGAGGCCTCACACCACCGGTTAAGTTGGCGTCGGCGTCTTGGTACAGAGACAGAGGCGTTGCCTCAAACCAGCTTCGATGGTGAAACGCTGCGTTTGCCAAAACAACTGGCGGTGCTTCCCACACGTGAGGCAAACGCCGCCCTTTATGTGTGGCTGGCGGCAGCCGCAGCGCATGCGTCCAATCCAATCAACCACGACGATCCACTCATTGCGGATCTGCACAGGTTAAGCGCCATCCAGCGGATGGTGGACGAGACACTGAAAAACGCACCCGGACTGCGTAGTCTTCATGGCGCGCTATGCGAGGGGATTGTTCATTACCGCCCAAAAACCAAACTGCCGTCAGTTGAGGCCGGGATTGAGGCGGTGTTGCGTCATATGCTTGGCGAGGAACTGCCCGCCTATGCGACGTTCTTATGGCAGGCTTTGCAAACTGGTGAAACGGGCGACCTGAGTGCCCCGCGTGGTTACCGGAATTTTCGCCCGGTGCCGCTGTGGCCCGAGCAACGCCCGGTTGTGTTCTCGGAACGCCACGAAGTCGAGAGCCGCGATACCGAAGGCCCGCCGGAAGAAGCTGGAGATGGTATCCATCGTGCCCGGCGGCGCAAATCGGAACAGGCCGAACGCAATGACAGTCTTATCCTGCACAAGTTTGAAGCTATTTTGAGCTGGGCCGAATTTCTAAACCTGAACCGCCGCGTGGATGACGACGATCCCGACAACGCCAAAAAAGCCGCCGACGATCAGGATGAAATCGGATTGGGACAGATATCCAAGGCACCGGCAACCCGTCTGAAGCTGCACCTTGATCTCGCCCCCGAAGATGTGGACCGGGACAGGGTTTCAGGTAAAATCACCTACCCGGAATGGGACGTCCGCATCGGCAAGTATCTGGCGGATCATTGCCGTGTTCTGATCAGTGATGCCCCCGCGAACGAGGAAAGCGCCACCTACGCCAAAGATCCCGCCGCCTCCCGCCGAATTCGTGCGGTGAAACGTCAGTTTGAGGCCCTGCGTCCCGGCCGCATGATCACGCGAGGCCATCTGGATGGCGATGCGCTGGATCTGGATGCGGCTGTGCGATCTGAAGTGGACCGGCTGTCCAATGGCGATGGCAGTGACAGGGTCTGGCTGCAATCACGTCCGATAGCACGTGATCTGGCGGTTTCCATCCTTCTGGATGTCAGCCGTTCGACCGAAAGCGCCGTCACCGGCCGTGCAGTGATCGACATTGAACGCGAGGCGCTGGATGCGCTTGCATGGGGATTGGATGCGTGCGGCGACGACTTTGCGATCCACGCGTTCTCATCGCTGAAACGCGACCGGGTGTATGTGCAGCGCTGCAAACGGTTTGGCGAACCCATGAGCCAGCTTGTTGAGCAGCGAATTGGTGGCCTCCGGCCAGGGTTTTACACGCGCATGGGAGCAGCGATCCGACATGTGTCGGCGGATTTGAGTGAGCAGACCAGGAAACGACGCCTGCTGCTGGTCATTACCGACGGCAAGCCCAATGATCTGGATCACTATGAAGGTCGCCATGGGATCGAGGACACGGCAATGGCTGTGCGCGAGGCGCGCCGTGTCGGACATGCAGTCTACGGTGTGACGGTTGATCGCACAGGGAAATCATGGTTCGCGCGCATGTTCGGGCAAGGTAACTTCGCCATCATCCCCGATCCGGACAGACTGATATATGCCCTGCCCCAGATTTATCGACAACTGGTTGCCGGTTGATCAGCACATGAAGGAAAATGCGACCTCCTCGGTTCTGGATGAATTGCCTGGCGAGTTGCTGATCTGGGTGCTGATCGTCAGCGAATTGCTGGTTTTCGGCGCAGGTCTTGCGGCTTTCATGGCGGTTCGTTTGACTGACCCTGTCGGGTTCGCCGAGGCGCAGAGCCATCTGCACGGCACCGCCGCCGCACTGAATACGATCGTGCTGGTTTCCAGTGGTTATCTGGCGGCGCGAGCTCTGCGTCTGCGCAATGCCGCCCGCCGGACCGCCGAACGTTTTTGCCTGGTGGCGGCCGCGGCCCTGGGAGTGGTTTTCCTGGCAATCAAGGGCATTGAATATGCCGATAAGGCCAGCCTCGGAATCACCTATGAAACCCATCCGTTTTTTACATTCTATTATCTGCTGACCGGATTTCACGCCGCCCATGTCGTCGCCGGTGTCTTGATCCTGTTGCTGATCGCCTGGTTTGATGAACCCCGAAACATCGAAGCCGGGGCGGCCTTCTGGCACATGGTCGACCTGGTCTGGGTGCTGTTGTTCCCGGTCATCTATCTGTTGGCGTGACCGGGGTGAAACCAGATATGCTCAACCGCGCCTGGTTCGGCCTGATGGTGCTGAGCGGTGGCTCAGCCATAGT
>JAJFHT010000335.1 GCA_021775495.1 Hyphomicrobiales bacterium | reverse complement strand
CGGCGGCGACAATGATGGTGGCTCCGATGATAATTGCCGGATCAACGCTTTCGTCAAAAACAGTGACACCGATGATCGAAACGAACATCAGCTGAAAGTAGGAAAAAGGTTGCGTGGTCGCCGGCTGAGCCGCTTCCATTGCCTTTATCAGCAGAAAGTGGCCGGTGATGCCGAGCGCGCCGTTGACCGCCATCCACAGCCAGTCGATCCCCTGCATCGGGTTCCAGAAAAACGGGCTTACCAGCGTTATCGCCGCTGCACCGGCGGCACCCGTCCAGAAAAAGCTGGTTGCTGTAGAATCGTCGCGTGAGACCAGCCGGGTCAGCGTTCCGTAGAATGCAAAAATCGTCGCGGCCAGCAGCGGCACGAACGACAGCGGACTGAACACCCCGGTGCCGGGTCTCAGAATGATGATGACGCCAACAAAGCCGGCACCGATCGCCAGCCATCGCCGCCATCCCACCCGCTCACCCAGAATGGGCATCGACAACGCGGCGGCAATCAACGGATAACAGGCAAGGACGGCATGGGATTCGACCAGCCCGAGAGCAGTGAACGAATACACTACCAGGCAGACATTTAAGGCAAGCATGACGCCGCGAATGACCTGCAGGACCGGCCGTTTGGTCGATGCGACCCGCGCCACGCCGCCGGGCTGGGTCGAACTCAACAACATGACGAAGGCAAAGAAGAACCAGTAACGAAACACTCCGACCGTGACGACGTTGTATTTTCCGGCCAGATATCGTGAGAAGCCGTCGAGCATGGCCAACGTGATCGTTGCCGCAATCATCAACAGGATGCCCCGGCGGGCGTTGTTCTGCATGGGTGGTGATCCGATCGAACAGGCCGCACACGGATGCAAGCCAGGTCAACCGATTGATCAGATTGTGGCCCGGGGGTCAATCACGACACGATGAAGGCCAGCCGGACAGGACAACGTTTAAGACGACAACGGGTCGGATCCGATCCGTGACAGCGCAATGACTGCCTGGGTGCGGCTGTCGACCCCAAGTTTCTGCAGGATCGCCGAGACATGTGCCTTGATGGTGGCTTCCGAAACGCCGAGCTCATAGGCGACCTGCTTATTCAGCAGACCTTCCGCCAGCATGCTCAGCACCTTCGATTGCTGCGGTGTCAAGGTGTTCAGTCGAGTTATCAGATCGTCGATCTCGGCATCCGCCTCCGTTCCGAGCTCAATGCCCTTAGGCGCCGCGATTTCGCCGTCGAGTACGGATCTGATGGCATCGCGCATATTGTCCATGCTTGACGATTTGGAGATGAAACCGGATGCGCCAAGATCGAGCGACCGGCGGATTGTCTGTGGATCGTCCGAACCGGAGACAACGACAACCGGAACCGGTGCCGCCATTGAGCGCAGCGAAACCAGCCCACTGAGTCCGCTGGCGCCCGGCATGGTGAGATCGAGAAGGATCAGGTCGATTGACTCGGCACCCGCAATACATTCCTTCAAACTGCCAAAATCACCGGCCTCCAGAATTTCCGGATCGTCGCCAATACCGGCCAGCGCTTCCCTGAGCGCGCCCCTGAACAAAGGATGGTCGTCGGCAATGACAAATGTGAACCCTGTGGCCAAGGTCGCTCTCCCCGATTGGCGCGATGCCATGGTTATTTTACTTCCATCCGCGCACATCTCCTGATTAGCGGGTCAGGGACTGTGTTTTCAAGCCGTAGTTGTGATTCCGCAGCAAAAGCCCGTTCTGATGAACAAATGACCGGCTCAAGACAGGAACAGGAGAATCCGCATTCACAATCGACGGCAAGTCGAAGATCTGAGACAGCCGGGCCACCTGGAGAGCGAGTCCTGGACAGAACGGATAGGCTGCATCGCCGGAGTCAGCTGCAACACGGCTGGCGCAAGGGCATTTTAACTCGTGCTGCCAAGCCGCCGCAGCAGTTCCGGCAGCCGGACAATGAACCAGATGACCGTCCAGACATTGCCCAGAATCGGGATCGGCAATATCCACAGAACCGCACGCCAGTGGCGCTCAAAACCAGCGATGACGAGCGCGGACAGAACAAAGCCGAAATAGAGATCAGCCAGCGTCACGATACCCCACGGATCGGTGGTCAGCCACGTACCGGCGGCGGAAAAATCACCGACAGCGACCGCCCAGGCTATCGTGCCGGCGAATGACAGGCCCAATCCAGCCAGCACCAATCTCATCATCATCCTCGACCTCCTATCCCCGATATGGCCACCTGCAGTTCAACACGTAACTTGCGCCCCGGCGAAAATTGTCAACAGGCAAGACCCGGTCGGGCGTTTCCATTTTCACTGAAACCGGTGCAAATGCATCGCAGAACCCTGGAGTTTTCCGCCGATGACATCTTCACCCGATTCATGACCTGTCCGATCGAAACTCACCGCGGGTTCGTCAATACCTGGGACTGTGACGAAAACGCTCATATGAACGTTCAACACTATCTCCGGTTCTTTGACGAAGCGGCGACGCTATTCGCGCCAGCCGGCTCTACACCGTCCGGCCAGCCCTCGCTGCCGCTAACACGTCATGTCCGATTTCATGCCGAGTTGTTGGCAGGAGCGCTGATCAGAATCCTTTCGGCGCAGATCGGTGATGGACCATTTGCCGGCTGGATCGTCCACCGGATGGAGAATGTGCAAACCGGTGTGCTTTCGGCGACCGCGCTGGAACCGCCGCCACCGGATGCTCGCCCCCACCAGGCCGATGCGGGATTCGCAGAACCGGCGCTGCCACGCAGCATCGCAATAGAAGCGGATCAGCCCGAAACGGCTGAAACGATGATCTCCTCGGGTGGCCTGGTCACCCATTGCCGCATTGTCCAGCCGGCCCATTGCGATGCCGGCGGATTCATGCTGCAGCAACATTACATCTCCTGTTTCACCGACGGCGCGCCGCATCTTTGGGAACATGTAAATATCGGCACACAGTGGCTGATCCAACACGGATATGGCCGTGTGGCGGTGGAAACGAAAATTTCCCATCACCATCCGGTGCATGCCGGCGATGTTCTGCTGCTGCATTCGCGGCCGATTGCCCTGACCGGCAAGATCATCCGATTTCGCCACGAACTCATTCGCACATCTGACGGACAGTCCGTGGCCAGCGGAGAGGTTGTCGCACTCGTGCTGGACCTGAACACCCGCAAGGCGGTCGCAATGCCGGAACAGGCTTTTCGAACGTAAGAACCCTTGAGGTCACACGGATCGGGTAAGACCTCCGTCCACGCGGATGTTCTGCCCGGTGATATAGGCCGCATCGGCGGAGGCAAGATATTCGATCAGCGACGAAACTTCGTTCGCGTGACCATATCGCCCCATCGGAATGCGGGCGCGGCGATCTTCGGTCTCAGGCAGACTGTCGATGAAGCCCGGCAGGATGTTGTTCATTCGGACATTGTCGGGTGCGTATTTGTCGGTAAAGAGCTTTGTGAAAGCGGCCAGCGCCGAGCGAAAAACACCTGATGTCGGGAAAAGCGGATCGGGCTCGAACGTGGCGAAAGTGGAAATGTTCACGATCGAGCCGCCTCCCTGTGCAATCATGATCGGCGCGACGATGCGGGTCGGTCGTATGACGTTCAGGAGATAGACATCCATTCCGGTGTGCCAGTCCTCGTCGCTGATCTCCAGGACCGGCCCCTTCGGCCCGTGTCCGGCGGAATTGACAAGCACATCGATGCGACCCCAGTTTTGCATCGCCTGGTCCACAAGGTTCTGCAGATCGGCAACCGACTGGTTTGATCCGGTCACGCCGACGCCTCCCAGTTCCTGCGCCAGCTTCTCGCCTTTGCCGGAGGATGACAGTATCGCGACCTTGTAGCCTGCCTTCGCCAATCGGCGCGCCGCGTCGGCGCCCATGCCACTGCCGCCAGCTGTAATAATTGCAACGTTTTCACTGTCCATCGTCCGTCCTTCGGTTCTCAATTCATGCGGTGACTATGGGCAAAGATCGCGCAATTGATCAACAAAGCTGCGATACAAAACATGACTGACTGGCTGCTGCGAGAAGTACAGTGCGGCTGAACCGAACGCTCCTTAAACCGATGCCGGGATTGGATCGGATCAAGTGACCAGATTCGGTCAGGTCTTTTCCGGACCCGGAACAGCGGGTTTCCGGTTCTCGGTTTCACCTTCCAGATCCTTGACGATGTCCATGAAGCGCCGGAAGAATTTTTCCATGAATCCGAGGGTTTTTTCCATTTCCTGCTCGGATGGAAAATCGTCATGCGGTTCGGTGAGCGGTGCAGATTCGGCGGAATCACGACTCTTCTCGAGCGCCTCTATCCGGGCTTCCAGTTCGCCGATATGTTCCTGAAAGGCCGCGCGGTCATCCGCCGACAGCTTGCAGACAATCTGGTCGTCCTGGGTCCGGCAAAATGAGATTTCACCCGTGGCAGTATCCATGCGCACATAACCCTGGCCGGATTTTTCAATGGTGTATCGGCCATTTTGCGCCATCGCGGCCACTGGGCCCGATATCAATCCTGCAGCCAGCACTATTGTTGCAATATGCCTGCACATGACAAACCTCCACTGTTCAACCCGACGACAGATAGCGATTTCTTTGCGCCAAAAATACGGTCAACACAGGTTTTTGGTTCATAGCTCGCAAAAACCGCTTTCGAACCGAACCGGTTGCTATATTACCTCCACCCATGAGCAATATCATATTCAAGATCAGTCCCGCCGAACCATGGCGCGCCGCCGAAGAGGCCGGAATATTTACGGGTGCGCCCATCGACCTTGCCGATGGGTTCATTCATTTCTCCACAGCCGGCCAGGTTCGCCAGACGGCTGCCCTGCACTTTGCCGGGCAAGCCGATCTGGTGCTAGCCGCCATCAATGCAACATCGCTCGGAGACGCCTTACGCTTTGAGGCTTCGCGTGGCGGTGATCTGTTCCCGCATCTTTATTCCGAACTGCCGATGTCAGCGGTTCGCTGGACAAAGCCCCTGCCACTTGGACCGGATGGCACCCACGTCTTTCCGGACCTTGGTGAATGATCGAATTTGCCACCCGGATTGGCCAGGAATGGCTGTTTGCACTTGATCCGGAGACGGCCCATTCATTGTCGATCAACGCATTGCGTCTTGGCCTCGGCCCGGCAGGGACATCACATCGAGACCGGCGCCTTGGCGTACGGGTGGCCGGTCTTGATTTTCCCAACCGGCTCGGCATCGCAGCCGGTTACGACAAGAATGCCGAAGTGCCTGATGCATTGTTGAAACTCGGCTTCGGTTTTGCCGAGATCGGGACCCTCACGCCATTGCCGCAGAGTGGCAATCCGCGGCCACGGATCTTCCGGCTGATGCGCGACCGGGCGGTGATCAATCGGCTCGGCTTCAACAATGAGGGACATCAGCGGGCTTTCGACCGGCTGAAGCGGAGACATAACCGACCCGGAATTGTCGGGGTCAATATCGGAGCAAACAAGGACAGCCAGGATCGTATCGGCGACTATGAAAAGGGCATTGAACGGTTTGCCGGAACGGCATCCTATTTCACCGCGAATGTATCATCTCCCAATACGCCGAACCTCAGAGCTCTGCAGAACAAAGACAATCTGGCCGAGTTGCTGACGCGGGTGATAACCGCACGGGACAAGGCCATCCAATCATCGGATCGATCGGTTCCGGTGTTTCTGAAGATCGCACCGGATCTCGGCGAGGCCGATCTGGACGACATTGCCGAAGCCGTTGAAAACAGCAGCCTTGATGGCCTGATCGTGTCGAACACCACTTTGGCGCGTGACGGCCTGATCGAAACGAGACATGCCGGCGAAGCAGGCGGGTTGTCGGGCCAGCCCCTGTTTGAACGCTCGACCATGGTTCTTGCAAAAATGCGCCGGCGGATAGGCAAAAAGCTGCCGATTATCGGCGTGGGAGGTGTCGGATCGGCCGATCAGGTGCTGGAGAAAATCCGCGCCGGTGCGGACCTTGTCCAGCTTTACACCGGCCTGATCTATGGCGGGCCATACCTGCCACGAAAAATTTTGCGAGGCCTGTCGGAATTTGCCGACAAAGACGGTCTCGGCAATTTGTCAGAGATCCGTGACCTGAATGTCGACAGTTGGGCCGACAAGCCCCTTGGTTGAATTGTCTCTATCGCAAAATCAGCCTGGCCTTCATTTTCGGATGGAACCGGCAGAAATATTCGGTCAGATGATCTTCGCCAACGATCAGGCTCTTGGATTTGCCCTTGGCGATCGTGCCGGTATCCCATCTCTTGTCCATCGCAGTTGCCGTGTGCGGCACGATGTCATTGTTGGTCCAGGTGATCCTGTCTCCAGGGGCAATTGTGATGGTTTCCGGAACGAATTTGAACCCGGTAATCGACACGGCATGCTCGACCGGTCCAGCTGCAGATGACCGTCCGGTGCCAAAGGCCATGGCGGTAAGCACCGCCATGGAATTCGACAGGACCGCTCGTCTTGTCCGGATGGTCATTTGAGTTTCCCGACCATCATTTGTGCGTGCGCTTCATGGGCCTTGAAAATCTGAAGACCGGCCTCGAACAGAGCTTTGACCTCGGCATTGTCAATGTTGGGAATGAAGCTGTTCTCGACCAGATCGTTGACGGCCTTGTGATAAGCGAGTTCATTTTCCGCATAACGCTTGTCGAACGCCTGACCGCGCAAACTGCTCATCTCGTCGATCAGTTTTTCGGCGTTCTGCTGCAGCGTGGTGCTGAGAAAGTTTCCCTGCGGTTCGGCTTTCAGTTTGGCCAGCAATGCGAGCGCCTGCTCGTTGACCGCAGTGTGATCGCGGATCATGGTTTGTGCAAATGCGCGCACTTCGGGGTTCTGCGAAATGGCCAGCGCGAGATGGGCGTATCGAATGTCGATATTGTCGGCGACATAGGCAACATGGGCAATCTGAAGATCGTTCAGGTCGGCTGCGGATTCGGCCTTGGCCGGAACCACGCTGAACATAATCGCGATTGCCATGGCCAGATGTGAAGATCGGAGTTTCATGATCATTTCCTTTGATTGATTTATCGCCGGCGGCGAATTGCCAGACCGGATCAAAACGACTAAAAGGCAATTCGATCAGATTTTTAATGATCATTCATACGGATTTCTTGATCATTCGTGCAATGATGTTCCCGAAATTCGGATGAACAGATATGCCTACGCCATAGATCGGAAATTCAATATGGACCTTCTGAGCAATATCCTGTCGCATATGCGTCTGTCGGGGACCTTGTATTTTCGCACCTCGTTTACTTCGCCCTGGAGTGTCAAGGTTCCGTCCTATCAACAGGTGGCGCGATTTCACTTCGCCCATCAGGGACGGTGTTTCATCCGTATCGAGGACGTGGCGGATCCGGTGAAACTGGAACAGGGTGACCTGGTGATCATCACCCGGGGTGCCTCGCACACGCTCTATTGCGATCCGAAAACCGAAAAGCAGGCTCTGATGCTTGACCAGGTCGTCGAACAATCGGGATTTACCGGCAGCGGAACCCTTGTCTACGGAGACACTGGCACTGATCATGAAACGCAATTGGTGTGTGGCCATTTCGCCTTCGACAGTCAGGTAAATCACCCGTTGATCGAGGCACTGCCGCCATTCATTCACATCGAGAATTACGGACAGGAAAGCGGGAGGTGGATGGAAGCAACTCTCAGGGTGATCGGTTCGGAGGCCGGGCGCGAGCAACTTGGCAGCGACCTGATCGCCATGAAGATGTCGGAAATCATCTTCGCGCAGGCGCTTCGCACTCATCTGAGCACGGCGGGATCCGATCAACCTGTTCTTGCCGGTTTCGCCGACCGCCAGATTGCGCGTGCCCTGAAAGCGGTCCATGACACGCCATCGCATCCATGGACATTGGAAGAATTGGCCAGCATTGCCGGCATGTCACGCACATCCTTTGCCGCCCGGTTTTCCCAAGCGCTTTCGATGTCACCGCTGGCCTATATCACCCATTGGCGCATGCAAATTGCGAAACGCGCGCTCGAAAGCACGGATGCCGCCATCATATCGATCGCCGAACAGGTCGGCTATCAGTCGGAGGCGGCATTCGGCCGCGTGTTCAAGAAACATAGCGGCACCGGGCCGGCAGCCTATCGGCGCAACGCCGGCACGACCCACCAATGAGGGATTTCACAACTGCTCTAAAGATCGAACTGATAGCTTTCAGCAACGTAGCGGAACGCGTCGTTTATCGGCTCGACATAACCGACGCTCGGGAACGGCATGTGGTATCCGACGAAAGGCAGTCTGTCTGCGGCCAGCATGCCGAGCACGCTGCGGCGGGTAGCCGAGGCCAGTGCTTTGTCGGCATCGAACCCGAACCCCCAGTCCGGTTTCTGGAAACCGATAACATAGTGATTTGCCACATCGCCGGTTAGAACCAGCTGACGTCCTTCGCTTTCAATGCGGTAACCGAGATGACCGGGCGTATGGCCAAAGGCCTCCAACGCGGCGACACCGGACACGACGTCCGTACCGTCTTTCAGGAAGGTCATCTTTTCCGCGAGCGGAACCACCAGCGACTGCCCCATTTTGTAGAGACCCTCGGTCGGGCCCGATGCGCGGGCATCGTCGGTCCAGAACGCGTACTCCGCCTCGCCGATCACATAACGGGCATTCGGGAACGCCGGAGCGCCGCCCTCCATCAGGCCGCCGATATGATCAGGATGCATATGCGTGATCACCACGACATCGATTTGCTCTGGTGTGTAGCCGGCGGTCTGCATGGCGTCGCCAAGCCGCCCGACACCACCGCCGCGACGGCTTTCACCGTTCCCGGTGTCGAACAGGACAAGTTCCGTTCCGGTGTTCAGGATGACAGGCGAAAACGGCAATGCCACTTTTTCGGTCGAAAGATTGTTCTGACGCATCAGTTCGGCAACGCTCTCGGACGGCTGCTTGCCGCCAAACAACGGATGCGGCCCGTCTGTCACCATAATGCCGTCATTCAACACGGTGAGTTCGAAGCCGCCCAGCTTGAAACGATGAAAATCTGTAACCGATGCGCCAAGGAAGTCCGCCTTGCCATGCGCGGCGCGGTTCATGATCATCGGCGTGGAAAGGACTGCGGCACCGAACGCGAGAGATTTTAGCGCAGTCCTGCGCGTTGTGCCGGTTTCTAACATTTTCATGGTTTTCGACCTCTGGCTGAAGGTGATTACAAGCCCCGCCAAGAAATAACACGACGATTATGGCTTACTTGTCACAACCGCTTCACAAACCCGGCACCAATCCCTGAGGCGGCTATTTCCGTTCCGGACACCGAAGCCATCTAAACGTGACGCCCGGCACCGGCTTCACCAAAATTCGATTTGATCCTACGCGGCAGCATAGCGCTGAGGCTCAAACCGCGAGTGATCAGGAACAGGTGCAAAGCTGCCCAAAGTCCGTGATTGCCGAACATTCGGCTCAGCGCAATCAGAGCGATCACATAAATTGCCAGCGACAACAGCATCATGTTGCGCATGTCGCGCGACCAGGTCGCGCCGATGTAGATTCCGTCCATCTGGAAGGCGAGCACGCCGGTCACAGCTGTGAGCGCCGCCCAGACCAGATAGTGGCCTGCTTCGGTTCGGACATCGACGGATGTCGTCAGCAGCTCCACCAGCGCATTGCCGAACACCAGAAAAACAAGCGTCGCCAATCCTGCGATTGCAAAACCCCAAAAAAGCGTCAGCCGCGTCGACTGGACAAAAGCGGGCCGGTGATTTGCGCCGACGGCGCGGCCGCCAAGCTGCTCCGCCGCCGTTGCGAATCCGTCGAGCAGAAAGCCGGAGATCATGAAAAAATTCAACAGAACGGCGTTGGCGGCAAGGGCGACGGTGCCAAGCTGAGCCCCCTGGCGGGTGAACAGCGAAAAGGCCGCCAGCAACGCGAAGGAGCGGATCAT
>JAJFHT010000334.1 GCA_021775495.1 Hyphomicrobiales bacterium | reverse complement strand
CGGCCCAGGGCGGGCGGCCCGGGCGACCGCGGATACGATTTCCATCGGAGACATCAGTCGCCGGCGCGTGCCGGTTCTTGTCGCCGAGCCAGGACGGCTGGCCCAAAGCCTGCTGGGCATGAATTTCCTCGGCACATTGTCAGGATTCGATGTACGCGGCGATCGCCTCATTCTGCGCGACTAGATTACTTTCCGGTTCATACGATCCAGAGTCCGCGCAATCCACTCAGCCTCGGCTTTCAACTGGCCAAGTGAATAGTCAAACAGCGCTTCGACAAAATCCGGCAAGGGCTGCTGATCAGCCTGAACCTTTCGGATGCGCTCCCGTTCAGCTCCAATCGCCTCACTTCGTTTCTGCAACGCAGTCAGTGCGGCATCCTGTTCGAGCACCGGCCAGTGCGCCAGTCCCAACAGCACGGAAGAGTAGTTGGGGCGCAAATTCCGCAGCGCCGAGAGGGTCTGCGAAACAAGTTCCGCACGACCGGCATCTGTCACGGAAAACACCTTTTTCGCCTTTGCTTCAGTCGGTTTTTCCGACGAAACCAGCTCCATCTTTTCAAGCCTTCCGAGCACGAAATAGATCGACGAAAAACCGATCAGGGGCCCGACGCGCATGCCGCGCTGCTCGATCACCTGCTCAAGCTGGTAACCATAGCGCGGCATCTCGGCGACCAGGCCAAGCACCACCAATTCTGCATCGGTCAGATCTTTGGTTTTCATATTCTAGAGCTAGAATTGAGGTCTGTTGATGTCAACTCAATCGCTGGATGTCTTCCGGATCAGGCCAGACTGGCGAAAAATCTTGCCGCCACGATCAACAGAAAGATCCCGAAACCGATTTCAAGATGCCGTTTCTGCAGGGCATGGGCAATCTTGACGCCATAAGGCGCGACCAGAAGCGTAACTGGAATAATGAGCAGGACCGCGATCCAATTGACATAACCGGTCGAAAGCGGCGGCAGCAAAGCATGTCCCCAGCCAGCCCAGATATACCCAATCGTGCCTGGAATGGAGATCAACACGCCGACGCCGGCACTTGTCGCCACCGCCTGGTGCATCGGCCTGCCGAACACGGTCATGAAGGTGTTGTTGAGCACACCTCCGCCAATACCCATGAGGGTCGAGAAGAATCCGATCCCCAAACCGACAAGCTGCCGCCCGGGGCTGGCCGGCAGGTCCGCTCCAAGCCGCCATTCATCGCGATTGAACAGCAGCCTGAGGCCGACCACGATCGCGATAAAGGCAAAAACGGTGCGCAGTCCGGCACTGGAGATATAGGCGGCAAGAAAGGATGCAATGACCACACCGACCGGGACCGCAACGGCAAAACTTTTCAGCAGTTCCATATCGACGGCGCCGCGGGAATGGTGCGCCTGAAACGAGCGGAGGGAGGTCGGTACGATGACCGCCAGCGAGGTACCGACCGAAAGGTGCATGCGCACGGCTTCATCGATCCCGACAAGCTCGGCAGCCTGATAAAAAACCGGCACGAGAATTGCCCCACCGCCGATGCCGAAAACGCCGGCCAGAATCCCGGCGACCAGACCGGCCGCGCAGAATGCCAGGGCAAATGGCAGCAATTCGGTCAGAGAAAAATCCATTCCCGCCACATTCACGTCCTTCTGCCCGATACCAAGTTCGGGCGCTCAAGATCACAGTTATGAAACGGGCACAAGAAAAACCAGACCGGTTTTCTGATATGCTGCAGACTTGCGGTGAAATGGCTCGGGAAAGCGCGCTCATGTTCAACGACCGGAAGCAGGCCGGAGTCGAGCTGGCCGAGAGGCTCGCAGAAATGGAAATCAAAGATCCGGTCGTGTTGGCACTGCCGCGCGGCGGCGTGCCTGTAGCCAAGGAAATCGCCAGCCGTCTTTCAGCACCTCTGGATCTGATATCAGTCAGGAAGATCGGTGCGCCATCGCAACCCGAACTCGCCATCGGTGCGGTGGTCGATGGCGATCCGCCGATCATAGTGATGAACAACGAGATTGTTTTCGAAATAGGTCTTCTTCCGGGCGAATTGGACGAGATTATCAACGCCAAAACCGGCGAACTTCAGGAGCGGCGCAAGCTCTACATGGGTGAGCGGCAACCCCTGCCCCTGAAAGACCGAACGGCGATTGTGGTCGATGACGGCATTGCCACCGGAGCGTCGTTGGAAGCCGCCCTCGCCGGCCTGAAACACCGTCAGCCTGCGAGGACCATTCTGGCTGTGCCGGTCGCTCCGGCATCAAGCCTGCGAAAATTCCGTCCGCTTGTCGATGATGTCGTGTGCCTGGAAACGCCGGAGCCGTTTCACGCGGTTGGTCTGCATTACCGGATATTTCAACAGGTCAGCGATCAGGAAGTGATCTCAACTCTCTCGGAGTTCAACTGCCGTGCCGATTGATGCGCTCATACCAGCATATCCAGCATCTCGCGGCGATAGGGCTCCAATGGAATTCCGGTGCGCAGACGCCTGACAAGGTCGGGGTTTGCGATGAACGACTTGCCGAACGACACCAGATCAACGGCTCCCTCCGCAATTTCCCTCGCGGCGGTCGGGGCATCATACCCCCCGTTTCCGATCAACGTTCCGTTGTAGTGCCGCCGCAAGAACTGGCTTGGCCGCCCGCCGAGATAATCATAGGCCTCAGCATCCTCGTGGATGCCGACATGAAGATAGGCAAGATTGCGGTCGTTCATTTGCCGGATCAAATGGATGTACCCGTCGGTGTCACCCGGAACAAAATCCATCAGACCGAAATACGCTGCCGGAGACAAACGCAGGCCGACCCGTGTACTGCCGAATTGTGCCGCAACGGCATCGACGACGTCAATCGCAAACCTGGCTCTGCGTTCCGGGTCACCACCATAATCATCTTCACGCCGGTTGGTCGTCTGGCGCAGGAACTGGTCGAGCAGATAACCGTTCGCGCCATGGATCTCGACGCCGTCAAACCCCGCCGCTTTGGCGTTGCGGGCGGCCGTCGCGAAATCATCGACGATCTCGGCAATTTCGGCCTGCTCAAGCGCCCGCGGCCAGACATGTTCCAGTTCAACCCCTTGCGTCTGGTGAACCGTACCCTCGGTCGGCACGCGTGACGGGCAGACCGGATCCGTGCCGCAATAGTAGGGATGCGCCAGCCGTCCGACATGCCAGAGCTGGCTGAATATCAAGCCGCCGGCTTCGTGAACGGCGTCAGTCACCTTGCGCCATGCCTGTACCTGATCGTCCGAATAGATTCCGGGCGTGTCGCGGTATCCCTGGCAATCGGCGCGAATGAGCGTCGCTTCAGTGATCAGCAAACCGGCTTCGGCGCGTGCGCGGTAATATTCGATCGCGCCGTCCGTCGGAACCAATCCCGGTTCGGCGCAATTGCGCGTGCATGGCGCCAGCACGATCCGGTTCTTCAGGTTCAGGCCATGAAGCGGATAGGTTTGAAACAACGCCGAAACGTTGTCGGGTGTTTTCGTGCGGTCAATTCCGGTTTTCCGCTCAGCCATCTGTATTGCCGGATTTTCGCCGCGCCGCGGTCTTGGTCAAGTCCGCTTCCCTTCCGGATGCCGTAAGCACAACGCCGTAGATACTTTCGGCGTCTGACTTGTCGATCAATTCATCCCGAACATCGGCGACGACAGCCTGCGGATCTCTTTCGAATGGTGCTCCGTAACCGGCCCCGCATATGCCGGCAATTTGCAGGACATCACCGGGCTCAAGCCGCAAACCGCTGACTTTGGCGGGCAGTTTTTCAGATTTGCCATCCGGAGTACGCTTTGTCATCGACCCGCCAACGCCGTTCTCCCCGCCCAACAGGCCACGTGGCGGGTCATCCGATCGGTGATCTCCGGTCGATCCGATTGATGTCTTTTGGAGAAACCGCCATTCTTTGACGGAACCGAGGCCGCCGCGCCACCGACCCGCGGCTGGCGCCTCATCGCGCAATTCATACCGCTCGCACACAACCGGTGCGGAAAGTTCCATTTCCTCGATCGGATTGTTGCGCGTGTTGGCCATCAGATTGTCGATGGCATCGATGCCGTCCATTCCGCAGCGGGCGCCATAGGAACCTTCGTTCACTTCGATCAGCACCCAGTATTGCGACGCGTCATCAGCCAGTACGCCACTATAGGCAATGGCGCTGACGCTGGCCGAATTGCCGGCAGTGACCTTGTCCGGCATAACTTCGGCAAATGCCTGCAACACCTGGTCCGGTATCCGGTTGATTTGAGCGAACCGCGCTTCACAGCCGTGCGGAAATTCCGGATTGAATATGCTTCCCTTGGGGGCGTAGACCGTGATCGGTCTGAATATGCCGTCATTTTGCGGCACGTCCCCGCCCTCAAGCGCCTCGTCAAGCAGAAGGGTCCGGATGGCAAAATTGACGGTCGGCAACACACTGCCCTCGTAAGGGCAGTTGAAGCCGGTTTCGACTTGCTTGGAAGAGCCAGTCAAATCGACATGCAGGCAATCACCGTCGACGACCACCCTGGTTGCGATCGGCAGTTTGACGCCGAAATTCTTTCCATCATCCTCGAGCCAGCCGTTCGGAGCCTTGTAAACACCATCCGGAACGGCACTGATGCGCTGGCGCATGCGCTGTTCGGCATAATCCATCCAGGATTCACTGGCACTCATCACGCAATCAAGACCATAGCGTTCGACCAGTTCGCCAAACCGGCGGGCACCAAGTTGGCAGCATGCGATCATCGCCTCGACATCACCGCTGTTGGCCTCCGGAGTACGCACATTCTCCATGATATGATCCCACAGCGGTTGGTTCAGAACGCCGCTGTCATAGATCTTGGCCGCATTGACCAGCACCCCTTCGGCAAAGAGATCGGGGACATCCACCGAAAAGCCCGGATGTGCAGACCCGATATCGACCATATGTCCGGTGCAACCGGCAAAACCGATATGAACCTCATCGACAAAGATCGGAACAATCACACCATAGTCCGGCGCATGCGAGGCACCGTAATAGGGATGATTGTGAAGGATCACATCGCCCGGTGCGTAGTTGCTCGAGTGTTTTCGTTCGACGCCACGCACATAGGCAGGCAGCGAACCGCAATGCATCGGTGTTGAATCGCTTTCGCACAATTGCCGGCCATAGAGATCGAGAATACCTGCCCCGATATCCTGGGATTCCCGCATGATCGAGGAATAGGCCATGCGGAACAGCAATTGCGCCATTTCCGATGCCATGGTCTTCAGAGCACCGCCGATCACCTGAAGCAGAACTGGATCGACTTCTACTCGCTGCCAGAAGACATTTTCCACCGGAACCGCTGTCGAGATACTCATTTGCCGCAATTGATCGAGCGTGAGGCTGTCAGGCGATGTCGCTTTATTCATGGCTTGCTCCATGCCCGATGATCAGATTGCCGAGGGTGTCGGTTTCCAGGGTACATCCCGGCGGAACAACCGTAGTGGCATCCCCCTGCTCGACCACCGCTGGCCCGGTCAATTTCAGTTCTGATCCGATCGCATTGCGCTGGAAAAACGGAGTTGGCATGACCTCCGGACCAGCCCCGCCGGAAAAGACACAATCGGCTATCATATGCGAACCGGGATCGGAGTGTTGCCGGTGCATGTGACTGCCGGCCGGTTGAGTCACTGCGCCGACACCGATCAGTCTGACATTGATCAACTGCACCGGCTTGTCCGGAAAACTGCGCAGATACAGCCGTTCATGCTCACCATGGAAGGCATTTGCGACGCTTTCACGCCATCCTTGAGCCAGCACATCCGGCGGTACATCCACCGTCAGTTCATAGCCCTGCCCGCGATAGCGACAATCGGCGCGAAACTGAAACGACATCTGGTCTTCCGTAAATCCGTCGGCATCCAGTTCGGCATGCGCCGCCGACCGCAATTGGTCGTATTTGCTCGAAACGACGTCCCGATCGGCGGTATCGAGATCGTCCCAGAGACTGGACATATGTTCGTAACGAATGTCGGAACTCAGCAGTCCCGCCGCTGCCCCAACGCCGGGGTGCGCAGGTATCACGGTTTTGCCGATCTGCAGCTCGCGGGCAATATCGGCGGCAAACGCCGGGCCGGCACCGCCGAATGGAATAAGAACAAATTCCCGGGGATCATAGCCTTTGGCAATGCTTTGCAGTCGTATGGCGTCGGTCATATGCTTTGCCGCAATCTGGTAAATTCCAAGCGCAGCCTGGTGCAGGTTCAATCCCAACGGGGTGGCGATTTTTTCCTCTATCGCTGTTTCCGCCGCATTACGGTCGATAGCGACACCGGATCCCGCCAAAACACTCTCGCGAAACCAGCCCAGCACGACAAGCGCGTCGGTGACCGTCGGTTCGGTTCCGCCCAAGCCGTAACAGACCGGGCCAGGCCGGGCACCGGCGCTGCGTGGCCCGACATTGAACATTCCCCCATCATCTACGAACGCAATCGACCCGCCACCCGCACCGATCGTCTCGAGATCGATCATCGGAACCATGGCGTCAAAGTCACCCATCTGGGTATCCAGCACATGTTTAAGGCGCATCTTGCCGCCATGAGCGACGCCTATGTCCGCAGACGTTCCGCCAACGTCCAAGGTGATCACATTGGGAAAACCGGCTTTTTGCCCCACTTCAACGCCCTTCTTGAGCGCTGCGACCGGTCCCGACAGGAGAAGATTGACCGGCCTCAGTTTTGCCGCAGCGGAACCCATCAGCCCGCCAGCCGACGACATCAATCGGAGGTCAGCACCAACCCCCAATTCCTTCAGCGAACCATTGAACCGATCGACGTAATGCCCGGTACGCGGACCGACATAAGCGTTGAGGGCCGTTGTGGAAAATCGCTCATACTCGCGGTGCAGCGGCGTGACCTCATGGCTGCAGGTGACGAACAACTCGGGAAACCTGCTTTCGATATGATCTTTGACCCGGCGTTCATGATCCGGGTTGAGAAACGCAAAAAGAAAGCAGACGGCAATCGACTCCACACCCTCGTGCACCAAAGTGTCCACCGCCGCGGCGACGTCATCCATTTCGAGCGGAGTTTCGATTCTTCCATCCGGAGCGCGAACCCGTTCCCTGACGGTTTGCCGCAGATAGCGCGGCACGATCGGTCTGCTTTGCCTCGGAACATCGAGATAATTGGAAAAATTCAATGACCGCTTCTTGCGGCCGATATGAAGGATATCGCGGAATCCACGTGTGGTGATCAGCCCGGCTTTCGAACCGCTCCGCTGCAGCAATATGTTTGTGGCAATTGTCGTCCCATGCAGGACGCGGGAAATCTGATCTATTGCGAACCCGGACTCCGATGATAGCTGTCGCAAGCCCTCTATTCCGGCGAGCGAGGGATCGTGCGGCGTTGACGGCACCTTCCCGACCACTTCTTCACCGGTTGCGAGGTTCCGCAGCACAAAATCGGTAAAAGTGCCCCCGACATCAATTCCGACCTGAAACTGGCTCACATGCATTCCCCAGAATGATCACCTTTATGGTATACAATAATACCGAAAAGATGCGGA
The DNA here is from genome assembly GCA_021775495.1 of Hyphomicrobiales bacterium. Classification (GTDB taxonomy): domain Bacteria; phylum Pseudomonadota; class Alphaproteobacteria; order Rhizobiales; family Rhizobiaceae; genus JAJFHT01. Next base: position 330 of record JAJFHT010000334.1, on the reverse strand, counting down.
AACTCAACGCGGATACCGCATCACGTCAATAATGGTATACCATTGACTGATCAAACTGTGGATTGGTATGCGCAGTCCCGACTGCCTGCAGTTTATTGTTGAGTCTGATCCTGATTGGCGTCACGCCGTGCCATGACCGCATTGCGGCTCGACAGGATGTGAGTGCGCATCGCCAGTTCAGCCCATTCCGCATCCCCCGACTTCACCGCCTGCAAAATCTCTCCATGGTGCAGCATGCTCCGGCTGAAATCATCGGGTTGGTAATGTTCGAAGGCCTTGAGCAAAACAGGCAGGCTGATGACTTGTTGAATAATCGCCTGCAACAACCGG
>JAJFHT010000333.1 GCA_021775495.1 Hyphomicrobiales bacterium | reverse complement strand
CCGCAGGGCAGGTTTACCGCAACCGTCGGCGGTGAGCACGATTATCTGATGATTGCCGCCGGGTCCGGCATCACGCCAATTCTTTCCATTATTGCGAGCGTTCTGCGGGATGAACCCGAAAGCACGATTACTCTTCTTTACGGAAACCGTTCGACTGAATCCGTGATGTTCCGCGAGGAACTTGAAGACCTGAAGGACCGTTATCTTGGCCGCTTCACACTGGTGCATGTTCTGTCGCGCGAGAGCCAGGATTCCGAATTGCTGAACGGCCGGCTGGATGCTGACCGGATCGCCCAGTTTACCGAACGGGGGCTGATCGACCCGGCCACCGTTGATGATGTTTTCCTGTGCGGTCCGGGCGAGATGATCGACGATGTGTCAAAGGCGCTGACAGACTTGGGTGTCGATCCTTCGCATATGCATTTTGAACGCTTCACCCCTGCGGCCGATGCACCGCCGCCCAAGGCGCCGTCGAAGGCCGCGCGAGATGCCGCCAAAGACGGTGTTGCGATCGAGGTTGTCATCGACGGTTCACGCAAGGGATTCACCTCGGACGATCCGAAGCAAAGCCTGATCGATATCGCCCACAGCTCCGGCATCGAGATCCCGCATTCCTGCACCGGCGGAATGTGCTGCACCTGCCGCTGCCGGATTGTCGAAGGCAGTGCGGAAATGGCGGTCAATTATTCTCTACAGCCGTGGGAGATCGAAGCAGGATTCACCCTGGCCTGTCAGGCTCGGCCAACATCGAAAAAGCTTGTGCTGGATTTCGATGCTGTTTGATGTCTTGAATCAACTGATGCCGTTATATCCGCGAAACCATTCAATAAAATCCGCAATGCCATCTTCCAGCTGCACCTTCGGAGCAAAACCGAGATCGTGCGTGGCAAGATCGATGTCGGCATAGGTGTTCAGCACATCGCCCGGCGGTTTCGGCTTCATTTCCATCCTGGCCTGACGGCCGGTCGCCTTTTCGATTGCGGCGATGAAATCCATCAGTTTGACCGGCTGGTTATTGCCGAGATTGTAGATCGGCGCGGTGTTTTCCGGCTCCCGCAAAATGCGGTCTGCGGCGGCCACAGCGCCCGCGGCGATGTCATCCACATGGGTAAAATCACGCTGCATATCGCCATTGTTGAAAACCGAAATCGGTTCGCCCTTCAAGATGGCATCGGTGAATAGCCAGGGCGCCATATCCGGCCGGCCGTAGCGGCCGTAGACCGTGAAGAAGCGCAAACCCGTTGTGTGAATTCCATGGATGTCGCGATAGGCATATGCCAGCAATTCTCCGGCGCGCTTGGTTGCTGCGTATACCGAGACGGGCTGGTTGACCGGATCGGATTCGCAAAATGGAACCTTAACGTTCGAGCCGTAAACCGAAGAGGAACTGGCATAGACGACCGGCGGTCGCTTTTCGAGTTTCGTGACAAGTTCCAGGATTGCGACCTGACCGGTGACATTGGAACTGACATAGGAATACGGATTTTCAATTGAATAGCGCACACCCGCCTGTGCGGCGAAGTGGACGATCAGATCGGCATCACCGGCGTTTCCGGCAGCATCTGAAAGCGCATCGGGATCGGCGATGTCCGCCTTGTGGAATTCGAACGTATCATGGTTGTGCAGCGAAGACAGCCGCGCTTCCTTGAGGCCGGGGGCGTAGTAGCTGTTCAGATTGTCGATACCGATGACACGATCGCCACGCTCAAGAAAACGTCTCGCGGTGTGAAATCCAACAAAACCGGCTGCCCCGGTGAGCAGTATCTTCATGCATGGCGTCCTTCCGAACATCTCTTCTCATTCCGCGTCTTTGCGGTCAACAAAAACAGGTTTTCCGCGGTCGCTTTTTGAGATGGCTTGACCCCGCCGTCCGGTTGCACGGAAGGCGGGGAAAGCCTATCTGAGGTCACTGCCTCCGGACGCGATTGCCCAGCCCATGAAAATCTTTGCCTACAAACCCGGCCATGATGGCCATGTGACCATGATTGACGACGGCCGACTGGTGTATTCCATCGAGGCTGAGAAGGATTCAGGCGCACGCTACGGCGCGGTCACCCCGGACCTTATGTTGCACGGTATGGGTCTTGCCGGCGGGATTCCGGACGTGATTGCCGAATCGGGCTGGCTGCGGTCCTTCCGGCCAATGGCAGATCCGATCGGAGCCGGATATTTCGGCGCCGGTACCGACGGCATTATCGACAGACCGCAGAAGTTCCTTGGCTCCGACATCCGCTATTTTTCCTCTTCACACGAACGCTCGCACCTGCTCGGCAGTTACGCCATGTCGCCGTTTCCGCAAGGCCAGCCCTGTTATGCGCTGGTCTGGGAAGGCGTGCTTGGGCATTTCTACCGTATCGACGAAAAGCTGAACATCGAATCCCTTGGTTCCCCGCTGGACGGACCAGGCCACAAATACGGATTTCTTTACGGCCTCGCGGACCCGTCCTATCCGGCCGATGCGCGCAAATCCCGGCGCGAGGATGCCGGCAAGCTGATGGCGATCGCCGGCCTTGGAGCAGATACGCCGGAAACGCCCGAAGAGCGGGCGACGATGGACAGCATTTTGAATTGGGACACGCTGAAGGCGCCGTTGCGAAAATCGGAATTTGCCGGTTCGGCATTTTTCAATATCGGTCTGGATTCACCGGACTTTCATAATCTCGCCCGCCGCTTCCAGCGGGAAATCTTTGGCCGCTTTCATGACTTTGCCAGCGACAGGCTAAAAGACGGACTGCCGATCCTGGTATCCGGCGGATGCGGGCTGAATTGCGACTGGAACAGCGACTGGCGAGAATCCGGTCTTTTTGCCGACGTGTTTGTCCAGCCCTGCGCCAATGATTCCGGCTCGGCCATCGGCACGGCCATCGATGCGCAATGGTTTCATACCGGAAACGCCAAACTCGACTGGACGGTTTATGCCGGCGAAACCTTCGTCATGGATCAGGCTGACCTTGCCGGGTTCGAATCGCAGAAACTGGATCTCGAGGCTCTGGTTTCACAGCTTGCAGATGGCGAAATCTATGCCTGGGTGCAGGGTGCCTATGAGATCGGTCCGCGGGCGTTGGGCAACCGATCGCTGATTGCCGCGCCTTTCGGCAAGGAGACCCATGCACGGTTGAATGCGATCAAAAAGCGGGAAGGGTTCCGGCCGATTGCCCCGATTATGCAGGAAGAAGAACTCGACCGGTTGTTCAACCATCACGGGCCGAGCCCGCATATGTTGTACTTCCAGACGGTGAAGACCGATCGGCTGGCGGCGGTGACCCATGTCGACGGTTCGGCACGGGCCCAGACGGTGACGCCGGATCAGAACGCTCGCATGTACGAACTGCTGTCACGGTTTCGCGCGGCGACGGGTTTCGGCGTCCTTTGCAACACGTCACTCAATTTCAACGGCAAGGGGTTCATCAACCGGCTGAGCGATCTCGCTGACTATGCAAGAACGACGGGACTGGACGGATTTGTGGTGGGAGACATGGTTTATCGACGGGTATGAGGATTGAACTCAGCGCTGGGGCTCAGTCTCTCGGCCATTGTCCCGCAAAGGGTTTTTCCAGCGCCTGTTCGATCATTTCCAACCTATCCTGACCGTAGAACATGTCGCCGTCGACGAAGTAGGTTGGTGATCCGAAGACGGAGCGCTCGATCGCCTCTTTGGTGTTCTTCTCATAGATTGTTCGAACGTCCTGCGACGTCGCCCCAAGAAGCAGTGGCTCAGGATCGATACCGATGGAAACAGCCAAATCTGCCAATGTTGCCGGGTCAGCGAGATCGGCATCGTTGCGCCAGTGCGCTTCGAGGAAAGCATGGGCGAGATGGTCGATATTGGTGCCCTGCACGATGCCGGCAATCAGGACGCAGTTGGCAAGCGCGATGTCGTTGTCGTGATAGGTCGGCCGATATCCGATCACCGGGGCGTCTCGAAGCTCGGACCAGCGTTCAATCTCCCGGCCGAAGAAGTAATCCCGGTGCGCTTTGGTGCGTTGGCGAAACGTAGGTCCGCGCGCTGCCGCAATGACGCTGTTGAGATCGACCGGCCGGTGAACAAGCCGCCGGCCGGACGCGGCTGCAACGGCCATGAGTTTTGCCGAGCCAAGATATGCGAAACCGGAATGGGCGGCGTAGAAATATTCGATGTCTGGCATATATCTACTGCTTCACACTGTCCTGCCAATCATAACGACGTATGCGGCGCCGTCGACCGACAAATCTGATTGACCGAAAACAAAAGAACAAAATTGTAAAAACAGAACGACGTTACTTTAGCCGGCAGTCTATTTACAGAAATTAATCGAACTGATCTGGAATTCAGTATCGATTAACCGCATCCGCATAACATGCTTCCAGAATTCTTGCAGGCGCGATGATGACGCAGTTCGAGCAAACTTCGGTGAACACGGATCGTATCCTCCATGAGCACAATCTGCTTCTGGAATTGATCGAAATCTCACCGCTGCCGTTTGCCGCCTATGACGAGAACGACGTTCTGATCGCCTGGAATCCGGCCTATGAACGGCTACACGGCATTTCCTTTCAGGATGAGGGTGACCAGCAGCCAGGCAGGCGATTCACCTATGAGGAAGTCATCAGGCGTTCTGCCAGCAAGTCGCTTTCGGGGGAGGCGCTTGAGGCGCATATCGCGGAGCGGATCAGACAGCAGCGGGCGGCAAGCACATCCTCAAGTATCCGCGAATATGAGTGCGCCGGTTGGCACAAGGTCCACAAATACCTGACCAAAAGCGGCGCGGTTGGTGGTTTTGCGGTGGACATCAACGAATTGAAGCAACATGAACGCGAGTTGGAGGAAGCGCGCAAGGCTGCAGAAGCTGCCGACCGGACAAAATCGGAATTTCTCGCAAATATGAGCCACGAGATCCGCACGCCGATGAACGGGGTGATGGGCATGGCCGAGCTTCTGGCCAAAACCGAGCTTGATCCCAAGCAGAAGATGTTCACAGACGTGATCGTGAAGTCAGGCGCGTCCCTTTTGACGATCATAAACGATATTCTGGATTTCTCGAAAATCGATGCCGGGCAAATGGAGTTGGACCCGGCTCCGTTCAATCTGGCCGAGGCGATTGAGGATGTCGCGACGCTTGTCTCTTCCAAGGTGGCAGAAAAAGACCTGGAACTGGTCGTTCGAATCGACCCCGATCTGCCTAAGGTGCTGATCGGGGATGTTGGCCGCATTCGCCAGATCGTTACCAACATGATGGGAAATGCCGTCAAGTTCACCGAGCGCGGACATGTTTTTGTCAACGCAAGCGGCGGCGTCAATGGAACCGGCGCGGACCAGTCGGTGCAACTGCGACTCTCCGTGGAAGATACCGGGATAGGCATTCCGAGGGAAAAACTTGACCGGGTGTTCGAAAAGTTCAGTCAGGTCGACACTTCCGCGACACGCAAACATGAGGGAACCGGACTTGGCCTGGCGATCGCATCATCGCTGGTCAGATTGATGGGCGGTCAGATCAAGGCTGAAAGCAAGGTCGGTCAAGGGTCAACATTCTGGTTCGAAACCATTCTGCCGGTGTGCCAGACGGTGCCGCAGGCCGATGGTTCCGCACTTGATGTCAGCGGTTCACGCGTCCTTGTCGTGGATGACAATAATGTAAACCGCTCGATTCTTTCAGAACAGATGAAAAGCTGCGGGTTTGACAGCGCCGCCTGTGTTGGTGGTGAGGAAGCGCTGGCTTTTCTGCGAGCGGCTGCCGATCACGCGATCCGGGTCGATTGTGTCATTCTGGACTACCAAATGCCGGAAATGAGCGGTGCGAGCGTCGTTCGGACCATGCGAAGCGACCCGAAGCTTGCCGATATTCCGGTCATCATGCTGACCTCGGTTACCGAAACCGAGGATGGTTCCTCCTTTGCATCGCTCGGTGTGCAGGGGCATCTGACCAAGCCGGCAAGGTCGTCCATGTTGCTTGAAATGCTGATAGGGGTCATGCAGCGGGATCAGGCCAACCGCGCCGGAATTCCACCATCCCCGGATATCGCCACGAACGCGCCGCAGGCACTTTCGCGCGGCAAGGAAGCAACAACAGCTGGTCAGGACGTAATGGAGGAGGTGTCGTCCCAGCCGGAAAAACGCGAAAACGTAATCGATATCCTGGTGTGTGAAGACAATGAGGTGAATCAGATTGTCTTTACCCAGATACTTCAAACCACCGGGTTCAGTTTCCGCATTGCCAGCAATGGCAATGAGGGGATATCGATGTACAGAAATCTCCAGCCGTCGATCATTCTCATGGATGTGTCCATGCCGCAAATGAACGGCCTGGATGCCACAATGGCGATCAGGGAGATTGAGGCGGGAAGCGACACGCATGTGCCGATCATCGGGGTGACCGCCCACGCCGTAAAAGGCGACAAGGAGAGGTGCCTTGAGGCCGGTATGGACGACTATATTTCGAAACCCATCTCGCCGGACAAACTTTCAGATAAAATCGGCAACTGGATGTCCCGACCGGAACACAAAGCGGTCTGCTGAAGGTTGATAAACCACCGCAATTATCCCGTTGTGGTCTAGGATCACGATGACGCTGCGTATTTCAACAGCACGTTTTCGGCGGTCTCTTCAGCCACGTCGTAGCCAAGTTCGACAAGCCGCTCGAGGCAATCGGTCTGCCACAAATGCCGATGGACCGTTTCGAGCAGAATTGCCCTTGGCCAAAGGCGCTTTGGCGCTCGATCGAACACCGGCAGCAGCGCCTGGTCTTCAAACCCTTCTATATCGATTTTGAGCAGGTCGATTTGATCGACGCGTTCGGTCGCCAGTACGGTGGAAAGGACGACAATATCTACCGTTTCATGCGCAACGGCCTTGCCTGCACCTTCGGGCAACAGTGATGCATGCCCGATGTTGCCGCCGCCGTCCGACCAGAGTTCCATCGTGCTTTCTTGCGGACCGATCCCCTTGTTGAACAGGCGTATGCGGGCAGCGTTGTTTGCCGCACAATTGAAACTCAGTTTGGCGAAGGTGCGCGGATGGGGTTCGAAGGCGAGGATGGTCGCATCCGGACCGGCCAGCCGGGCGACGTCGAGTGAATAGGTGCCGACATTGGCACCGACATCGACAAAGACCATGCCGCTGGTGACGAGATTTCGCACCAGGACGCGTTCCGCTGGTTCGGGCAGCGCGGATCTGCCGAGCATGATCCGGTCGCAATAGTTTTCCGCAGGATAGGCACGGAAATTCAAACCATCCACCTGAATATCGAACGGCCCCGGCGCGCGATAACCATATGTCTTACGCACGTATTGTCGCAGGTTTTTGGGCAACCAAGAGGCCGCCGCAAGTTTCCATGAAACCCTGGCGCCGAATCCGGGCTTGCGGCTTCCGAACGGGCTCTCGTTATCCAATTCGATTTTGGGAGCTGCCACCATCAGGATTCCGGATTTTTTCGGATTGCCAAGGCGGTCTCTAGGCTTTTGTTTTCGCTTTTGTCTGAACAGTGGAGCGGTGTCCAGCTGTTCGGGATGCGTGGTGCCATATTCGGATTCTCATCTCACGGTCTGGTTTTGCTTTTGAGCTTCCGGCTCGTCTATCGCACTCCTGACCGAACCGGCAACCGCCTCTTTTTCGGCATAGGAAAGATCTTCGGTCTTTTTTCCGTCGGCAAGCCGCACCGTGACCTCGCGGTGCGCGAATTTGATGCCTTCGGCTTCGAACAGTTTCCGAACTGCCGCGTAAACGACCTTGCGGGTGACGAACTGGTCACCCGGTTTGGTCATGAACTTGACCCGGATGATCATCGCCGAATCCTCCATGGAGTAGACACCCTGGGATTTCAGCTGCTGGATAAACAGCGGTCCGACGGCCGGATCTTGCAACAGGTCCTGCCCAAGCTTCTTGATCAGCTTGCGCACCTTCTCCACGTCGGTGTCATAGGTGACGCGCAACGGCAGTTTCATCATCACCCAGTCGCGCGAATAGTTCGTCAGCTGATGGATTTCGCCGAAGGGAACGGTGTGCAGTGCCCCGAGGTGATGACGCAATTGGAATGACCGGATCGAAATTTTTTCGACCACGCCCTTGATCGTCCCGACCTCGATATATTCGCCCTTGCGGAATGCGTCATCGACCAGAAAGAACGCGCCGGAAAAGATGTCACGAATCAGCGTCTGGGCGCCAAAACCAATGGCCAGACCGACGACGCCCGCGCCGGCGAACAACGGACCGACGTCGACACCGAGATTGGCCAGTATGATCATGCTGGCGACGATGGCCAAAGTAATGATGATAACGTTTCTGAAAATCGGAAGCAGGGTGGCCAAGCGGCTCTGACCGACCCCGCCTTCACTGTCGCCCTCACCGGGATTGGTAGGCGCGCTTTCCAGCGAACCGCCTTCCTCGATTATCTTCGCGTCGATGTAGAAATTGACCGCTCGGTACATCAGGAAGGCGATGAAACCGACCAGGAAAATATCCAGAGCGGCGGCAAAAGGATGACCACCCGTCCGGCCGAGATCAAGACCCCACAACCGGGCCAGTTCGCCGATCGAAACGATCAGAATGGTGGCCAGCACGGCCTGTTCGAAAAACACCTTGAAGATCGGTTTGTAAGGCTTGGGATCGTCATGATCGTGATCCGACTTGTAGATAATCATTTCCTCATGGTCGGAAAGCAGGTCGTCATCTTCGTTCGCCGTTGCCGCTGCTTCACGCGCTTTCTTGTCCTCCATGCGCGCCTGACGGCTTTCCTTGAGGGCCTGCAGGACTCGTTCCCGCCGGAAGCGGCTCGCCCGGCGCTCGTAAATCAGTTCGATGACCAGAATGACGACGCCGTAGGCAAATATTGCAGGGACAAAAACGATAATCGGCGCTGCCACCAGCAGATAGCCGCCCTCAAGGCCGAGTGTTAGGCGAACGGAGCTCTGGAACCATGCGAATGCAAGGTAGATCAGGACGACCGGCAGAACGGACTTTGCCACGAACAGGCGCCATGCCGGCGGTTTGCCGGTTTGATGACTGCCGAGGATAATCTTGAACAGTTCCCTGCGATGGCTGATCGCCAATATGGCGAGCATGACCGCACAAATGAACATGCCGATGATGAAGGCCAGTCTATGGGCGTCGTCGCTCAGTCCAAGCTGCTGCATCCAGCGGCAGAAACCGATGATGAATACCCCCACCATGAGCACTAGCGACCAGTCGCGATAAAGCCGTCCGGCCTCCTCATCGGACAGGTTGATCAATCGATGAGCCGGTGTGTCGGGCGCGAGAAAATTGAAGAAAATCACATGGCGCAATACGCGATAGATCGTATAGGCGGTGATGATGCGCCAGATCGTCAATCGTGTTGGTTCGTGTCCGGTGTCAAATATTACCGCGACAAGAACAGCGACGCCGAACATGATGGCGGTGCTGATAGCCATGGAACCGGCTTGCCCAAGCAGGTAGCCGACTTTCCTGCTGCGTTTCGTTTCGTTTGGATTATAGGCGCTGGCAAAGAGCCGGCGCATCCATTGCGAGCAGGCCCTGAAGACGAAATACCCCGCCACCAGGCCGCTGATGGACGTTGCCGCGGCAATCAATAGCCAGTTAAGCGTGCCATTGGGACTGGATTCTTTCAAAATATCGTCGATACGGCTGATGAATGTCGCAGAATTCATCAACATGGTCCGAAACTTCGCACGTGCCTCGAGCAACCGGCTGCCGGACATGCTCATGGGCATCTCGGCTGCCGCTGAATCTTCAGCCGGCTTAATGATGATCACGGTCGAACCGTCCTCGCGGGCCTGCTCAAGGAAACCGTTTAGCGACCCCTGTTTCTCTCCGTTGGACTGCTCACCGTTTACGCTTTCCGCGAGAATCTGGCGCTGTGCGTTTGCGGGAAGGGCAAAAGCCGATATCAGCAGGCCGATGCAAAAGGCCAGGGCCAAAATCTGGAGGTGCCGGAGGGTTGGGTGGGAAATGCGAAACACCGATTCAATCATTGTGCCCTTCGGTCTTATGTGGGTAAGCATCGACAGAGATTGTGCAATTCCGCCTGACATCGATGCAGATAATGACTGATAACATTTTGTTGGCCATCCGGCACGGGGAAACGGACTGGAACGCGGCCGGGCGTTTTCAGGGGCACTCTGATATCGCGCTGAATGAGACCGGTCGTGACCAGGCGAAAAAAAACGGCGTAGCGCTCAAACAGCGGCTGCTTGAGTTTCAGATCCAGCCATTTGAGGTAAATTTCCTTTGCTCGCCACTTCGGCGCACCGTCGAGACCATGCAGATCGTACTGGCTGCGGTTGGCCTCCCGGAGGATATGGCGGCACAGGATACCCGATTGAAAGAAGCATCATTCGGAGAATGGGAAGGCCTGACGACCCATGATGTCAAACGGCGGTTTCCCTTGCTGCGAAAACAGCGGAAAGCCGATCGCTGGAATTTCAGACCGCCTGGGGGCCAATCCTTCGCCGACCTGCAATCCCTTTCCATCGACCTGCTGAAGACCGGTCTGGACAGCCGACACAACGTTTTGGTTTCCCACACCGGCAACATAAGGGTCATCGGGGGACTATTGCAGCAGCTGTCACGGGACAAAACCATGGCTCAAAACGTTCCACATGACGGAATTTTGTCATTGAGGGAACATTCCTGGGGGCTAATCTGATCCCGACCGGATTCGAGACCATCAGATGACTTGCGCTACTGTTCCACAGTTGCAAGTATGAAAGCTTCAATCCGGTTGCGCCATGGGCGATAGCGTGGGGATATAGGAAAAGGTGCCGTGGAGATGACGGTGCGCCGCGTTGTTGCGGTCTAGTGGGGCTATTACATGGCGAAACCGACATCTGATTTGCTCAGAATTTCGGATTTGAAAATCTCGATCGGCCTCCAGCGTGGCAGCATTGATGTCGTTAAGGGAGTGAGCTTTCGCATTCCACGCGGCAAGACAGTCTCGCTGGTCGGTGAATCGGGTTCGGGAAAATCGATCATCGCGCAATCCATCCTCGGTATTCTGCCGCGTGTGGCGACGATTACCGGTGGCCAGATTCTCTTCGACGATCCGGAAACGGATGATCCGGCAATTGATATCGCCGCCATTCCGACCGACAGCCGGCAAATGCAGGCATTGCGCGGCGGTCGTATTTCCATGGTCTTTCAGGAGCCCATGACATCATTGTCTCCGCTTCACCGGATCGGTGATCAGGTGGAAGAGGCGCTGATTCTGCATCGTGATGTCGGTCACGGCGAGGCGATGTCGATGACCGTTGACATGCTCAAACTGGTCGGATTTCCGGATCCGGAAAGCGCTTACGGCAAGTATCCGATGGAACTGTCCGGTGGATTGCGGCAGCGGGCAATGATCGCAATGGCGCTGATCTGCCATCCCGCATTGCTGATCGCCGATGAACCGACGACGGCGCTTGATGTCACGATTCAAGCGCAGGTGCTGGGGCTGCTGCGGGAACTCCAGCAGAAACTGGACATGTCGATGCTGCTGATAACCCATGACCTGGGCGTTGTGGCGAATATGGCGGACGAGGTTGTCGTGATCTATCATGGTGAGATCATGGAAGCCGGAAACATTGAGGACATCTTTCGTAAACCCGGTCACGACTATACCCGGGCGCTGCTGAGAGCCGTGCCGCGGCTCGCCATGGAACCGGGTGAAAAACTGGTTGCGCTTCGGGAGGTGGACCAGAAAATACCCGAGACCATGCGTGTCTCGGCGCGCGACATGACGGATGGCAAAACGCCGTTGCTCACGCTTCGGAACATGAGCAAGAGCTATCCGATCGGCAAGACAAACCGTTTCATGCCGCAAAAAGGCGGACGTTTCATGGCGGTCAACGATGTCAGCCTGGATGTATTACGCGGCGAAAGTTTCGGCGTGGTCGGCGAGAGCGGTTGCGGAAAATCGACACTCAGCAAGCTGATCATGCGCGCCACACCGGCCGATCGCGGTGATGTGAAATTCGACAATGGCACGATGAGTTGCGATGTTCTGCAACTCGCCGGCAGAGACCTGAAAGAATTCCGCAAGCGCATACAGATCGTGTTTCAGGATCCGTTCAGTTCGCTCAGCCCGCGTTCGACCGTGCTCAACATATTGCGCGAACCGCTCGAAATTCATCAGATGGGCAACAACAGCGAAATTCAACGGATGGCGGCGGAACTGATGGCGCTGGTCGGTTTACAACCGACTTATCTGAACCGCTATCCGCATAGCTTCTCCGGTGGCCAGCGGCAGCGCATCGGCATTGCCCGGGCACTGGCGCTCAATCCCGATCTGCTGATCTGCGACGAACCGGTATCGGCCCTTGACGTGTCGGTGCAGGCGCAAATTCTCAATCTGCTGAAAAAACTGCAGGCCGAACTGGGATTGACGATGATATTCATCTCGCACAATCTGGCAGTGGTGAAATACATCTGCGACCGCATCGCCGTTATGCAGCGCGGCAGAATCGTCGAGATCGCACCGACGGGGGCGCTATTCGATAACCCGGTGCATCCCTACACACAGCAGTTGCTTCGGGCGGTTCCACATGCCGACCTCGACCACCAGCTTGATTTCACAGGCAGTGGAGACGAGCATGGCGATATCCAGGAAAGCTGGGATCCGGTATTCAGGAGTGAAGGGATCGGTATCGATCTCGAATTGCGTCAGGTCAGCGCGGATCATTTCGTATTGGCGCGGGAAGAAATGCAAGTTGAACAGGTGAACGCATGAATATGTTATTTTCACGCAATTCCTTGGTGGCCGTGACGGTTGCGCTTGGTCTCGCAATTTTACCCGCTGCCGGATTTGGTGCCGAGGAACCACCTGAACTGAAAGCTGCGGTCGAGTCCGGTGAATTGCCGCCGTTGGCGGAACGGCTGCCGGAGACCCCCCGAGTCATCGAGATGGAAAAACTCGGCAAGACAGAGGGGAAATATGGCGGCAAGCTGCGCATTTTGATGTCGAAATCGAAGGACATCAGGATGATGACGGTTTACAGCTACGCTCGGCTTGTCGGCTTTGATCCGGATCTGCAACTGGTGCCCGACATCCTACAGGATGTGGAGGTCGAGGAAGGCAGGATTTTTACCCTTCGGCTGCGTCCCGGGCACAAATGGTCCGACGGTCATCCGTTTACGTCGGAAGATTTCCGCTATTATTGGGAAGACGTGGCGACAAACCCCGACGTCTCGCGTAGCGGCCCGCGTCAGGTGATGCTGGTCGCCGGCAAACCGCCGCAGTTCGAGGTCGTTGACGAGGTTACGGTTCGCTACACCTGGGACAAACCAAATCCGTTGTTTTTGCCGTCGCTGGCCGGGGCACGTCCCAATTACATCTACATGCCGTCACACTATATGCGCCAGTATCATGTGAAATATGCCGATGCGCAAAAGCTTGAGGCCGTAGTCAAGGCGGCCGGTTCGCGCAACTGGATTGCGCTGCATACGGTCAAGGCGCGCCAGTACCGTCCTGAAAACCCCGATCTCCCGACGCTGGCGCCTTGGGTCAACCAGACACCGCCACCGGCAGAGCGTTTTGTTTTCAAGCGCAATCCTTATTTTCACCGGGTCGACGAGAAGGGCAGGCAGCTGCCCTACATCAATTCAGTTCTGATGGGCCTCAGTTCCAAAGAAATCATTGCTGCCAAGACCGGAACCGGAGAGACCGATTTGCAGGGGCGCTATCTGCGCTTCGATGACTACACATTCCTGAAAGGCGCCGAGAAAACCCATAACATCAAGGTTTCGCTGTGGCAGAACGGTATCGGCTCGCAGATGGCATTGCTGCCGAACCTGAATGTCGAGGATGCCGCTTGGCGTGAGGTGTTGCGGGATGTCAGGTTCCGCAGGGCTCTGTCACTGGGCATCCATCGTGAAGAAATCAACCAGCAGTTCTTCTTCGGACTGGCCCACCCGAGTGGCA